>JAFXQR010000007.1 GCA_017526985.1 Lachnospiraceae bacterium
CACCGCTACATACAGAAGTGCAGTATGGACACCGGGACGGGGCTCATCGAAAGTGCCCAGATGGTGCTGGCGATGATGGATAATTGATCTTAAGGAGAAGTATCTTGCCTTCCCCTTGAGGGGAAGGTGGCGCGCCAGCGCCGGATGAGGTGGACTTGGCTAGCTATAGTCTTCGCTAAGTCGCCGGGCAGTAAAGACAGTTTTCTTGCTGTGCCTTCGCAAGAAGTTCGCAGCGCCTCCAAGCAGCCTTCCAAACCAACTTGCCCTCGCTAACTCGCTTGCATCTTGCTACACTATCACTCGCGTTACATCGCAAGGAATCCCCCCAAAGGGTCCCCCCTTGCGAATATCCTAAGGCATCCTCCCGCAAGCGGGCCCCTCCTTAGGATGAATGCTCAGACAGAGCTTCGGGCAAGTGCAGGCTGCTTGGGCTTGCGAACTGCTCCGGCAAGGCTTCGAAAACTGCTTTATCTGCTCCGGCTCCGGATGTACACTTTATTAGCTATAGATCACCTTATTGACCAGCGCCTATTTCAATGAGCGGGCAAGGTTGCGATTCTATCTATTTTCTTGAAAAATCCACATAAAAAAGGTAAAATAAAGACTGGTGCTTCTATCGAGCAACGCTTTCGGTATTGAGAACTATCGGGAAAGCAGTTTGATGAGGGGAGAGTGAATGATATGTCGATTAACGATTTGATCCAAAAGGGTGATATCTACGCCATTATCCCGGCGCGTGCGGGGAGCAAAGGCGTGAAAAATAAGAATATCCGCTGCGTGAAGGGATATCCGCTGCTGGCGTATGCGGTGGCGGCCGGAGCGTTGTGTCCGCAGGTGTCCAGAGTGCTGGTCTCCACGGATTCGGCGGAGTATGCAAAGATCGCAAATTATTACGGGGCGGAGACACCATTTCTGCGTCCGGCGGAATATGCGGCAGACAATTCACCGGACATCCAGTTTATGGAGCATGCCATTGGGTGGCTGGCGGAAAACGAGAAAAAGCTGCCGGAATTCTTTATGCATCTGCGTCCTACCACACCGCTGCGGGAAATGAGTATCGTCAATGCTGCTGCGGAAAAGATGCTGGCGGATCCGAATGCTACCAGTTTAAGATCCGCGCATCCGCAGGTATTCCCACCGTATAAGATGTTCTGTGTGCGGGAGGATGGATATTATCACAGTTTCGTGGAGGGGATGACCGTTGACGAGGCAAACAATCCCCGACAGGATTTTTCGCAGGTCTATGTACCGGACGGTTATGTGGATCTGCTGCGGACAAGTTTCATTGCGGAGAATCACCTGATGCATGGGGACCATGTGATCGCCTATACCATCGAGGATACGATCGATGTGGATGCCAAGAAGGATCTGGAGTATCTGGAATTTTATATGGAGAACCGGGAAACGGAACTCTTAAGGTATTTGCAGGAACATTATAAACCACTGGAAGAGACCGGTTTGGTATAAAGGAGAGGGTATGAAGATTTTGATGATCGGCCTGGGTAGCATCGGACAGCGGCATGTGCGCAACATCCGACAGGTGCTGGGCGACGAGGCAGAGTTGCTGGCATACCGTGTGCGGGGGCACAAGACGACATTTACCGATAAGCTGCAGATCCGCGAAGGAGTGGATCTGGAGCAGGAATATGCTATTACTTCTTTTTCTGATCTGGACGAAGCGCTGGCACAGAAGCCGGAGATCGCTTTTATCACCAATATCACATCCAAACATATCGAGTGTGCTATCAAAGCAGCGAAGGCGGGCTGCCATCTGCTGATCGAAAAACCGCTGGGAGCCGACATGGAAGGCGTGGCGGAATTGCAGCAGATTGCGACGGAGAAGAAGCTGGCAGTGTTTATGGGCTTTCAGAACCGCTATCATCCCTGCGTGGAAGTGATGAAGGAAACAGTGGAAAGTGGGATGCTGGGCAGGATCGCTTATGTGGAAGCGGAGTTTTCCGAGCGGCTGACGACCATGCATCGTTACGAAGACTATCGCGGTACCTATATGGCACAGAGCGTGATGGGCGGCGGGCCGGTACTGAATCTGCAGATGCACGATCTGGATATTTTGCAGTGGATCTTTGGTGTGCCGCAGAGTGTGAGTGCGGTATTACAGAAACAGAGCGGTCTGGAGATCGATGTGGAAGAGAGTGCGTCGGCGGTCTTCCGCTGCAGCAGGGGAGAAGCAAGTTTTCCTATCTATACACATACGGACTTTTTGCAGTATCCGCCGGTGCATCGATTCAAGGTAGTCGGCGATGGCGGACGCCTGGAGGTGGATCTGAACAGTACGGAGTATGCCATCTGGCTGGGGGATGAGAGGATCCGGTCCGGCGGTTATCCGGAGTTTGCGAGAAATGAAATGTTTATCCGGGAACTAAAGGATTTTCTGGCAGCTGTGCGCGACGGGCGTGATGTAAAGATCGGTCTGCAGGCCGGGATCGATACCCTGCGGATGGCATTGGCGATCAAGCAGTCGGATGCGTTGCAAAAAGAAATAAAGCTGAGTGAAATTGTTTAAAATCGCTTGAAATACAGAAAGGGACTGGCATCATGGCAAATATGGTAAAAAAAATCTACACCAATCGTTTTGAGATTCCCGGACGGGTATGCATCGTGACCGGTGGCGGCGGCCTGATCGGTATGAAGCATGCCGAGGCCATCGTGGAAGGCGGCGGTATCCCGGTGCTTCTGGATATCGTACAGGCAGGTATGGACCGGGTGAAGAACGGACTGGTGGAAGAATACGGCGAGGATATCACGGTAGAGACATTTGTAACGGATATCACCGACCGTAGTGCATTGGAAAAAGTGCGTGACATCCTGATGGAAAAATACGGCCATATCGATGTGCTGATCAACAACGCAGCAAACAATCCGAAAGTGGAAGGCGGCTCCAAAAACCTGGGTGCCATCCGTTTCCACAACTTCCCGGTGGATATATGGGATGCGGACATTGCTGTTGGTCTGACCGGGGCGATGCTCTGCGCGCAGGTATTTGGTGAAGTGATGGAAAAACAGCACAGTGGTATCGTGCTCAACATCTCATCCGATTACGGTCTGATCTCTCCGGACCAGCGTATCTATCGCAAGGAGGGATTGCCGGAAGAAGAGCAGACGGTGAAGCCGGTTTCTTATTCTGTAGTTAAGCACGGGTTGATCGGATTGACCAAATATCTGGCAGCATACTGGGCGGAAAAAGGGATCCGCGTGAATACCTTATGTCCTGCCAGTCTGGAGAATGGGCAGGATCCGGAGTTTCAGGAAAAGATCAGTAAGCTGATCCCACTGGGACGTATGAGCCGTCCGGATGAGTATGTCTGCACCATTTTGTATATGATCTCGGATGCAGCGACTTATATGACCGGCGCAACGGTGGTCCTGGATGGCGGAAGGACTATAATATAGTTTTTTTCGTGGCAAATGGAGTTTTTATATTATGAACAGCGAAGTATACGGTATCGTAAAAATCGATGAACAGAACCGCATCACCCTGCCGGAGGGGGCAAGAGCTGCCTATGATATACAGCCGGGAGAGCGTCTGGTGGTGATGCGCAATGAAGCGGACGAGCTGGTTTTGGTGAAAGCAGAGTTGTTTTCGGAAGAGTGAGTAAAAGGAAAGCGAATGGCAGAAGAAACAGCATTTCCGAAAAGAAAGACGGGAAATGAGGACAACAGAAGAGCAATCCTGTGTTATATTCTGGGCGGAATGGCCCTGCTGCTTTTGGTATTGATCTATATTGCTATGGGAGAAAGCAATATCGGGGAAGCCAAGCTGCAGCAGAACCAGCACTATGATGTGAATGTAAACGGTGAAATGTATATGGATGTGGATCTGGCACAGTTTACATTTCCGGATATGAAAAAAGGAGATCTGCTGATCTATTCCACCAAACTGCAAGGGCATATGGAAACGCCCATGCTCCGTTTTTTTGTGGCGCATTCTTCTGCACGTGTATTTCTGGATGGAGAGCAGCTTTATACCTATGGAGAACAGCCGCAGCATATGTATGGCTACGGTTATATCACGGTTCCCCTGCCTTCGGATTATGAGGGAAAAACCCTTACGGTAGCGCAGACGGTGCAGGAGGACGGAGAGGTACACAAGATCCGTATCCCTTCGGTCTGCAATGCGGATCTGTATAATGACGGCATACTCGGAACCAAGCGTCTGCAGCTGATCGTGGATTGCGCGGTGATACTGCTTTCCGCAACGGTGATCGTTGTGGGATTTTTGTTCCTGCACAGAAACCCGTTGATTTGCAATCTGATCTGGATGTCGATCGCCTTTATCTGGATCGGGCTTTGGGAATTCGGGATCGGCAATCTGATCGAACTCTTCGCCAGAAATCAGCTGGCATTGAAAGGGTATATCGAATATCTTTCTCTGTATATCGCACCGCTGTTTTTCACCATGTATTTTGCGGATGATTTTTATTACCGCTATAAAGGAAAGAACCGTATTTTGTTTCCGGTCATGATCTCTGTGGATGTGGCGTTCCCGATCATTGCGCTTTTTTTGCATTTTATGGATATCATACATATACCGAAGATCCTGGTGGTGGGACATGTGATCATCGTCACTACACTGTTCTATATTCTGGCGATGACCATTGTCCGCGTGATCCGCAAAGAAGCGTTTCATAAAGAAATGCTGATCGGTACCATCGCGTTGGTCGTTGTGTCTATGGTTGATTTTGCCAGATATCTGTACTACAAATTTGTTAATGTACAGGCCAGCGATTTTGAAAGTATCGTGCTCATCGGCTTGTATGTATTTGCGCTTTCCGTCATCATCGACTTCTTCAATACACAGCAGAGGACCATGCTGGCGGAGGCAAGAAACGAGGTGCTGGAAAAGCTGGCGTATGAGGATATTATGACCGGAGTGTATAACCGGCAGAAGGTCAATGATCTGGAACAGGAGATCGTGAAAGATCCCAGACCGTTTGGCATTGTGAATTTTGATCTAAATGATCTGAAGAAGGCAAACGACCGGTACGGGCATGCGGAGGGCGACCGGCTGATCACGGATTTTGCAAAACTGCTGCAGAGCGTATTCGGAAAAGACGGTGTGGTAGCGCGTATGGGCGGAGATGAATTTATCGTGGTCTATCCGGAGCTGACACGTGTTGATCACGAGATGCTGATGGAAAATCTGCAGAAAAAATGCGAAGAGATGAACCGGAATCGGGAAGGTGTGCGCATCAGTTATGCCGGCGGGTTTGCAGGTGTAGGCCGGGAAGAGTTGGAGCGGATGCGGCAGCAGGGAGAAGAGGAGATCGGCCGTGTGTTCCGTGAAATGTATAAACGCGCAGACGAGAAGATGTATGAGAATAAGGCGCTGGTGAAAGGAAAGAAAGCAGAAAAGTAACAAACTGCTATTTGGATAACGATACCAGCAGATACAGAAGGAGAAAGATCAATGCCGCCAAGCAGACACAGCAGTTCACATCATAGCAGTAGCAGTCATCGCAGCTCGCACAGTTCATCGCATCATTCGAGCAACAGTAGCCGAAGCCGAAGCCATTCGTCGAGCCATCACAGTTCGTCCTATTCTTCTTCGCGCAGCAGCTATCGGAGTTATACGCCGGTGCGTCGGACGCGTACTTCGCAGCCGTATGGATGGAATGCCACAGAGCATGGTACGGTCAGCCATTTCCATTGCGCTGCGCACGATTATGATTACTATCCGAAGAGCTGGACAGCAGAGGATGGGCGTTACTTTGAGGAAGGCTATTACGACGAGAACGGTCAGCATTACAACAATATGATCATGGCCGGCGGCAGCACGATGCTGATGTGCAACTATTGTGGGAGCCGTATGGTGTATACCTGGGCAGAAGGCGCATTGCCGACCTGTGATAAATGCGGTGCCCAGCTGCAGATCGATATCACGGATAAAGTGGAGAACGCCGGCGGGAATTATATTAGCTATCAGCGGGAGCCGCGCAGGAATGCACTGAAGACCGTCCTGATCATCCTGGGGATCTACATTGCGATGCACATGGTGGCAGGCGTGGTTGCACTGGTGTTCTTGCATTCTCACGGCTGGATGAATGAGCAAAGCGATACTACGCGAAGCACGGCTGCCGTAAATAACAGTATTTATGTGGAGGAGATCGGGCGTACCTGTTATAAGGACGGTGCGGACTGGTATGACAGCGATACACAGTGCTGGTTTTGGTATAACAACGAGCAGGAGCCATATCAGTGGCAGTACTGGTATGAAGGTATTTCTTCCGACTATGGCGATTATGGCTGGATGGAATATGATATGGACGAAGGATCATGGTTTGTGGAGGTATCGGATGGAAACTGGGTACATCTGCCGGATAGCTATGATACTTCGAAACTGTGGCATATGACAGATGAATATGTAAATGCGTATGAGTAACAAAAAGTCGTCCGAACAAAGGGATAACGATCTCGACATCCTGTAGTCCGGGCGGCTTTGTTGAAATACAAACAATAAACAAGCATATTCTGAAAGGGGGACAGAAACTTGAAGGCATTATTTATCGGGGGAACCGGCACCATCAGTATGGGGATCATCAAGCGACTGGCAGAGGATCCGCAATGGGAGGTGTATCTGTTGAATCGCGGCAATCGTAAAGAGGAAGTGCCGATGAACATTCATCAGATCACAGCGGATATCAACGATGAGGCAGATGTGCAGAAGAAACTGGACGGTATGATGTTTGATACCGTGAGTGAGTTCATTGCTTTTGATGTGAAAGCGGTAGAAAGAGATTATCGTCTGTTTCATGGGAAGACGAGACAGTATATCTTTATCAGCTCCGCTTCGGCATACAACAAACCGGCAGCGGGCTATGTGATCACGGAAGGAACAGCGCTGGCCAATCCGTACTGGGAGTATTCGAGAAACAAGATCGCATGCGAAGAATTTTTGATGAAAAAATACCGGGAAGAAGGGTTTCCGGTGACGATCGTGCGGCCGTCCCATACCTATGATGAGCGAAATATCCCTCTGGGGGTGCATGGAAATAAAGGCTTTTACCAGGTGATCCAACGGATGCAGCAGGGCAAACCGGTGATCATTCAGGGGGACGGATCGTCTCTTTGGCATCTGACCTATAATTCGGATTTTGCCATCGGCTATACCGGATTGATGGGAAACCGTCACGCCATAGGGGAAGCTTTTCAGATCACCGGAGATGAGGTGCTCACCTGGGATCAGATCTATCAGACCATCGCGGATGCCCTTGGCGTGGAGCTGGAGGCATATCATGTAGCCAGTGATTTTCTGAGCAAAGTGGGAGAATCTTACGGTTACGATTTTACCGGCAGTCTGCTTGGGGATAAGTCCGTATCCGTGGCTTTTGATAACAGTAAATTGAAACGGCTCGTGCCGCAGATGACCACCAATGTACCGTTTCACAAGGGTGTGCGTATGGCGATCGACTATGTGCTTTCGCATCCGGACAAGTACGAAGAGGATCCGGAATTTGACAATTTCTGCGACAAAGTGATCGCCGGTATGGAAAAACTGCAGAGTGAATTGGTTGCAGGAAAATAAAAGAGTTTCAGCTTTCTTGAGCTTTTTGTGATCATTAAATATTTTTTTACTTTACAATTCTCCGGAAGTGTGATAATCTGACATCACATTTCTGGAGATCATCTTTGGATATATCATCCGATTTTTTCCGAGAATTGTACTTGTAACGGTTTTGGGCAAATTGTATAATGAAGGAGGAGAGCGGATGGAACAGATCAGCCGCAACAACAAGGACAGATTGTTTTGCTTTATTTTCGGCAGAGAAGAGAACAAGAGATGGACATTGGAGCTGTATAATGCAGTGAATGGGACGAATTATACGGATCCTGACGATGTTGACATCACGACGATGGAAGATGTCGTTTATATGGGGATGAAGAATGATGCATCTTTTTTGATCGCATGCGATTTGAATTTATATGAGCAGCAGTCTTCCTATAACCCTAATATGCCGGTCAGACAGTTGATGTATTTGGGAAGGCAGTATGATAAATACATCAAGCGGACGAAGCAGAATATGTATGGCAGCAAGCAGATGACATTACCGGTTCCCAGGTTGGTTACTTTTTATAATGGAACTGTGGACATGCCAGATAAGCTATTGAAGTTGAGTGATTCTTTTCCGTTGAAAAGTAAAATTGCTGATTCTGATGTGGAAGTAACTGTGCATCTTTACAATATTCGTTCTAACGGTAACAGCTGTTTAGTTGAGCATTGTAGACCGCTGTCAGAGTATTCATGGTTTGTGGAAGAAGTTCGAAAGAATCAAAAGACATTGGACTTGATGGATGCGGTTGACAAGGCAGTTGGGGATATGCCGGAGGATTTTTTGATCAAGGAATTCCTGATAGAGCATCAAAGTGAGGTGAAAAATATGTGCTTAACAGAGTATAATGAAGCCGAAACAATGCAGATGTTTAAAGAAGAAGGAAGAGAAGAAGGGAGCAAAGAACGCTTGATCCGTCAGGTGTGTCGTAAACTCCGCAAAGGAAAAGAATATGAAGAGATTGCAGAAGATCTTGAAGAAGATGAAATGGAAGTAAAAGATATTTGCGAAATTGCAAAAGACTATGGTCCGTATTACGATGAAGACTCAGTAATAGACGCCATTTTGAGGGTTGAATTGGTATAAGAGAATTAAGACCACGAGATGGTTCTCGTGGTTTTTGTGTAGTAATGTGTGAAAGGAGAAAAAACAATGGCATTTAATGCAAAAGAGTATGTACACGAATCGGATAAGGCGGCGCTGGGGGCACTGAAGGCAATACCGGGATTTCAGACGATCGTGAAGGGATTTATGAAGATGTTCAGCGAGCGGCAGTACAGGATCGTGAATCTGTCGAGTCATATCCGGGTGTCGGAAAAACAGTTCCCACAGTGCTATGAGATGCTGCCGCCGATCTGTGAGAAGCTGGGGATCGCGGTTCCGGATCTGTATCTGGAACTGAACGACAATCCGAATGCGTATACCGCCGGAGACGAAAAGCCGTTTATCGTGATGACCTCCGGTATGATCAATAAGCTACCGCAGGAATTGCTGCCGACAGTACTGGCACACGAATGCGGACACATTGCCTGCCATCATCAGCTGTATTCGACCATGGGCAGGATCGTACTGAGCGGAGCGTCCTCTGCAGCAACTGCATTTATCCCCTTCGGATCCTTGCTGACGATACCGATGCAGGTGGCATTTTACTACTGGATGCGCTGCAGTGAATTTTCTGCGGATCGCGCGGCGGTATTGTGTGACGGAACTGCAGATAAGATGTCTACGGTGTGCATGTATCTGGCCGGATATGATGACCGGATCCCCATGGCACCAAATAAAGAAGAGTTTATGAAACAGGCGCAGGAGTATCGCGAGATCGTCAAGAATAACGGTTGGGACAAGACGCTGGAATTTATGTATATGGCAAATAACCGGCATCCGCTGACGGCAGTGCGTGCACTGGAATGTGAAGAATGGGCGCAGACCGAGCAGTTTAAAAAACTGATGGGAGATGCGTATATCGCGCCAAAGGCTGCAGCACCGAAACAGGAAGAGTCTAAGAACACAGTGGCAAAGAGCGCAGAAACCGGAAACGCAACAGCGAAGAGCGAAGTGAGCAAGAACGTGCAGGCTGCCGCAACTGCTGCATCGCAGAATAAAGCATCTCAGAATACAGTTTCCCAGAATACGGCACCGAAGCGTGATCTGCCGGAGGATAATGAGAACGGTGATGATCTGGCAGCACTTGAAGAAGCAAAGTGGTCAAGAAAACAGGATTAAGATCAGAATCAAAACCGGAAATAAAATCAAAAGAGAGATTTTGAAAGAATGGGTTTTTACGGATTATTTTCGATCATACTGATTCTGGGGTTTGTGTTCTTTGTAGTGTTGCAGCAATCGGGGCCGACCAAAAACAAAAGCACCATTGACAGCAGTATCGAATTGCTGGAACAGCGTCTGGGGAAACACCGTACGGAGTTTAAACCGGACAGAAGATTGTATGAAGCGTTTCAGGCGGAATGTACCGATGCGGGATATCTCAGTCGTATGGCTGCGGATATCCTGCGGCATTGCGGAATGGAGCCTTACAATCTGGAAGTGCGTGCGGAAGAAGAACTGGACCGGACGGATGCGGCAGGGACATATAGTTATCAGAACGGGAAAAGTGTCATAACGATCAAGGTGAGTACATACGCCAGGTACAATGTGGTCCTGGCGGTACTTATTCATGAGTGCATGCATTATTTCCTGGGACGCTCCGGCATTCGTTATTCCGTGACGGAAGACAATGAGATCCTGACGGATACGGCAACGATCTATATGGGATTTTATGAATACATGTATCATGGCTCCATAATGGTGGGATATCTGCGTGAGAGTGAATTCCGCTATGTGAAACATGTGCTGGAAGACAGGAGCAGGATGGGATAATGGCTTGAAAATAGACTTGAGACATTGAGCGATAGAGAATAAGAATATGAAAAAGAAGCAGTTTTGGACATTACGGTACATCTTATTAAATGTGACTTATTTTGCGGCGTTTTGCACGATCCATGCGTGTGCGGCGCTTTATCTTTTGGAGCAGGGCTTTTCCAATGTGGAAGTGGGCGTGTTGCTGGCGGTGGCGAATATCGTATCGGCGATTGTGCAGCCCATTGCTGCGGATATCATTGACAAACCGGGCTGGCTCACCAACCGCAGGTTTATCCTGATCTGTGTGGCGATCATCGGGATTGGCTCACTGCTTCTGGTATTTTTGCACAGCAGCAAGATCGCGGTCTTTATCATTTATGCGCTTATCTATATGATACAGTTTGCTTATCAGCCGGTGATGACGGCGCTCTGTTTTGAATATCAGAAAGCCGGCGCGGATATCATGTATGGTTTGGCGAGAGGACTTGGTTCTGCCAGTTTCGCCATCACTTCCGCGATCATCGGCAAGGCGGTGGAAAACTATGGCGTGGGACTGTTACTCACAGTAAATATTGTGACGATGATCCTCTCGGCCTTGCTGATCTTCTTTTTTCGGAAACCGGAAGAGAATACGGAAAAGCAATCGGAAGAAAAAAAGACAGCTGCCGGCAAGACCGGTGTTTCTGCGTTTATCAAAAAGTATCCGGCGTATATGCTGTATCTCGTGGGTACGATCTGTTTCTTTTTTGCGCACAATATGATCAATGATTTTATGATTCAGATCATCCGTAATCTGGGTGGCGGGGAAGCCCAGTTGGGCTATGCCAATTTCCTGCAGGCCATTTTGGAACTGCCGGTGATGGCGCTGATCGGGATCGTGTTAAAGAAGTTTGCACCTAAGACATTGATGGTCTTTTCCGGGGCAGCGTTTTTTGTAAAGATCGTGATCCTGCTGTTTGCGACCAATATGGCGACGATGTACATCAGCCAGTCCTTCCAGCTTTTTGCGTATGCGGTATTTATCCCGGCAGCAGCTTACTATGTAAGCAATACGATGGAGGAAGCCGACCAGGTAAAGGGGCAGGCGTTTATCACCAGCGCTATCACTATGGGTGGCGTGTTTTCCAATCTGCTGAGCGGCGTGATCTTGGATCATCTGGGAATGCGGAGTATGCTGCTGACCGGCAGCGGAGTCTGTGCAGTTGGTGTGGTGATCGCTTTTGTGGCCATGGCGAAGCTGCCGCATTACCGGAAGCAAAATGTAGGATAACTCGAAAAACGGATGAAAATTTTATCTCGGTGTTTCGCCCTTCATTGCCGTTTTGATCTGATACATTTCCGCGTCGGCGCGTTTGACCACATCCTGTATGCAGATATCGGTTTTCGGATCGTAAGATGCGATACCGCAGGCGATGGAAACATAGTCGGGAGGCAACGGCAATTCTTTGGTATACGGACTCATATGATGGTTTAATTCCTGTCGCAGATGTTCCTGTTCTTCGTAATCGCCACCCACCAGTACAGCGATAAATTCGTCTCCGCCTACACGATAGACCGGGCTGTGTTTGAAGATCTTGCAGATCAGATGGCAGGCGCGGATCAGATAGCCGTCGCCGGCATCATGTCCGTAGGTATCATTGATCAGTTTCAGATTATTGACATCAAACATGGCGATGGCAAAAGCAGTTTCCGTGGTGGAATTGATCTGCGATTGCAGAAATTTTTCTTTATCTTCGTATGCCATACGGTTGCTTACATTGGTGAGCGGATCGCGGCGCATCAGATCCAGCAGGCGTTTGTTGACCTGGTCGAGGCTCAGGGCGTGACGGAATTTGTCAAAGACCAGTCCCATGCGGCTCTGGTAGGTATGCAGGAAATGGTTTTCCACTTTTTCCATGCAATCCCGGAAAACGGCATAACCATAGGCTTCATCCGCTTCGTGCAGCGGCAGGAAGATGTAGAGGTGATTGACACCGTTCGGATCATATCCCGGAACCAGATCGCGGGAAGCGAACAGTTCTTTTTCGTATGCGACGCCGTCTTCCGTAGAGTAGAGTACTTCCATATTGCGGCTGTAGCCCTCCGTGTTGAGGCGGATATTCGGGTCATAAATGGACAGACCGAAATTGGGCTCCAGTAATACATGGAAAGAATCGCCTTCGTAGTCGTGGTTATCCGTGAGCAGCCGGTGCAGATTGCGCTTGAAATCCTGATAGGTTAAGCACGATAAGATCGTAGAGTCGATCAGGTTCAGCTTGCGGTTGAAATAGGTGGTCATCGCACGCTTGGAAAAGGCTTCGCGGCCCACGCGGCGACGGATATTGTCGCTGTTGCGGAATTCAAAACAGTTGCAGCTTTCACCGGGGATAAATTTACACGGAACCAGTTCGGAATGTCCCGGTTCTGCTCCGCCGCAGAGTTCCAGCCATTGTCTTCCGGCAGCGGCGCCCATTTCCGTGAAACACTGATCCACGGAAGCGATGGAAGGCGAGAAGATCTGGCTGTCATCGATGAAGTCAAAACCGGTGACCAGCACATCTCCCGGAACATCGTAGCCGTGACGGTTTAAGGAAATAACACATTCCATGGCCAGCCCGTCATTGGCACAGATAAAAGCATCCGGCATTGTTTCGCCGTTTGCGCACATCTCATTGATCTTTCTGGTAACGGCGGCGTTTTCCCATTTGGTATAAAACACATCTTTCAGATCTTCCGTGTGACCACTCTTTTCCAAATAATCTTTTACGGCTTTGAGCCGCAGTTCCGAATCCAGGGAATCCTGCGTGCCCGCAAAAAAGATGATATTGCGTACATTGTGTTCTTTTTGGAGATGCTCCGTCATATCCAGTGTTGCCTGGTAATTATCGGAGCCGACATAACAGATGCCATCCACATGGGTGCCCTGCAGGATGACCGGGATGCCGGCGTCTTTGCTCCTGCCGATGATATTTTCAATCTTGTCCGGGAAATTCAGACCGCTGCCGAAGATCACGGTACCGTCAAAATCATGCAGATCCGGAAGGGAGTAGATGTTCATTTCTCCCCGCTTGATCGCCGCGGTGTCAATGTATGTAGGATATCCCATAAACAGGAAGATATCGACCTGTTTATCTGAAAGAGATTTTTGCATACCGGTAAGAAACTGCGACAGGATCTCGCCGCACCAGCCGGTCGTAAAGACTGCGATTTTCTTCTTCATATCATCCGTGCCCCCACTGCTACAAAGAAATGTTATACGCCTTTATATTATATCAGTAAAACTATCATTTTTCCATATATTTTTGACCGTGGCGATCAAATTTTTTGTGTATTATTCCGATACCCATGCGGCATTGACGGATGCAGAGCCATGCTTTATAATAGCATAGGTTGACACAAAGGAGTGCCCGGAATGGGTGCTCCTTTTGCTTTTTTACAGGGAAACTGGTATTATGACCGAAAAAGACAATTCCTACCGAAGAAAGGGGAGGCTATCATGGCAAAATACACGAAGGAAGAGATCCTGCAGATCGCGGAAGACGAAAATGTGGAGTTTATCCGTCTGCAATTTACGGATGTGTTCGGTAATCTGAAGAATCTGGCGATCACGGCGGGGCAGCTGGAAAAGGCGCTGAACAATGACTATATGTTTGACGGCTCGGCCATCGACGGATTCGCACGCGTGGAGGAATCGGATATGTACTTGTATCCGGACACGGACACCTGGGCAATACTTCCCTGGAGACCGCAGCACGGTAAGGTAGCGCGTATGCTCTGTGATGTATATACGGCAGAACGCAAGCCCTTTGCAGGAGATCCCAGACGGATCCTGCGGCAGGCCGTAGCGGAAGCAAAAGAAAAGGGCTATATCTTCCATGTGGGACCGGAATGCGAATTCTTCCTGTTCCAGACCGGGGAGGACGGAGAGCCGACCACACTGACGAATGAGCGTGCAGGCTATTTTGATATCGGGCCGGTGGATACCGGTGAAAATGCACGACGCGATATGGTACTTACATTGGAAGAAATGGGATTTGATATCGAGTCTTCCCATCACGAGATCGCCAATGCGCAGCACGAGATCGATTTCCATCACGATGAGGCAACGAAGACCGCCGACAATGTGATGACCTTTAAGATGGCAGTCAAGACCATCGCGCGCCGGCACGGACAGCATGCCACCTTTATGCCGAAGCCGCAGTACGGAAATAACGGTTCCGGGATGCATCTGAATATGGCCCTCTATAAGGATGGAAAAAATATCTTTGATGATCCCGAAGGAGAGGGCGGGATCAGTGATGAGGCCAGATATTTCATCGGCGGACTGATCCGGCACATCAAGGGAATGACCGCAGTGATGAATCCGCTGGTAAACAGCTACAAGCGTCTGGTACCGGGTTACGATGCACCGGTGCTGATCGGCTGGGGGCGCGGCCGGGGCACCATGCTCCGTGTGCCTTCGCAGCGCGGGGAGGATACCCGCATCGAGCTGCGCAGCCCGGATTCGGCAGCCAATCCGTATCTGGCGATGGCCGTAGCGCTGCGTGCGGGACTGGATGGTATCGAGAAGAAGATCCAGCCGCCGGCACCCATCGAGGGCAATGTATATGAAGTATCCGAGGAGGGACAGATCGCTGCCGGGATCGAATCGCTGCCGGCGACACTGATCGAGGCAATTCGTGAGCTGGAGAAGGATACGCTGGTAACGGATACGCTGGGCGAGCATATCGCACCGCTGTACATATCGGCAAAGAAGAAGGAGTTCCTGGAGTACAGTGCACAGGTATCCCAGTGGGAAGTAGACCGGTATCTGTATAAGTATTAAGAATTTTCTGAAAAAGGAAGCTGGTTTTCAATTCGCAGAGAAGGAGGGGCGTCCGTGACAGGCCTGATCGTACTGTTCGGGAAAACTGAAGAAGCGCACGGCATACGCAGTCTCCTGATCCGTAACGGCTATGATGTGGCGGCAGCCTGTACCACCGGTGCACAGGCGCTGGCCCAGGCAGACGAGCTGGACGAGGGGATCATCATCTGTGGTTACAAGTACGCGGATATGATCTACTCGGATCTGCTGGAGGAACTGCCGAAAGGTTTTGAGGTGCTACTGGTGGCATCCGGTGCCCGTATCGAGGAAGGTGTGGAAGACGGCGTGGTGGCGCTGGCGATGCCGCTGAAATCTTCGGAGCTGATTGGTACGCTGGGCATGATGATCGGGCGGCGCGAGCGCGAAAAGAAGAGGGCGCGGATGTCGCCAAAGAAGCGCTCGCCGGAAGAGATCGCGCTTTTGGGCCGTGCCAAGGCAGTGCTGATGGAACGCAACCATATGAGCGAGGCGGAGGCTCACCGCTACATACAGAAGTGCAGTATGGACACCGGGACGGGGCTCATCGAAAGTGCCCAGATGGTGCTGGCGATGATGGATAATTGATCCTAAGGAGAAGTATCTTGCCTTCCCCTTGAGGGGAAGGTGGCGCGCCAGCGCCGGATGAGGTGGACCCGGGCCTGGCGTAGACTTCGCTTGGTCGCCGGGCAGTAAAGACAGTTTTCGAGCTTAGCCTTCGCAAGAAGTTTGTTTCGACCTAAGCAGTCCTTCCAAACCAACTTGCCCATCGCCAACTCGCATTCATCCTGCTACACTATCACTCGCGTCACATCGCAAGGAATCCCCCCAAAGGGTCCCCCCTTGCGAATATCCTAAGGCATCCTCCCGCAAGCGGGCCCCTCCTTAGGATGAATGCTCAAACATGGCTCAGGGCAAGTGAGGACTGCTTGGTCTCACAAACTGCTTCGGCAAGGCTTCGAAAACTGCTTTATCTGCCCCGGCTCCCATGTATACTCCGCAGACTTTTGTCCACCTCACCCGCCCTTCGGGCACCCTCCCCTCAAGGGGAGGGCAAGAGTTTTTCGCCACAGCAACGGAGCTCGCCAAATACGAATTTGTCGAATCGTAAATACTGTGTTATAATAAGGCAACATTTCGAAAGGAGAGACATCATGAGCAAAGATGATGAGAAATTTTTAGACCGGATCAATACCTATGCAGATAAGGTGCTGGGGCATATCGATCCGCAGAAAACACAGGTAGGTTATCAGCTGGAGCAGATCAAACCCATTATGGAAGAGATCGCACTGGAAGAAGGCTGTAGCGTAGAAAGCGTATTTGTCCGCTATATGGATCTGGCTTCCGAGCGTAGTGTCGATCTGGAGCGGAAATTCCAGAGCACTATGGGTAATATGAATTCCTACGGTGATATTTTTTCAACAAACGAGTAATCCCCATTGAATCACATATGAATAATATTCATAGCATCAAAAAAACGACCCACATAACAGGTCGTTTTTTCATATAGATTCTGTTAAGAAGATTACTGATTATTTGCCTTCGACTGCGAGATCTTCAGCAGCGTCTGTACCTCATTGATGACCGCCTGCACTTCGTCGATGGTCTGCATGATGCTGCCAAGCTGTGTCTTTTCAGAATCATCGATCACACCGTCCTTTGCGATCATTACCAGTTCTTTGGAAAGCCGGTCCATATCCTGTGCAGAGTTTAAGAACTTGATCACCACCTGAGCCAGGCCATCGGAATCATCGATCTGGAAATCATCGCGCAGCAGGAAATCTGTGGATACATGAAAATAATCACTGAGTGCCACGATCATATCTGTCGTCGGGAGAGATGTACCAAGCTCCCATTTGGAAACGGTCTGACGGCTGACATTCAACGCTTCTGCCAGCATTTCCTGTGAACATCCGCTCTGTCTGCGCAGGTATACCATTTTATCTGCAAATAACATAGGTCCGCCCCCTTTCTTTTTTCGAAAAACTGCCGGAAGGATACTCCGGCAGTCTTATCTCTACAGCTTAGAAAATTTATTTGATCACACGCACACGGATCACGCCATCGATTGCAGCCAGCTTCTCTACCAGTTCTGCCGTTACTGCGGAATCGGTATCCAGCAGGGTGTATGCATAATCACCCTTGGACTTGTTGAGCATGTTGTCGATGTTGATGCCTGCACCACCGAATACTGCGGTAAACTGTGTGATCATATTTGCCACATTCTTATGGCAGACTGCTACACGTCCTGCTCTCTGGCATACGCCCATATCTGCGTTCGGATAGTTTACGGAGTTGCGGATGTTACCGTTCTCCAGGAAGTCACGCAGCTCATCGACTGCCATCATTGCGCAGTTGTCTTCTGCCTCTTCGGTAGAAGCGCCCAGATGCGGCATCAGGATCACACCGTCCTTGCCTGCGGTAGTCGGGTTTGCAAAGTCAGATACATACTTGCGAACCTTGCCGGAAGCGATGCCTTCCAGGATCGCATTCTCATCTGCCAGCAGATCACGGGCAAAGTTCAGCAGGATCACGCCATCCTTCATCTGTGCGATAGCATCCTTGTTGATCATACCCTTTGTCGCATCCATCAGCGGTACATGGATCGTGATGAAATCGCACTCTCTGTAGATATCGTTAACATC
>JAFXQR010000008.1 GCA_017526985.1 Lachnospiraceae bacterium
AACAGCGATAGTGTATTAATAGTTCTATTATAACACAATATACGCATATACGCAATACACAAAATTGAAAATAGACAAAAAAATAAAGCCTAATAAGGCTTTCAGCGAAAAGAGGTGTCAAACTACCGTGATTCCTGAAAAAAAGTTAGATTTTCCTAACCTAAAAATTCCTTGTATCTGACAAAAAATCTGTGATATAGTGGAAAATGTAGTTTTACAGAGACTGTTTTGGGGAAGAAACAGCACACATTAACAACATAATTTAAGGAAGGAAGAAACCATGTTTAAGATCTTATCCATGAAGCATCTCAATGAAACCATCTTTGAGATGGTCGTAGAGGCGCCGATGGTGGCAAGAAGCTGCCAGCCGGGCCAGTTCATCATCGTTCGTTCGGACGAAGAGGGCGAGCGTATCCCCCTTACCATCTGCGATTATGACAGAGAAAAGGGCAGTGTCACCATCGTTGTTCAGATCATCGGTGCCGGCACTATGAAGATGAGCAAGATGAAGGAAGGGGATTTCCTGGCTGACTTTGTAGGACCGCTGGGACATCCTTCGGATCTGGTAACAGATGATATTGAAGAAGTAAAGAAAAAGAAGATCGTGTTTATTGCCGGCGGTCTGGGTACCGCACCGGTATATCCGCAGGTAAAATGGCTGCACGAACATGGCATTTCCGCAGATGTGATCATTGGTGCCAAGACCAAGGACATCCTGATCATGGAAGAGCAGTTCAAGGAAGTGACCGACAATCTGTATATTACCACGGATGACGGTTCTTATGGCCGTACCGGTATGGTGACCAAGTGCCTGGAAGACCTTGTGACCAAAGAGGGCAAAGTATATGACCACTGC
This sequence comes from Lachnospiraceae bacterium, assembly GCA_017526985.1. Taxonomy (GTDB): domain Bacteria; phylum Bacillota; class Clostridia; order Lachnospirales; family Lachnospiraceae; genus NK4A136. The sequence goes on from JAFXQR010000008.1 coordinate 857, forward strand.
GTGACCATCGGACCGATGATCATGATGAAGTTTGTATGCCAGCTGACCGAAAAACTCGGCATTCACACCGTAGTTTCGATGAACCCGATCATGGTAGACGGTACCGGTATGTGTGGTGCCTGCCGCTGCTCCGTGGACGGCAAGACCAAGTTTGCCTGCGTGGACGGACCGGAATTTGACGGACATAAGGTAAACTTTGACGAGGCTATGCGCCGCAGCGCAATGTACCGTGACCTGGAAGCAAAAGCAAAAGAAGCATTGCTCAACGGTTGAGAAGGGGAGGAAGACGATCATGGCTATTGAAGTAGATGTAATGAAGAAAGTACCCGTAAGGGAGCAGGAGCCTGCAGTACGCGCAAAGAACTTTGCCGAGGTCTGCAAGGGATATGATCAGGAAGAGGCAATGGCCGAGGCGACCAGATGCCTGAACTGCAAGAACGCACGCTGCGTGCAGGGATGCCCGGTATCCATCAACATTCCGGCATTCATTCAGGAAGTAAAAGAAGGAAAGATCGCGGAAGCATACAAGATCATCAGTGAGTCTTCCGCATTGCCGGCAGTCTGCGGCCGTGTGTGTCCGCAGGAGAGCCAGTGCGAAGGCCAGTGCGTACGCGGTATCAAAGGCGAATCCGTATCCATCGGTAAGCTGGAGCGTTTCGTTGCTGACTGGGCAAGAGAGAACGGCATCAAGCCCGAACCGGCAAAGGAAAAGAACGGCAAGAAAGTAGCTGTTATCGGATCCGGCCCGGCAGGACTGACCTGCGCAGGCGACCTGGCAAAGATGGGCTATGATGTAACGATCTTTGAGGCACTGCACAAAGCCGGCGGTGTATTGGTATACGGTATTCCGGAATTCCGTCTCCCGAAGGAAGCGGTAGTGGAAAAAGAGATCGAGAATGTGAAGTCTCTGGGTGTAAAGATCGACACCGATGTGATCATCGGCAAGTCCATCACCATTGACGAGCTGTTCGAAGAAGAAGGATTTAAAGCAGTATTCATCGGTTCCGGTGCAGGTCTGCCGAAGTTTATGGGTATCCCGGGCGAGAACGCAAACGGCGTATTCTCTGCAAACGAGTACCTGACCAGAAGCAACCTGATGAAGGCGTTTGATCCGAATTCCACCACACCGATCATGAAGAGCAAGAAAGTTGCTGTTGTCGGCGGTGGTAATGTGGCTATGGACGCAGCCCGTACGGCTCTGCGTCTGGGTGCGGAAGTACATATCATCTATCGTCGTAGTGAAGCGGAGCTTCCGGCGCGTGTGGAAGAAGTACACCACGCAAAAGAGGAAGGCATCATCTTTGATCTGCTGACCAACCCGACCGAGATCCTGGAGGATGAGAAGGGCTGGGTATCCGGTATCAAGTGCATCCGTATGGAACTGGGTGAGCCGGATGAGAGCGGACGTCGCCGTCCGGTAGAAGTGGCAGGATCCGAGTTTGTGATCGATGTGGACACTGTGATCATGTCTCTTGGTACCTCTCCGAACCCGCTGATCTCTTCCACCACGAAGGGACTGGAGATCGACAAGCGCCGCTGCATCGTGGCACAGGAAGAAAACGGTCAGACCTCCAAGGAAGGCGTATATGCCGGCGGTGATGCTGTGACCGGTGCCGCAACCGTGATCCTGGCAATGGGCGCAGGCAAGGCAGCAGCTAAGGGTATTCACGAATACCTGAGCAAGTAATTTATCATTATAGTTTTCGCAAAGGCAGCGGCTTACGGGCAGCTGCCTTTTTAGATGAGGGTTAAACATTGACAAGCCCGGAAAGAGTGGTAACATGAAAAGACAGAGATATTATGCGAAGGTATTTGGGGGCGTTGGATGACAGAGCAGTGGGCGCAGAAATTTTCATATGCTGTAAATACCGTGATCCTGCTCATGGTATTTGGTTTGATGTACTTCTTCAGTATCATCGAGGTCGATTTTCTGGTCAGATTCAGCATTCCGACCATTGCCGTATATATCATCGGCTATATCCTGATCTGGCGCAAAAAACTGAATTTCTATGTATGGATGGTCTATCTTTGGATCACGATCTATATGGGCATTACTACTCTCTGCCTTGGGCACGATTTCGGTTTTCATCTGTATTGTATGTCCATGATCCCGGTTATGTTCGTGACGGAATACATTTCCTATAAACTGAACCACAAGAGTTTGAAGGCGATGCCGGTCTGTGTCGGTGTCGTAGTCTTTTATCTGATCTGTACAAGCTATGTTTCTTTTCAGGGGCCGCTGTATGATATCGATAAAAACGCAGCCGGCATCTTTTGGATGATGAATTCTCTGACGGTATTCGGTTTCCTGATCTTTTACACCAACTGGCTGATCAAAACCATCGTGCAGTCGGAGGATAAACTGCGGCAGATGGCGCATATTGATAAGCTCACCGGTCTGTACAACCGTCATTATATGATGGAACTGCTGGAACAGCTTGCGTCCAATGCGGACGGCAGTATGCTGGCCATTGCGGATATCGATCATTTCAAAAAGATCAATGATACCTACGGGCACAATGCCGGAGACTATGTGTTGCAGCGAATAGCAGAACTGCTGAAAGAGGGCAATGAGAATACCTATGTCTGCCGTTGGGGCGGCGAGGAGTTTCTGGTCCTGTTGCAGGGACATTTGGTAGATGACGGAGTATTTGAAGCACTTCGCAGGAAAATAGAAAAGGCGGATTTTTCTTTCGAAGGAAAGCAGATCCGGGTGACTATGACCATCGGGGTGGCCTATCGGGCAAAGGAAGAAACGATTGACAGGTGGATCCAGCGGGCGGATGAGAAACTGTATTTTGGAAAGGAACACGGGCGAAATCAGGTGGCAATGTAAAAAAAGTGCTTGCATTTTGAGCGTACATCTGTTAGGATAACAAATGTGTCAGATAAACTGACCGGTTTAAGTGAAGAATGTGATTACGGATCAAAGATGATACCAAAGGCGGTATTTCTGGCATTGCTATTGCCTGAATATCGTTTTTTTATATCACAAACACACAAATAAGCACATTTTTAAACAATTAAAAGGAGGATTTACAAAATGGCTTACGTAGATGAAGTACTTGAGAAAGTAAAAGCAAAGAACGCTGACCAGCCGGAGTTCATCCAGGCAGTTACCGAGGTTCTGAACTCTCTTCGCCCGGTAGTGGACGCAAACGAGGAGAAATATCGCAAACTTGCGATCCTGGAGAGAATCACCGAGCCGGATCGTCAGATCATGTTCCGTGTTCCCTGGGTAGATGACAAGGGACAGGTACAGGTAAACAGAGGTTATCGTGTACAGTTCAACAACTCCATCGGACCGTACAAGGGTGGTATCCGTCTGCATCCGTCAGTAAACCTTTCCATTATCAAGTTCCTGGGCTTCGAGCAGGTATTCAAGAACAGCCTGACCACACTCCCGATCGGCGGTGGTAAGGGTGGTTCCGACTTCGACCCGAAGGGCAAGAGCGACAACGAGATCATGCATTTCTGCCAGAGCTTTATGACAGAGCTGCAGAAGTATATCGGCGCAGATACCGACGTACCGGCTGGTGATATCGGTACCGGCGCAAGAGAGATCGGTTTTATGTTCGGACAGTACAAGAGAATCCGCGATCTGTATGAAGGCGTTCTGACCGGTAAGGGTCTGACCTATGGTGGTTCCCTGGCAAGAACAGAAGCTACCGGCTATGGTCTGCTGTACCTGACCGAGGAGATGGTTAAGTGCCACGGCGACAAGATGGAAGGCAAGGTAGTTGCAATCTCCGGTTCCGGTAATGTTGCTACCTATGCTTGCCAGAAGGCACAGCAGCTGGGTGCTAAGGTAGTTACCGTATCCGATTCCACCGGCTGGATCTATGATCCGGAAGGCATTGATGTAGCTCTGCTGAAGGAAGTAAAGGAAGTGAAGCGTGCACGTCTGACCGAGTATGCTGCAGCAAGAAAGTCTGCTGAGTATCACGAGAAGAAGAACGGTGAGCACGGTGTATGGCAGTACAAGGTAGATATCGCTCTTCCTTGCGCTACCCAGAATGAGCTGGATATCGAAGATGCTAAGATGCTGGTAGCTAACGGCGTACAGTATGTAGCAGAAGGTGCTAACATGCCGACAACCATCGAAGCTACCGAGTACTTCCAGAAGAACAATGTACCGTTCGTTGGTGGTAAGGCTGCAAACGCAGGTGGTGTTGCTACCTCCGCTCTGGAAATGAGCCAGAACAGCGAGCGTCTTTCCTGGTCCTTCGAAGAGGTTGATTCCAAGCTGAAAGGTATCATGGTTGGTATCTATCACGCAATCGATGAAGCTGCTAAGAAGTACGGTATGGAAGGCAACTACGTTGCAGGCGCTAATATCGCCGGCTTCGAGAAGGTTGTTAACGCAATGATCGCTCAGGGCGTTTGCTAAACATCCTAAGGAGGGGCCCGCTTGCGGGAGGATGCCTTAGGATATTCGCAAGGGGGACCCTCTGGGGGGGATTCCTTGCGATCTTGGCTAGTGATTGTCTTGACAACACACTGCCCCGTGGGTTTTGCCCGCGGGGCTTTTTTCTTTGGCAAATTCGTATTTGTAGGGCTGTAGATCACCTCACGGAAGGCATCTTGCCTTCCCCTTGAGGGGAAGGTGGCGCGCCAGCGCCGGATGAGGTGGACTCTGGCCTGCCGTAGTCTCCGCCAA
>JAFXQR010000055.1 GCA_017526985.1 Lachnospiraceae bacterium
CATCTGTGACGATGCCTATGCAGGAACGATCATCAGCGACTTTAAGAAAGCGGATTCGACACCGCACATTGTGGTATCCGTGGATATGATGGATACCGGTATCGATGTACCGGAGTGTGTGAACCTGGTATTCTTCAAAAAGGTGCGTTCCAAGACGAAGTTCTGGCAGATGATTGGCCGCGGTACCCGCCTGGCACCGGAGCTGCTCTGCACGGATGAGATCGATGGAGAGTATCTGGGCAAGCGGCGTTTCCAGATTTTTGACTATTGCGGAAACTTCGAATTCTTCCGGGAGAAGCCGAACGGTTTTGAAGGAAAGGAAGCTAAATCTCTGTCGGAGAGCATCTATGGCAAAGAGGTGACGTTGATCATGATGCTGCAGGGAGCGGAATTCGCTCAGATCGAATACCAGGATATCCGGGGCGGTCTGGTGAAACGCTGCCTGACGATGGTACAGGCATTGAATAATGATCTGGTCAGCGTTCGGCTGCAAAAGCAGTATGTGGAAAAGTATGCAAAGGAAGAGGTGTTCACCTGCCTGAGCGAGGGCGATAAGGGTGAACTCATCGATCACATTGCGCCTCTGGTACATTATGACGATAATGATGTGGATGCACTCCGTTTCGACAGTTTTATGTATGGGCTGATGATTGCGCAGGCGGAGCAGTCGAAGATGCTGAAACGCTCACAGAATACGCTGCGTCACATTGCGGAAAAACTGGAGCAGAAGGCAACCATTCCGCAAGTACAGGCGAAAATCCAGTTGATCAAATCGATCAATACAGACGATTTCTGGGCCGGAGCAGACCTGCTGACCTTGGAGAATGTGCGGAAAGATCTTCGGGAACTGCTGAAGTTTCTGGATCAGGAGCCGAAGAAGATCATCATTACCCATCTGAACGATCCGGTGATCGAGAGCAAAGCAGGAGAGGCACTGGATGCGGCCTATGATTTCGAAGACTATCGGAAGAAGGTGAACCGGTATGTGGAAGAACACGGCGACAGCATTGCTATCCATAAGCTGAAAAACAATGTCCCGCTGACACGGGCGGATTATCAGGAACTGGAGCGGGTGCTGACGCAGGAACTTGGGAATTGGGAAGATTACGAACGGGAATTCGGAGATACGCCGTTTGGTCTGCTGATCCGTAAGATCACCAAACTGGATCACGAAGCGGCAATGAATGCTTTCTCGAAATTCATCGATGACGAAGCACTGAATCAGAAGCAGATCGCCTTTGTACATAAGATCATCAATCATGTGGAGCAAAACGGCTATATGGAAGATGTGGAGCTGTTGACCAAACCGCCCTTCGATAAGCCGGTCAGCTTCGTAAAGATGTTTGATCCAAAGACCCGGGCGGAGCTGATGGAAACGATCAACCATATCCGGGAGAATGCCGAGAAGGTGATTGCGTAGGAAGGATCATTATAGCACACAAGGAGGGAACCGTATATGACAAGATTAGTATGGTGGCAATGCGGAAGGAAGACCCGATGATAATATAAATGCATTCTTGTAGAAGCAGGGGGCTTTTATTAACATCTGGTGATTGAGGAAACATTGCAAAAATCGTAATGTTCCATAATGTTGTGGTTGAAAACAAATATAGCAAATTCTTGCCAAAGATAGTTTATTTAGTGAGTTTGCAATGTTTTCGAAATGTTCTGCAATGTTCTTGCAATGTTTCGCAATGTATGATATGTAGGACGGTAACTATGTATGAAGAAAGTTCGTATCACCGTAAAAAAGATTGCTCGTTATGATGATCTGATAGAGCAGTATGAAAATCCGATAGAGCACGCATGCGATATGCAGATGGGGCAGAGTTTCATCTGTAATGGATGGGAAAAGCCGGAAGGTTTTTGCGGAAGTGCGTGGGATACGGTCTCTTCGTTTGTTATGGCACTGGCGCATGGCGGGGAAGATTTTTATGATGGCTGGATGAAGGATCCGAGGTCGGCGATGATATCCTGTAACGATGGATTCAGACCGGTCAGTTTTTTGCTGGAGACTATGGACGAGGAGGCAGAGTAGAAGATGAGAATACTGTTTATCGGAAACAGTCATACCTATTTTAATGATATGCCTGCTATCTTTAAAAATCTGTGTAAAGAGCGTGGCGTGGAAGTACAGGTCACTATGCTCACAAAGGGTGGTATGGGACTGGATTATCATGCGGATAATGAGCAGACAAGATTCAATATTTTGTATGGGGAATATGATTATGTTATCCTGCAGCATGTGGCGCACCCGATGGGCGAGTTTGCCGTAATGGAAGCGGCAGCGGATAAGATTGTATCTTGGATTCGCGAAGCGGGCGCGGTTCCATGTTATTATATGACCTGGACGGAAGAGGATAATGAAGCGTTTCAGGCGGAGATGGCAGCCCGATACCGAAAACTGGCTCGGAAGCATGACTGTCTGGTTGCACCGGTTGGCGAAAAATGGTGGGAAGAGATCCATAAGAATCCTTCGGTAGATTTGTATTATAAGGATCGAAGACACGCTTCCGAGGCTGGCTCAAGGCTGGTTGCACAGGTGATAGCAGATGCTCTGGGCATTGGGGGAGATTGTTCGTGATCAGCCGGACGCATATCAAAGACCAGGGCGGAACTGATGGAAACGGTCAACCATATCCGGGAGAATGCCGTGAAGGTGATCGCATAGAAAGGATAATTATATGGACGCATTAGTTGTAATGGCAGTATTGGCATTGGCTATGAATGGTGTTGAAATATTGCTGATCATTCTGTTCAGATTGATTCATGAAAGAAATCATCCCTCATATCTTCTTTTCAAGGAAGATAGATCGGTCTGTGCATATATATACGACACTGTCCATCGGCTCAGGGGTGGGACTATAAGCCGATATTTTGAATACCGGTATGTTCAAAAAAACGGGAAGTGGCGGAAACCAAATAAAAAAATCAATACGAAAGTTGATGTAGTTGTTTCAATAGTATTGCTTATATGTGTGGTGTTTTATCTTGTGGTGATGTTGGGGGGAGAATTGTGGAGAAACTGGTATATTATACTGATATTTGTAATGATACTCACCCTGTTTTATTGGCCGATTCTGTTTGCTGAGCATGTGATACCCTATATAACATTTATGAAACTGCTGCGGAAGAGTGAATAATACTTTGATATGAGCGGGAAGGCAGATCTTCGGAAACGGAAATAGATAGTTCGTATTACTTAAAAAAGATTGCTCGTTATGATGTGGAAGTAATGGGAAAGCGTTGCATTAGGAGGGGATTGAGATAATATCCGCGGAAGAAGCAATTGAAAAACTGAAAAAAGGGAATGAGCAGTATGTAGCGATCGATACATTTCATACGGATGTATCACCGACGATACTGGAGCATTTTGCAAAGAACGGGCAGGAGCCGTATGCGATCATTATAGGATGTTCGGATTCCAGGGTTATACCGGAGAGGATATTCCATGCGGCGATCGGGGATCTTTTTACGATCCGCGTGGCCGGCAATGTGATCGATGATCATCAATTGGGCAGTATTGAGTATGCAGCGGGGCATCTGGGGACGAATCTGATCGTGGTGCTCGGGCATACGCAATGCGGAGCAGTAACCGCGGCAATCCATCATGATCCGGACGGATATATCAAGTTTATCACGGATGAGATCAAGCGGGCGATCGGGCAGGAAACGGATGATTACAAGGCAGCGATGCTCAATGTAAAGCAGAGCGTCAACATCATAGAATCCAGCCTGGAGATCCAGAAGGATGAGGAACACGGGCTGAAAGTGATCGGCGCAGTTTACCGCATAGAAGACGGGACGGTGGAGTTTTTGAATTGAGGTAAAAATGTAAAGTTCACAGTAACCGTACCCAGTATCTAAAAAAATGAGGAACAAGAGAAGGTGACAAATATGCTTTTGGAATTGGTATTGAAGAACAGATCTTATCGCAGGTTTTATGAAAATGAAAGAGTAGATGAAGAAACAATAAGGGAGCTGATCAATATGGCGCGGAATACTCCGTCAGCCGCGAATTTACAGCAGATACGCTATAAGATCATAACGGAAAAAGCAATGTGCGAAAAGCTTTTCCCGTGTCTGGGCTGGGCAGGCTATCTGAAGGATTGGGACGGCCCGGAAGAGGGGGAGCGCCCGGCGGCGTATATTGTGATGGCAACGGATGAAAAGGCAAATGCCACGATCGATGAGGGAATTGCCGGACAGACGATCCTGCTGGGTGCGGTTGAAGCAGGGCTTGGCGGATGCTTTCTTGGAAATATACAAAAGGAGCAGATCGCAAGTATCATAGCACTGCCGGAAGGGATGAAGATCGATTATGTGATCGCACTGGGAAAGCCGAAGGAAACGATCGTGCTGGAGGATATACGGGATAATGATGTAAAGTATTACCGTGATCCGGATGGTGTGCATCATGTGCCGAAAAGAACACTGGATGAGGTATTGCTATGAAAAGAGAATAGATTAACAAAAATCCCGACGAATCGGGATTTTTTATGGCACCGTTTGTTGACAAGTTAGATTGTCAAGAGTATAATCAGGGTATCAAATGATACTTTTGCGGTGGCTATATGGAAGAAAGAAGAATACGTATAGAAACGGAATTAGAGATAAAATCGTATATCCAGGATTTACGATACGCATTAAAAAACGGGGCAAAACTGAATTTTCAGGTTCACAGACGAGTTGATGATAACAGAGATGAAAAGTATACAAATCAATATACCGTTAATACTCTTTTTGCCGATGAAGATCCTATAAAGGCTTTAAAAAGAGAATTGATGTCTCTTACGACAGAAGAGTATATGCAGACGGTAAAAGATCTTCGCTTTCCTAATAGAAGCGAGATGCGGGAGTTTGGAAAGACATACAATGGTAAAGAAGAGGTATATATAAAAATACGTGTAGAGCTATTGGGAGAGTACGGAAATACTACAACATTTGTTATGTCGTTTCACTTTGCAGAGAGGCCGTTTACGCCGGATATGTTTCCATATCGAAAGAAGTAGGGAGGTCTGCGCATGAATATGCACATTATGAGAAAAGAATTAAAAAAATGTGCTTGCTGTATGGAAGAGCACGAAGTACAAATGGTACAGGTTAAAGAAGAAGCAACATTAAAAGGGCGTAAAATAACCTATGATGCATCGTATATGTACTGCGATAAAGCAGATGAATTATATACAGATGAGACGCAGATGCGGGAGAATGATTTTCGGCTGAAGGAGGCGTATCGTAGCGCAGAAGGGCTTTTGACAGCAGAGGAAATCCAGGCTATTCGAGGAAAGTATGGTATTACGCAGGGAGATTTATGTGCGTTGTTGGGATGGGGAGGAAAAACAATCACGAGGTACGAAAGCCATCAGGTACAAGATCGGGCGCATGATACAATCTTGCGGAAAATCGATCAGGATCCGGAATGGTTTTTAGAATTGCTTTCCGAGTATAAGAAAGATATATCAGAGGGAACATATCGGAGGTGTTTGAAATACGCTACATTGTTATATGAAGCGGATAAGGATGTTTATATACGAAAAGCTATAGAAGCAAGTTATGCGCGCTTTCGTGAGAATGAACAATTGCATGGGAATACGAGTTTGTCATTGGATAAGGTGGTTGATGTAATTCGTTATTTTGCTTCATCTTCCAAGGTGGCGAATCTTTATAAAGTGAAATTGATGAAGCTGATGTGGTATGCGGATTCCTTAGCCTATAAAAAACGAGGAAAGGCGATTACCGGTTTGGTCTATCAGGCGCTTCCGATGGGAGCGGTTCCGGTAGAGCATAATTCCATAATCACGCTAAAAAATGTTCCGTGTGAGGAAGTGGACGTGGGGGAGTTCAATGCATTTCGTTTTAAGCTAAACGGAAAACAAAAATTTCTTTTTTTGCAGGACGATGAGAAAGAAATTTTGGATATCGTGATAAAAAAGTTTGGTAAGATGACAAAAAGCGAAATAGTGTCTTTTATGCACGAGGAGCAGGCGTATAAAGAAACTGTACCAGGAGATGTCATACCATTTAAATATGCCGGGAATCTGCAAATATGATGAAAGGTAAGAATGACGATTATGAAGTTTATCAGTATTGAGAAGAAAGAAACAGGGAAGTATATAAATCGTTACAATGTGAATTATGAGACGGAAGACGGTAAGAAAAAGGTTTATGAAATGATAAGCCGGGATCCGGAGATCAGTGATTTTGAATCTTTGCATGGAAAAGATCCTGCGGATGCTGTGGTTTTGATCATTCATAACGAGGATGGCAGTAAGATTTTGCTGAATAGGGAATTCCGACTGGCACCCGGAAAATGGGTGTATAATTTTCCGGCCGGACTGATCGATCCCGGAGAAACACCGGAGCAGGCAGCGGCAAGAGAATTAAGAGAAGAAACCGGTCTGCATCTGGATTCGATCGATGATTTTATTCCGGCATCCTATTCAGCAGTCGGTTTTTCAAATGAGAAGAATGTATGTATCGTTGGGACAGCTTCGGGACAATTCGCAAAGAGCAGTTCAACGGCAGAAGAGATCGAAGCCGGATGGTATACAAGGGGAGAGGTCAGAGAACTTTTGAAAAAGGAGTTGTTTGCGGCCAGAACGCAAGCATACTGCTATTTGTGGAGTAAAGATTACCCATAAATAATCCGCGCATGATCGTATCTTGCTTGTAAGCAAAATACACAAGAGGAGGTTTGAGTTATGGCAGATCCGTTTGAACACAGATATGGCAGGGGAGAGAATCCCTCGCGGCCGGTTTCTCTGGTAAGGGGAGTGGGAATCTATTCCCCGTATTATTTTCGGAACTCTCATCATTATGTATATTATGAGAATGGCCAGGCACAGCATTTCTATACTTCGAAGCAGATCACAAAGGGTAGCCTTGGGCTTCTTAAATGGGGATACCGTTTGGGCTTAGTGTTTTATCCCATTCTTATGATGCTGTATTTTTTGCTGATTGCATTGATCATAAAGGCCATGGGCTTTCATCCGATCCAATTGATGTTTGTGGTATTGGGGCTCGTTATGAGCGGGGGATGTGTTTTTTTACTCCGGTTTCTTCATTCGCGATATCAAAAAGACAGCCGGGCATTTTATCTGCCGTATGCCGATATGGTGTATCAGCAAACCGCGTGCCCGCATTGCGGCGGAGTCAGTGTATATGGCATACACAATGCATGTCCCCACTGCGGAAATATCCTGCCGCCGGCAGCGGGGCCGGTATATCTGAATTGAGAACTGCGGATACGCAACCGTAAGGCGCAAAAGTGGATGATCGGATGGGTGGATTTTTTCGGCATTTCTGATAAAATATTATATTTGATATGGAGATAGAAAACTTTTATTGCGCAGGAGGCAATGATCATGCAAAATGTAAATAATATTTCCGCTGAGGACATGAGTTGGTCTCAGCAGGCTTTGGGAAATCTGGATGCCTTTTTTTCGGCAAGAGTGATCGGGCAGAAGAATCTGGAAAGAGCGCTGGTGGCAGCCTTGTTGGGAGATGGACATGTCCTGATCGAATCGGTGCCGGGGCTTGCCAAAACGACAGCGGCAAGAGCGGTGGCGGATGCCGTAAACGGACAGTTTTCCAGAATCCAGTGTACGCCGGATCTTCTTCCGAGCGATATTATGGGTACACAGATCTACCGGCAGGACAGCGGTAACTTTGAGACCGTGCTGGGACCGGTATTTGCCAATTTCGTTCTGCTGGATGAGATCAACCGGTCCAGTGCAAAGACACAGAGTGCCATGCTGGAAGCCATGGCTGAGAGGCAGGTGACCATTGGCGGAACCTCCTATCCCATGCCGGAGGATGTCTTTATTGTGATCGCTACACAGAATCCGATTGAGCAGGAAGGCACATACCCCTTATCGGAGGCGCAATCGGATCGTTTTATGATAAAGGAAACTTTGTTCTATCCTGCGGCAGGCGAGGATCTTCAGATCCTGAATCTTTTTGAGAACAGAAGCCGGATGAGAAACCAGAAGGTTTCGCCTGTTCTTGAAGTAAAGGATGTGGCAAGACTTCAGCGTATCACCGAGGATGTGTATTGCGATGACTCGGTGAAGCAGTATATCGCATCACTTGTTACCGCTACAAGAAATGCGGACAGTGTGCTGTCGAATGAGCTGAAAGGATATGTCAGACTCGGCGCCAGTCCCAGAGCAATGATCGCTTTCCTCAAGATGGGTAAAGCCGGGGCGCTTATGCAAGGCAGAGCCTATGTAACGCCGGATGATATCAAGAATGCGGCTTTTGGCGTACTGCGTCACCGCATCGCACTCAGATATACGGCTGCGGCAGACGGAGTTACTACCGATATGATCATCAATCATCTGTTGAAGGCGATCCCTACTCCCTGATGAGGTAAAGCTATGACACAGATCAAAAAGAAAGCCTCGCGGATCCGACCGGATTACGAATCGCTTAACAGTCTGAGCTCGAAGATACGATTTAAACATTACAGTCGTTCCAATTCGGTTGCGGACGGAGCGTTCCCTTCGGTATTCCGGGGGCAGAGTATGGAATTTGAAGACTTAAGACCCTATGTTCCGGGAGATAATCTGCGCGATATGGACTGGAAGGCGTCCTCCAGATGCGGCATACCCATGGTCAGAAATTATGTGGCGGATAAGCGTAAGCAGATCATCTTTATGGCAGATACCGGCAAGACTATGCGCGGCTTCATGTCGGACGGAACAGACAAGAGGGAATGCGGTATCCTCACCATAGCTTCGGCTGCATACCTGGCAGGCAGGAGCGGCGCAGACTATTGCATACTTTCCGGCAAGGATTGGAGAAGCAGGCTTAAGAGATTCGGAAACGGACCGGCATTTCTTGAGGAAGGTATGACATTGCTTCAGGAGGAAGTTTTCGGCAAGGAAGTTTATGATCTGGAAAGCCGACTGGACGGCATACTGGATGCTCCGCTGAAAGGCGTGGCGATCTGTCTGGTGACGGATATGAAGGGATTGCTTGAGATCCCGGAGAAGATACTCAGAGCGGCGGCTGCAGAGAGGGAGTTCTATGTGTTTGAGATCTCGGACGGAAGCTTTGACCGAAAGAATTATTTTGATGTACTGACGGACCGGATGATCCCGGAGTTCATAAGCAGGAGCAAAAGTCTGTCTACCGAGATATGGAAGAAGCAAAGGGAGTATCAGGCACAGGTACGCAGCAAGCTCAGAAGATGCGGCGTATATTATGCTTATCTTGAGCATAAGAAGGAGATACCGGAGACTGTGACCGGTGTACTAAACGGGGAGATAGCGGACTGATGAAATATTCTGTTGAATTACGACCTGCCGCGTGGGACAGGCCGTTCTGGTTTTTAATAACGCTTTTCATTCTGGCTGCGGGGATCTTTTTCTGTTCCATTCTGATCGGACTTATTCGTAAAGTGCATGCCATGCGTATCGCAAGAATGCGGGAGCTTAAGAATAAGGTGGGATTGCAGCAAGGACCGGAATCGATAGACGACTTAAGACAAAAGGCTTTTGAAAAGCTGAAGTTTATCGAGAACGAACAGAAGCAGGGAAGGATAAAACCGCGTGAAGCCTGCATAAGTATCAGTGCGGTTGTGAGGGAATTCCTCTCAAAAGCAGGAGGGCTGAATGCGGACTGCCAGACGCTTTCCGAGATCCGGCGGTGGAATAGGCCGGAAGTTGCGGAATTTGTTGAAGAGATCTATAGTGCGGAGTTTTCGCCTTTATCGGTAAAGGATACCGAGAAGTATTTTAAGGACGCAGGAAGGCTGGTGATGATATGGAGATAAGTTTAAGAAACCCGTCATCGGCGTGGGCTACTGCGATCGTTGTGCTTCTTGCAGCAGTGTGCGTCCTTGTATTCAGGATCATTCGTCTGAGGAAAAGCTTAAAGGATAAAGAGAAGAAAAGCTTCCGTGGCTACTCCGCTATGTGGATCGCATCCGGCCTCCCTTCCTACAAGAGGAGAGTGGTACTCTATATCCTGCTTAAGATCATGGGGATCGCAGGTCTTGCCACGAGCCTTCTTAGCGCAGCTTATCTGATGGGACGGCCAAGCTATAACAAAAAGATCGATGCGGGAGTGAAGAGAAGGGATATATATCTTTGTCTCGATGTTTCCTATTCTCTTTATGACCTGAATGCGGACTTTGTCGAGAATCTTGAGGATGTGGTAAGAGGTTTGGAGGGAGACCGAGTCGGTATCTCGATCTTCAATACCTCTACGGTGGAATATATGCCGCTTACAACGGATATGGACTTTGCCATAGACAAGCTGAAAGAACTTAAGGAATACTTTATCCTTCAGAGGAAGTACATGCATTTCCATGATAAATATAATATTGAGGAAATGACGGACGGGGAGTTTTTGGATTTTCTGGGATCGTTGCCGAAAGACGAATATGACGATTTCGCCAATCTGGTTTATAAGCTGGATCTTATCGATAATCCCGTGACTCTCGACAGTGAGGCCAGGGGAAGCTCTCTGATCGGAGAGGGACTGGCAAGCTGTCTCTTTAACTTTCCGTATCTGGGGGATTCCGATCGAACAAGAGTGATCATTATGGTCACCGATAATGCGCAGGCTGAAAAAACGGCGCCTGCCATAGAGCTCGCGGAAGCCGCGAATATGTGTAAGAATAATGATGTGGCAGTATTCGGGATCTTTCCGCCCGAGGAGGCACTCAGAGATCTCCAGCCGGGGCAGAACTTTGATAACTTAAGTGCCGATATGAGACAGAATATCCGGAAGACCGGTGGGGAATTCTATATTGTCGGTTCTGACTTTGATACGGAGGATGTGATCGGGCAGATCCGCTCGCATGAGGCAATGCAGGTGGATGAGGTGAGCGTCAACCGACAGACAGACAATCCGAACCGCGCCATTATGATCTGTATTATGGGGCTGGTTTTATTTGTGATAGCAAAGGGGGCGGGGACCTGATGAGATTTCAACCGGTAGTACCAGTTGCAGTTCTTGTGATCCTGCTTGTGGTACTTTTTATCATTTTATTGATCGGGGCGTTGAGAACGCATGGGACCGCATTGTACAAGACGGTCACAATCATAGTGTCAGCGCTGCTTTGCCTGTCGGTGGTGCCCATAGCTGCCCGTCCCATGATAAGGAGTAAGGACATCCAATATGCCAGACCGAATCTGGATGTACTTTTCGTACTGGATACCACCATGAGTATGTGGGCCGAGGATTATCAGGATGACAGTAGAATGAACGGTGCCATAGAGACCATGGAATTCATAATGAAGGAAATGAATGGGAGCTCTTTCGCTTTGATCACATTCGGAGACAAGAGTGAGATAAAGATGCCCATCACCCAGGACGCTCAGTCTATAGATGATGCGATAAAGGCGATCCATATCCCTGACCGATGGCTGGCCGAAGGTACATCACTCAATTCACCTTTTGAAAATATGGAGTATATGCTCAGTCATATGGGTAAGGAAGAAGGCCATGAACGGATCGTCTTTTTCTTGAGTGACGGTGAGATCACGGTGGAGGAGGAGATGATCGATTTTACGGATATGGCATCTATGATCGATGGTGGTGCGGTTCTTGGGTTCGGTACGAAAAAAGGAGCAACCATAAAAGATGAATATGGTGTTAACCTTTTCGATTATGATACCTGTTCGGATGCAGTGACATGCCTTGATATGGATTCCTTAAATGATCTGGCGGATGCACTTGAGATCGACTGTATTCAGATGAAGGACAGAAAGGATGTATCGGAAGTGATCGAGAAGGCCATCGTTAATGCGGAGGAAGTTCTGGCAAACAGAGATGATCTGGATAATTATGATGATATTTATTACATGTTTGTGCCGGGATTTATGATCTTGTTACTTGCGGTTTTTCTTCTGTTCAGGGAGTGAATGATCGATGATGGAATTTAACAGAAAAAAATATAATATACTGATATTTCTGATGATCGTAATGATCATCGTGTGTGTGGCTGTCTTTGCATGCTTTGCCGTGTGCGGCACCAGACTGGGGTTGAACAGCTTCTTTGTACTGATGAGTCAAAAGGGAGAGTATCCTGTAGATGTTGAGGAGAAAGCAGCCAAGATTGAATTTATCGACAAATACATCACGACTTACAATCTGGCGAATGCGGAATACAGTGACCGTAATTATGAAGATGCCCTGGATCTGTATGAGCAGGTGCTGGATGATAATGTCGCCGGAAGCATAAAGGGAAGATCCTGTATCAATCTGTCACTGTCCCGCACCAGGACGATAGATTTCGATGATATCTATGAAAGGTTTGAGGACTTTGAAGACGGAAAAGAAACAGATGTTTTGGTTCTTGCGGACAAGATCACCAAGGCGATACAGGTCCTGGAGCATGCGAAGGAGGATCTGACAGATAATGGTTGCGTGGGGGAAGAGGATGCACTGGATCGTTCTATTCCGGAGGAAGAATTGAAAGAAGCGAAGAGATTAGCTTCAGATATCGATAAAGAGATAGAAGAATTAAAGGAGATGCTGGAGAAATTGAATCTGTCCTCCGGTGGCGGTGGTTCGGATGATACGGACAATAACAGTGGCGGCGGTTCCGGAGAGGATGAGGACCAGTCATCCGGTGGAGATGCGCGTGAGGATGAAGTAAGGGACTTTCTGGAAGAACAGCAGACAAGAACCAAGGAAGAGCAGGAACAGAGTCGGAGTGATTATGATGAGAGAAATTACTGGTCCGGTGAGGACGCTGGCGCTGGCACCGGTGGGGAAAGCGCTAATCCCAAACCGTGGTAAATTCCTGTTTGAAGGTGTATGATACGCTGGTGTCAAGAGGACTTTCCGATGGATACGGAGCAAATCTGCATATGGAGGATAAGAGCACGGCATTTATCGTAGAAAACTTCCAAATCTTTGTGATAATACAAGATTTGGAAAAAATGGAGAAAAGATATGGTTGGAAGCTGAATACCTCCGTTGCAGCCCGGCGGTTTCTGTGTTATACTAAAAGCAAGAACCCGAAGGGAGAATAAAATGGCTGGCAAAGCAAAAAACGCAAACAGGAAGGCAAAGGATTCCGTTTTTAACGACCTGTTTACGATTCCGAAGTATAAATATCAGCTCTTTATGCAGCTTCATCCGGAGGCTACGGACATAAAAGAGACGGATATTGAGATTGTTACGCTGGAACATGTGCTGATGAACAATGAGTATAATGATCTGGGGCTGTTGGCCGGTGACCATTTCCTGATCCTTGCAGAGGCATAGTCTACATGGAGCGTTAATATTTTACTTCGCTTCCTGCTATATCTGGCTGCAACTTATAGCGACTATATCGATAAGAAAAAGCTTAGTCTCTATGGTTCGAAGAGGGTTGAAATTCCTAAACCGGAGCTTTATCTGATCTATTCCGGGAATAAGGGAAAGAAACCGGATGTATTGTCTTTCTCTGAAGAGTTTTTTGGCGGCGAGGAAACAGCTGTTGAGGTTAAGGCGAAGGTTATATACGGAAACAGCAAGAAGAAGGATCTTCTCAGCCAATATATCGCATATTGCAATGTGCTTGATAAACAGGTTAAGTTATATGGCCGTAACAAGAAGGCGGTAGAAGAAACGATAAAGATATGTTCTGATAAGAACATTTTGAAGGAGTATTTGGAGGCACACAGAAAGGAGGTTGTGGAGATTATGACACAGATTTATAACAAGCAAAGAGAATTGAATATCTATGTGGCAGAGAAAGAGCGGGATGCCGAAAAAGAAGCGCAGATAAAAATAGCTGAAAAAATGATAGCTAAGGATATGCCTGATAATGATATTGTCGAATTGACTGGATTGGCATTAAAAGAGGTGAAATCCTTAAGAAAAGCAAAAGTGCGTAAGAAAAGATAGCATCAACCAATAAGTAAAATCAGAAGAATAACTGTTGAGAGGGTGAAACAATACCCGGTATCATTACCGGTTCTTTACAAAATATGCGCAGATGAACGGAAGTCTGGCCGTATACAGCAGTGAGCTGTCCCGGCTGATGCAGGATGAGCACCCTCTGGACTACTCCAGAACAAGTGTCCCGGTACAGCAGTTCGAAGAATTTTATGAAACCTACGATGTACAGGAAGGCGACAATATGTATCTTGCTCCGGAGGACCGTCTGACCATCTGATAATAGAACAGAATGATTCGATTTGCAAGGAAATAAGGTAAACAAAAAAAGTTCCGATTCATCGGAACTTTTTTTTAAGCGGGTGATTAATATAAAAAAATTAATTGGCACCTGTTGTATGGCTTTTTGCGATGACTGCACAGGGATTCGTTGTGAAAAGCGGTATTTTGTGGTAAAATTCTCAGTATTATGAAGATTATTTATTCGAAATAAGCCACAGGGACGGTTCGCTGGCCGGAAATTAGTCGGATATTAAGAAGGATAGAAAAGGTGTATAAATGCCATTCCAGATAATCAGAAACGACATAACAAAAGTAAAAGCGGATGCGATCGTGAATACTGCGAATCCCTGTCCGGTCTATGCGTCGGGAACGGATGCGGCAATCTATGAGGCAGCGGGAGCAGATCGACTGCTGGCGGAGCGTAAGAAGATTGGGGATATCCGTCCGGGAGAGGCCGCGGTCACGCCGGCGTTTGATCTGGATGCGCAGTATATTATCCACACGGTAGGGCCATCCTGGATCGACGGCTATCATGAGGAGCGGGAGACCCTGCATTCCTGCTATGCGAGATCACTACAGATGGCGGCGGATCTGAATTGCGAGAGCATCGCCTTTCCATTGATCGCCACCGGTGTATATGGATTTCCGAAGGATGAGGCACTGCAAATCGCTCTGGCTGAGATCAACCGCTTCCTTTTATCGCATGATATGCTGGTCATACTGGTCGTGTTTGACCGGAAAGCATTTGAACTGTCCGGAAAACTGGTCGGTGATATTAAGGAATATATTGATGAAAATGAAGTGTCGGAAATCCGTTTGGCGGAATTTGGCATATTCTCGCGTTATGAACGAGGCAGGCGTGGTGATCGGCGTGCGTCTAAGGAAGAAGAGACTGCACTTCGCGGATGTAACGAAAAATCAGCCCTTTCGCAGGAAACAATGTCCGTTCTTCCGGATGTTTCCGGGAAAAGTCTGGACGAAGTGTTGGGGAATACCGGCGTGACATTTCAGCAGAGGTTGTTTCAACTGATCGATGAGCGCGGGCTGGATGATGTGACGGTGTATAAGAAGGCGAATATTGACCGCAAGGTGTTTTCGAAGATCCGTTGTAAAGAGGATTATAAGCCGAAGAAGAAGACGGCGGTGGCCTTTGCAATCGCATTGGAACTGGATATGCCCACGATGCTGGACCTGCTATCCAGGGCAGAGATCGCATTTTCGCCCAGTAACAAGTTTGATCTGATCATTACCTATTTCATCACGAACAAGGTGTACGATATCTTTGAAATCAATGCGGCGCTGTTCAAGTACGGGCAGTCAATTTTGGGAGAATAAAGAAAAGCTTTTTGCAGAATTTTTGGGATGGTGACAGTTCCCTTCCAATGGGTGAGGTCAAAAAACGAAGTATCCGGATTAAACGGTTTGGTGTTTGTCGCCCGGGAAACGACCACTTGGAGTGGCGTTTTTTTTATACTGATATCATCAAAGGCAGGGATACAGAGGTATCCGCAACACGATAAGGAGGATAAAAGTATGTATGGAGCAATCTTAGGCGATATGATCGGGGCACCGTATGAGTTTGACCGGGGGAAGAAGAGTATGCAGTTCGAGATGTTTAACGACCTGGTGAGGTATACCGATGACAGCGTGATGACAATCGCTGTGGCGGAGGCAATTTTGGGATTACCGAAAGCTGCTGATGACGATATGGTAAGGGCGGCGATGGTGAGATCTATGCAGGCCTGGGGAAACCGTTATCCGAATGCCGGCTATGGGTGCAGGTTTATAGGATGGCTTGGCAAGAAGGATCCGCAGCCGTATGGCAGTTGGGGGAACGGATCGGCAATGAGGGTATCCTCTGTTGGCTGGCTGTTTGATACTTTGGAAGAGACCAGACGGTATGCAAGGCTCTCGGCGGATGTGACGCACAATCATCCGGAGGGGATCAAGGGCGCGGAAGCAACGGCATCTGCGATCTTTATGGCAAGGAACGACGCATCCAAGGTTAAGATCCGGGACTATATCGTGAAGGAGTTTCATTATGATCTGTCCCGCACCTGCGACCAGATCCGCCCGGGGTATCATCATGTGGAATCCTGCATGGAGACGGTGCCGGAAGCGATCACTGCCTTTCTGGAAGGGGAAAGCTTCGAGGATGTGATCCGCACAGCAGTATCTCTCGGCGGGGATTGTGATACACTTACTTGCATCGCTGGCGGTATCGCTGAGGCATTCTATGGTGTGCCAGATGATATGAAAGCGGAATGCCGTAATCGTCTGGCTCCCGATATGCTGGAAGTGCTGGATCGGTTTATTGAAAAAATACAGTGACCAAAGGGGCGGTTCTCTGGCCGGAAACTAACCGGAGAACCGTCCCTATGGCTGGGGGGATTTTTGCAAAAAGGACGATTTTAAGGTATAATAATCTGAAGTGGTGTTGCCGATTTATAAGTTTATTGCCGGATGCGGACGCATAAGAGTGGAGAATGATCTATGTCTGTAGAAAATGGCGAATGGGTGATGAAGGGTGTCAGTTCCAGACATCCGGAGTGTATCCATACGGTAGAAGAACTGGAAGAATATATTGAGAGTATCGGATTTTTGCCGCTGTTTGCGAACGGGGTGGAAGGTTTTTCTGTTGAGGAATGGACAGATCCGAAATACTGGTGGACGGATAATGCGCTCAGGGATCCATGGGCTTGGAGAGAACAGATATCCGGGAAACGTAAAATAGCATATGGCAAGTTCTTTGATAAGAAGGCCGGCTTCGTTTCGCTTGAATGGCTGCCGTATTTTGTGAATTACCGTCGTGACGGATATGATTTCGACGCTCGCTGGGAAGATGGATTGGCAAATCGGCGTGAGAAGAAGATCATGGATCATTACATCCGCACGGATGAAGATGGGGATACGGTGTACTCTGAAGAAGAAATCCTTTCGACGGAGTTAAAGAAGAAAGCAGGTTTCGGAAAAGAAGGAGACAAAAACTATCCCGGGATCATCACCGGCCTGCAGATGCAGTTTTATCTTGTGACTGCCGGGTTTCGCAGGCGTGTGAACAAGAAGGGAGGAGAGTATGGCATGGCAGTATCTGTCATGTTTCCGCCGGAAAAGATCTGGGGATATGATATGGTGACATCAGCATATAAAGAGTCGCCGGGGGAATCCTGGCAGAGATTGTTTGATCATGTGAAGGAACTGTATGAGGAAGCGGATGACGAAGCGGTGATACGATTGATCGGAAAGAAACCAATGTAAATAAAAAGCAAAGCAAAAAGGAGAAACGCCAGTTGTTATCGGCGATGCGGATGCATTTTGTAGACATCCCGGCGATCGGAGATATCCTGGTCACGGTCAATGGGATGGGCCCGGAAGATATATGGAATGATGCATCACCGATCTGGGCAAGGCCGGAGAACAGGTTTGGATTCTACAGAGGATTTCTTACCAGAAATGAAATGCGAGATCTTTCTACTGGGAACATTTGTTCTTTTTGGGGCTGATTTTTAAGAAAAAAGTGGTACAATATATCTATAGTAAGGATGAAGGGAGGAAGAAAAGATGGCTACATCGAGTATTTTTCATACCGTACAACTGAATACTCCGGAAAAGGCAGAGGCTTTTGTGGCAGCATTGGAAACCTCCGTTAATGACCCGTGGGTAAGACCGGAGCATAGAAGACAGACAGTGGAAACGGATGCGAATGAAATCCGTAGATTGCACGAAATGAGAAGGCGAAACAGGGAGAGGGCACGTGGAAGTCAGAATTGACAATATACTTGATATGATCAGTTCGTATGGTGAGGAAGGAGTCCGGGAAGATCTATTGTCGGAAGGTACATACTTTGAACTGATCATTGCAGCAGATGACTTAAGCAAAATCAGTTAATCCCAATATTCTCCCTAGTTGTGCTCCCGTGTCTTCGGATGCGGGAGTTTTTATAATAAAAGGAACGGATATGTTGTTTTCTTTATGGCTGTTTTGGTACAATATCAATATATGATAATTTTGAGATTTAAGGATAGGAGGGCTTTTATGCTTAAGTATCTCATTGTCGGTTCGGGTTATCGATCGGAATATTATGGGCGGATTGCAGCAAAATATCCGGAGTTATTCCGGGCGATGTTTCTGTGCCGTTCACTGGAAAAAGCAGGTCTGGTCACAAAACATACCGGGATCAGGGCCACACAGGATCTGAATGAGGCGATCGCCTTTTCACCGGATTTCATCGTTGTCGCAGTAGATCGGGAACATGTTGCGGATGTTGTGGAAGAGTGGGTGCTTCGCGGTTTTCCGGTGGTAGCGGAAACGCCGGTTGGTTCGTCTATGGATAAGCTGAGACGGATCTGGGATCTGCAGGAGACAAAGGGAGCAAAGATTGTAAGCTGCGAGCAGTATTTCAGGCATCCGGTATTGGCGCAGGGGTTGGAAACTGTCGTAAGCGGATTGCCGGGAAAACCGGTGAGCGGATATCTTTCGCTGGTACATGATTATCATGCGGCAAGTATCCTGCGGAAGATGATGCTTACTTATGAGGAAGCGTATGTCATGCATGGAGAAAGAAGAAGTACACCGGTCGTTGAGACAGACTCTCGCTATGGTGCTTTTTATGATGACCATAAAGGGCAGGAAGTACGGGATATCGTTCATGTGACTTATGAATCCGGGAAGACGGCGGTGTATGATTTTGCGTCAACGGAATATCGTTCCTTTGTACGATCCAGACATCTTACGCTCCGCTGTGATCGGGGGGAATGGAGTGACCGGATGCTTTATTATTTAGATGAGGATAATGTGCCGCAGAGAAAGCTGCTGATGTCTTCTATTCCGGAGAGGTATCGTATGTTAGATACTCAGGCGTTGCGTGATATCCGAAGAACCTGGCAGCCGGAGTTACAATTGGATACCGAACAGGATGAATATGCGATCGCTTCGATCCTATTGGATATGAAGGAGTATCTGTCAGGCGGGGCATCACCGTATCCGTTGAAAGAAGCTTTGGAAGATGCGGTATTCTGGCTTATGGTGCAGGAAGCAGCTGAGAAGCCATGGCAGGAAATCCGTATGCCGGAAGTGCCGTGGAGAGAATGAAACAATAAAGGGAGAAACATATGAAGGTTGCCATAATCGGTGTTGGAAATATGGGGAGCAAATATGCTCTTTTACTGCAGAGACATGCAATTGACGGAATGCAAATAATCGTACAATCTCAAAACCCTTATGGAAAGGAGGTTTGAGAGGCCTCCAACCCTTGTTCACTACTCTGTTCACTATTCCGATATATTCTTATCTGCTAATAAAGATCTGGAGGTCAAAAACCGGATGGAATGGATTTGAAATATCTGTTGCCGCCATGGTATAATCATGGCAGATGATGAGCGTAGGACGGTGCATTATTGTAAGAACACGGAGGGGGCGGATATGGTAAATCAGAAGATTCCGGAAGAGGCGATAAGAAAGCTGGATTCCCTTTTTGAGAGTTACTGCATCGTTGCAGAGGATATTCATGTGTTTCTCTGCGATATGCGTTACGATTATTCCAGGTGGTCGAAGGAACTGGTAGAGACTTTCGGCCTGCCATCGGAATATATGTATAATGCCGGATATATCTGGGAACAGCATATTCATCCGGAAGACCGACAGGCATATAGTGACGGAGTGGATGCCATATTCAGTGGTAAGCAGGCAGGTCATGATATGCAGTACCGTGCCATGAGGCCGGATGGGGAAACGGTTCTCTGTACCTGCCGTGGTATCGTGATCACAGATGAATTTGGAACACCGGAATATTTCGGGGGCGCGATCCGGAATCATAATCAGCGGAGCCACATAGATACGCTGACCGGTTTGCGCAATCAGTATGGTTTCTTTGCAGATCTGCAGGAATATATACGCAATAAAAAAGAAGTCAGGATCGGGATGGCCGGGATCAGCAAGTTGACCGAGATCAATGAAGTGTATGGGTATAAGGTCGGGAACAAGATCCTGCAGTATTTTGGTCGCTATCTGATGGATCATGTGACAAACCGCGGCGGTACTTACCGTATGGACGGGGCGTGTTTTGCTATTATGTCCACAGGGCAGACGGTGGAGCAGCTTGCGGAACTGTACGAAGAGATACGGGCGCATTTTCGCAAGGGCATCAAGGTAGATGATCTGGAGCTTGCTGTGGAACTGAATGCGGGACTGTTGCCTCTGGAGGATTTTGACGTGGATGACCAGACCGTGTATTCCTGCCTGAACTTCGCGTATGAAGAATCTAAGATCAAAAAGCATGGGGATCTGGTGATCTTTCAGAACGGACAGAGAGGTGACAGCAGGCGGGAACTGGAGAAACTGCACGTGATCCGGGCGGCAATCTCAAAGGATTACAAAGGATTTTACCTGCTCTATCAGCCGATTGTTGATGCTGAGACGGAGAAACTGATCGGCGCGGAAGCATTGCTCCGCTTTAAGAATGATAAATACGGCGTGGTCCCGCCGGATGTGTTTATCCCGTTCCTGGAAACGGATCCGCTTTTTCCGGAACTGGGGGAATGGATCCTTAAAACAGCAATGCGTGATGCGAAGAAATTGATCGAGTATGTTCCGGGCTTTGTGATCAATGTGAATCTTTCCTATTCGCAGATGGAGAGAGCGGATTTTACGGAAGTGGTTTGGAATGCTATCCGGAAAGCAGGTTTTTCGCCGGAGCATCTCTGTCTGGAAATCACCGAGCGCTGCAGGCTCCTGGATATGGATCTGCTCCGTAATGTTATGGTGAGTCTGCGTGCCGAGGGAGTGCGGATCGCATTGGATGATTTCGGTACCGGTTATTCTGCTGTGGGGCTGATCAAGAATCTTCCGTTTGATACGATCAAGATTGACAGGAGTTTTGTCCGGGAGATCGAAGAGGATGAGAAAGAGCGCAGGATGGTGAACAACTTCACGGATCTGGCCGGGACATTTGGTGCGGATGTCTGTGTAGAGGGAATCGAAACTCAGGGAATGCGTGAGATCCTGAAGGACTACGGCATTCACAGCCTGCAGGGTTATTATTATTCCAGACCCGTACCGATCGTAGAACTGCTGGAGATGGCAAAGAGCGGAACGGATTGTCTGATAAAATAGGGGCGAAACGAAAGGAAAACCACGGGGACGAACCTCGTGGTTTTTTTGATAACAATATGAAGATACGGTCGCGTTTGGAGATAATGCATTGAAAACAAAGAGAAAATGTGATAATAGTAGAACAAAAGCGGTCGCTAATGAGAAATGGACCGGGATATGGAGAGACGTATCACTGTGAAAGAGAAGAAAAATAAGTCGAAAATAAAGAGTGTGCTTATAGGATCTATGATTATTATTGGCATGATGTTTATATTTATACTGTGTTTTATTGCCTGGTATGTTCCGCATATGCATTATGATATTGAACCGCATGAATTTTATGATATTGCTTCGCTTCAGGCGCAGAATAAAAGTTATGAGGATCATTCCATAGTCTATATGACAAAGGAGATAAGCCCCGAAGCTTTGATGAAGATTTATGAAACGCTGGATGTACATCCGCAGGGGAACGTGGCGATAAAACTTTCCACCGGAGAGGCCGGCAATCCCAATTATCTTGATCCGAATCTGATCAAGGATCTGGTGCAGAGTGTGGATGGGACGATCATTGAATGCAATACAGCGTATTCGGGTTCGAAGAGAGCTGATACGGAAATGCATATGCAGGTTGCGAAGGATCACGGTTTCACGGCGATCGCAGATGTGGATATCATGGATCGTGACGGATCTATGATCATCCCTGTTGAGGGCGGCGTGAATCTTAAGGAAAACTGGGTCGGACAGAATCTGGCAAACTATGATTACGTGATCGTGCTCTCGCATTTTAAGGGACATCCGATGGGCGGATTCGGAGGAGCGCTGAAGAATATCTCTATCGGCATAGGTTCCAGGGAAGGCAAGGTACGGATCCATACGGGTGGTGTGTTTTCAAAGCCGCCGATCGATATCGGATCTTTGCTCACTAATCAGGATACCTTTACGGAATCCATGGCGGAAGCGGCAAAGTCCGTTTCGGATTATGAGGGACACGGACAGAAGATCGTATATATCAGCGTGATGAACCATATGTCGATCGACTGTGACTGTGTGTCGACGCCGACGGAAGTGGATATGCATGATATCGGGATCCTGGCATCGACGGATCCGGTTGCATTAGACCAGGCATGTGTGGATCTGGTATTTAAGGCAGCAGACGGACAGTCGCTTCAGAACCGGATACTGGAAAAGAACGGTTTGCATATCCTTACCCATTGCGAAAGGATCGGATTTGGCAACAGAGCATACGAGATCGTTAATATTGACGCAGCGGAAACAGAGGAAACGGAATAAGTGTTTGGGATCATAAAAAGAGAGTTCATTTATATATGGTACTACTTTTCCGTGCAGCTGGGTCAGATTTTTTGGTACTGGGTAGCCGGCATGGTGATCGGATCGGTCATATCTGTTTTCTTTAAGGATGGGATCCATAACCGGATGCGGAATATGAAGGGCGATGGCAGCAGCTTCGTCGGGATCCTCTTTGCTTCTGTGCTGGGCGTGGCTTCTCCTTTATGCATGTACGGAACGATACCCATCGCAGCTTCTTTTTCCAAGGGCGGTATACGTGATGAATGGCTGGCTTCGTTTATGATGAGCTCGATCCTGTTGAACCCGCAGCTGATCATCTACAGCGCGGCTTTGGGGATGAAAGTTTTGATCGTCCGGATCGTGAGCTGCTTTTTGTGCGGGATCGCAGCAGGACTTCTGATAAGGATATTTTATAAAGAAAAGCAGTTCTTTCGTTTTGACGGATTTGATGAGCCGAGAAATAAGGATACCGATCCGAACCTTTTCCTCAGGCTTTTAAAGAACATTTTCCGGAATTTCAAAGCGACGGGGCTCTACTTTTTTATCGGGATCCTTTTGTCTGCGGTGTTTCAGAGATATGTCCCTCAGGAAGCGGTTACTTTCATGTTCGGGGGGAACGAAGCCTGGGGCGTCCTGATGGCGTCCACAGTGGGCGTGCCGCTTTATGTATGCGGTGGCGGTACGATCCCGATATTAAAGACCTGGCTGGCGAACGGAATGAGCCTGGGAAGCGCGGCAGCTTTTATGATCACCGGACCGGCTACCAAGATCACGAATCTTGGAGCGCTCAAAGTGGTGCTGGGAATGAAGCATTTTCTGCTCTACTGGGCATTTATCATTCTGTTTGCGTGTGTGTCGGGAATCCTGATCAACATGATCGGATGATGAAGCGTGCGGAAGAAATGCTATCATTCACGGTTGCATCGGGTGCCTGCTGTGCGGTTACGATCCAAAATACTTCGGATGAATGATAGAAATCTTAAGGTAAGAGAATGCAGACCAAAAAGAAGATATCAGAAACAGGATACTTACGGTTTCGGAAAGAGCATTTATTAAAAACGGATACAGCGATACATCCCTGAATATGATCGCCGGGGCGTGCAGCATCAGTAAGAGCAATATCTACCGGTATTTCCGTTCAAAAGAAGAGATCTACGAGACGATCGTAGGCCCGGCCAGACAAAGCATTATGAAGCTGATCCGCCGCTTTGGCAGTAAGGAATATGCGGGCAATTATACGGAAGATAAGATCAATGAAGTGTCCGATGTATTGGCAAAGGTGATGAGTGAGTACCGCTCCGGCATTCTGATCATGCTTAAATCCGGAGAAAAGAAGGAACAGGAAACGATACGCGCGGCGATGAGTGACTTCTTTGTTGCCGGGTGTCCGCTCAGGGATAAAGAGTTTAAAAAGCAGGTGGCATCGCTTATGATGACAGCCTATATTGATATACTGTTAAACTGCAGGGAAGAAGATGAGATGAGGCACAGGCTTTGGATGCTGCATTCCTATCATTATCTGGGATTGACCGGTATCAAAAGGCGCGAAATTTAAGGAGGTGTGTATGACAGAGAATATCACGGTTTTTAAGCAAAACAGCATACGGATCAAAGCGGGATGCGGAAATATCTATATCGATCCGTTTCAGCTGAAAGAGGTTCCGAAAGATGCGGCGTATATATTTATAACCCATGATCATTACGATCATTTTTCACCGGAGGATATTGAAAAGGCTGCCGGGGAGAATACTGTACTGGTGGTTCCCGAAAAGATGGAGAATAAAGCGAAAAAGGTTACGGGTTCGATATCCCGTATTATCAGCGTGAAACCCGGGGGAGCATATGAAGCAGATGCTCTGGAGTTTGAGACGGTTCCGATGTATAATATCTTAAAACCGTTTCATCCGAAGAGCGCCCGCTGGTGCGGTTATGTGCTGAAGATAGACGGGACACGTATTTATATAGCCGGGGATATCGATGCGATCAAAGAAGCAGCAACGGTAAAATGCGATATAGCGCTGATACCTATCGGAGGCTTCTACACTATGGATGCGAAACAGGC
>JAFXQR010000056.1 GCA_017526985.1 Lachnospiraceae bacterium
CTGCTTGGTCTCACAAACTGCTTCGGCAAGGCTTCGAAAACTGCTTTATCTGCCCCGGCTTCCATGTATACTCCGCAGACTTTTGTCCACCTCACCCGCCCTTCGGGCACCCTCCCCTCAAGGGGAGGGCAAGAGTTTTTCGCCACAGCGATAGAGCTCGACAAATACGAATTTATACAAGTGTTTGAAACAATTCAAGGAACTCCGCCTCCACCTTGGCCGGATCTTCGTAGGCGCAGTCGATCGTCCGTACCAGCCGTTTGTAGTCCTCATTGATGGTCTCGGCCATATTGAGATGAAACTCCATAGACATCATATCATCATCGATGGCAAAGACCTGCGTATCTTCCTCCGGTGTGATGTCCCGTCCGATAAAATGTCGCCAGATCAGATGCTGCAGGCGGTCTTCCACTTCCAAGTAATAAGTCAGATCTTTTTTGACCGGTCTGGTCACATCAGAGAGATAGGCTTCGCTGGCATCGTGTAAAAGACAGGCCAGTACCACGGTATCACTATAGCCCCGCGCCTGCGCTTCTCTGGCACAGGCGATGGAATGCTGTGCCACGGAATAGAAATGTTTCACATGACCGTTGCCCCGGCAGACCAGAGACAGGGAATGGGCGATGTCTTTGATATCGATCAACGCTTCTTCCGGTTCGACCGGGTCAAAATGCTTTCCCGAAATGGTGGTTATATAACTCATATGTATTGTCCTCTATTTCTCATAAACACGCTTTTCAAAAGTATCCGGATCCGGCTGCGCCCCCGGCATAGTCAGCTCGATATAATCGTACTCGGTATTACCGTAGATTTCCTGCCGGATCAGCTGATCATAATCGCTATAGCCGGATAAAAACTGATTGGCAACGATCTCGCTGTTATAGGACATTTCGTGCGGTGCGTAATTGGAATTGATCGTTCCGTCTTCGTTTCGTGAAATGTTATACAAGCAGGCACCGTCATACATCACATAATGCTCTGTCCGGTCGTCAAATTCCTTATCCCAGTGGATCTTATAAATGCTCAAAAGTATGTTCTGATCCCGTTCGTTTTCATCCTTTGCGGTCAGGAAATAACTGGTCATATACTCCGGTGCTTCATTCCATACCCAGTTGGTATAAAACAGGTTGGTATTATCCCACAATTGCCCCAGGATCGTCTGGTTTGCGTTCTCCACAAAGAACGGATCCCCTATGATCTCTTCCGGTGTCAGGCGATAGGATGCCAACTTGGCCTGGCGTTCCGCTTCCTCAGCCGCTGCTTTGGCTTCCTGTTCCTGCCGTCGTTGTTCTTCTCTTTGTTTCTCTTCGATCTCCCGACGCGCTTCCTGCTCCCTTTGCTGCTGTTCGGATGCTTCTCTCTGTCTTTGGGCCATCTGCATACTGAAGATCACCGTCGGTACGGCAGTGATCAGAAAAAAGAGAAACACTGCCGCTATTACGATCAGTTTGATCTTAAAAGAATCTTTCGCCCTGCGGTTCTGTACCGCCATACCGCTCTGCGCCAGATTCATCTGCTGTTTATGGATCTCCGCCGTCGTCCTGACTTTCTGGTATTCCACATCATCGCTGTCATAATCTGCCAGAAATGTAGAATCACAGGTAGCACAATAAAACTTACCTTCTGCCACCTGTTTGACCGGAGCATTACAATTCGGACAATTCAGACTCATCAATTTCATATGCTTATCCCCCTATTTTCCCTCTTTGAGTATAACAAAAACGGCGGCTTTCCACAAGCCGCCGCTTTCTTTATAATTGCCATATCATGATTTATTCATCGCCTGCTTGAAGGCAATCGGTGAAATATCCTTCTTATAGGTCAGCCGTGCCAGAAGACAGGAGATCACACAGCCGATGGTAAGCAGTACAAATACGATAGCGACACAAAGGCCGTAGCAGGAACAATATTTTCGCTTTCATGGTATAATCCTTATATCTGATATAATAATGCAAAGATCAAGGGGAAACTCTATTTTATGTATATGCTGAAAACCTGCGTCTGGGAACTGACGTTGGCTTGCTGCTTCTCCTGCCGCTACTGCGGTTCCAACGGAGGCCGCGCCAGAGAAAACGAATTGAATACACAGGAATGCCTGTTTCTGGCTGATGATCTGGCGGATCTTGGCTGTAAGCGGGTCTCGATCATCGGCGGGGAAGTATTTCTGCGTCCGGATTGGGAAACCATCATCCGTCGTCTTGTCCGTAACGGCATCCTTGTATGCATCGTGAGTAACGGTTATCTGATCGATATGACGCTAGCTGAAAAACTTGGCAGCATGTCCATCGAATCTGTAGCCATTTCCATAGACGGTCCTGCGCGGATCCATGACCGCTATCGCCAGGAAGGCAGTTTTGCCAGAGCCAAACGCGCTCTGGGTGTACTGGCCAATGCCGGTGTATCTGCTTCTGTGATCAGCACACTGAATTCTGAAAATGTACACGCTCTGGAAGAACTCTATACTTTTCTTTTGGATTACCCGATCTTTGCCTGGCAGTTACAAGCCTGTCTGCCTATGGGAAATGCAGTGAGTTCCGGCGTGGATCATCGTTTTGATGTACACCGTGTGATACAATTCGTAGAAGAACACGAAAATGCTCCCTTCTCCATAGGGATTGCCGACAATATCGGCTATTTTACAAAGAGCGAGGGCAGCCTGCGGGGAAACCGCAGCGGATTCGCCGTTTTCCGGGGTTGCCAGGCCGGCATCAGCAATATCGGCATCGACAGCATCGGTAATATCCGCGGCTGTGAATCCTTATACGATGCCTCTTTTATCGAAGGCAATGTACGGGATCGTTCCCTTCGCGACATCTGGGAAGATCCGGATGCCTTTTCCTATAATCGTAAATTCACACCGGATCTTCTCACCGGTAATTGCTCCATCTGCTCTGCAAAGGCTCTTTGCCGCGGTGGCTGCCGTTCTATGGCCCACTTCGCAGGAAACAGCATGTACGAAGCCCCCGCCTGCGCCCGACACTTCTCATAGACTTGCAAATTATGTAAATATCTTGTATAATCCACTTTGTATGTCTTGAGGTAACACATGTTACAAAAAAGCAAACATAAACATGGTATAATTGCACGAAACAGAAATATATATGAGGTTTTGAAATGGAAGTAAGTAAGGACAAGATCTATCGTTTGGGTATCGATATCGGTTCGACGACCGTAAAGATCGCCATTATTGATGATGCCAACAATATCCTGTTTTCGGATTATGAGCGGCATTTTGCGAATATCCGAGAAACCCTGCAGGGACTGCTGAAGAAGGCTTTTGATCAGCTTGGGGATATGACGATCCGTCCGGTGATCACCGGTTCCGGCGGTCTGACGCTGGCAAAGCATCTGCAGGTCATCTTTGTGCAGGAAGTGCTGGCCGTGTCTACCTCCCTGGAGACCTTTGCGCCTAAGACCGATGTGGCTATCGAGCTGGGCGGCGAGGATGCCAAGATTATCTATTTCGAAAACGGTAATGTGGAACAGCGTATGAACGGTATCTGCGCCGGCGGTACCGGGTCATTTATCGACCAGATGGCCAGTCTGATCCAGACGGATGCCAAAGGCCTCAATGAATATGCCAAGAACTATAAGTCCTTGTATACCATTGCGGCGCGCTGCGGTGTGTTCGCCAAGACCGATATCCAGCCGCTCATCAATGACGGCGCTACCCGCGAAGACCTCTCCGCTTCCATTTTCCAGGCAGTGGTAAACCAGACCATCTCCGGCCTGGCTTGCGGTAAGCCGATCCGCGGACATGTTGCATTTCTCGGTGGTCCGCTCCATTTCTTATCCGAATTAAAAGCTGCTTTCATCCGTACTTTGAAACTGGATGATGAGCATATCATAGAAACCGACAATTCCCATCTGTTCGCAGCACTGGGCTCTGCCCTCAATGCTACCGAAGAAGGTCAGTGTACTTTAAAGGAAATGCTCGACCGCTTAAACGGCGACATCCACATGGAATTTGAAGTGGAACGCATGGAACCGCTCTTTAAGGATCAGAAGGAGTACGACGAGTTTACCGCACGGCACGACAGCCACTGCGTAGGCACGGCCGAGATCAAGGGCTACAAGGGCAAATGCTTCCTGGGTATTGATGCCGGTTCTACCACCACCAAGATGGCTCTGGTAGACGAGGACGGACACCTGCTCTACTCTTTCTATAGCAATAACAACGGATCTCCCATGGAAACGGCGATCCGCGCATTCAAGGAGATCCGCGAGAAGCTTCCGGAAGGTGTGGAGATTGCACGCTCCTGTTCCACCGGTTACGGCGAGCAGCTGATGAAGGCTGCCTTCCTTTTGGATGACGGCCAGGTGGAAACCGTGGCGCACTACTACGCTGCTGCTTTCTTCAACCCCGAAGTCGACTGTATCTTAGACATCGGCGGTCAGGATATGAAGTGCATCAAGATCAAAAAGCAGACCGTAGATTCCGTACAGTTGAACGAGGCTTGTTCCTCCGGCTGCGGTTCCTTTATCGAGACTTTTGCAAAATCCTTAAACTACAGCGTGCAGGACTTTGCCAAGGCAGCACTCTTTGCGCAGCACCCCATCGATCTTGGTACCCGTTGCACCGTATTTATGAATTCCAAAGTAAAGCAGGCCCAGAAGGAAGGCGCATCCGTTGCCGATATCTCTGCCGGTCTGGCATATTCCGTTATCAAGAACGCGTTGTTTAAGGTCATCAAGGTATCCGATGCTTCCGAGCTGGGTAAGCACATCGTGGTACAGGGCGGTACCTTCTATAACGATGCCGTACTGCGTTCCTTTGAAAAGATCGCAAACTGCGAAGCCGTGCGTCCCGATATTGCCGGGATCATGGGTGCTTTCGGTGCCGCGCTCATCGCAAGGGAGCGTTACGAAGGCAAAGCTTCCACCATGCTCTCCTTTGACGAGATCGAGCATCTGGAATTTACCACCACCATGGCAAAATGCCGCGGCTGTACCAATACCTGCCGTCTCACTATCAACAATTTCTCCGGCGGGCGTAAGTACATCTCCGGTAACCGTTGCGAACGCGGTCTGGGAAAACCGAAGAATGCCAACAATATCCCCAACCTGTTCGAATACAAGTTACACCGCTTCTTTGACTACGAGCCGTTAGAGGCAGACAAAGCATACCGCGGTACCGTAGGTATTCCGCGTGTACTGAACTTATATGAAAACTTTCCGTTCTGGGCGACTTTCTTTAAAGAACTGAACTACCGTGTGATCGT
The DNA here is from genome assembly GCA_017526985.1 of Lachnospiraceae bacterium. GTDB lineage: Bacteria > Bacillota > Clostridia > Lachnospirales > Lachnospiraceae > NK4A136. The sequence continues at coordinate 5,223 of JAFXQR010000056.1, forward strand.
ATCGCCCTTATCAAACCGCAAGATCTACGAACTGGGCATCGAGTCCATCCCCAGCGAGTCGGAATGTTATCCGGCCAAGCTGGCTCATGGACATGTACAGTGGCTCATCGAGCAGAAGGTGGATTTCATCTTCTATCCGTGCCTGTTCTATGAACGCAACGAAACCGAAGGTGCCACCAATCATTACAACTGCCCCATCGTTACATCCTATCCGGAAAACATCAAGAATAATGTGGAGGAGATCGGACGCGGTGAAGTGGTCTTCCGCCATCCGTTTATGTCCTTTGCAAGCCTCGATACCATCGTGGCTGCGCTGGTGGAGGACTTCTCCGAACTGGACCGTGCCGAAGTGGCAAACGCCGCTGCAAAGGCCTGGGATGAACTGGCCTCTGCCCACGAGGATATGCATAAGAAGGGCGAAGAAGTCCTGAAGTATATGGAAGAAAACCATAAGCGCGGTATCGTGCTTGCCGGCCGTCCGTATCATATCGATCCGGAGATCAACCACGGTATCCCCGAGCTGATCACCTCTTATGACATCGCCGTACTGACCGAAGATTCCGTAGCGCATCTGGGCAAACCGGATCGTCCGCTCATCGTTTCCGACCAGTGGACTTACCACTCCCGTCTCTACGCTGCCGCTACCTTTGTGCGCACCAGAGACGATCTGGATCTGATCCAGTTGAATTCCTTCGGCTGCGGGCTGGATGCCGTGACCACCGACCAGGTGAACGATATCCTCTCCGGCTCCGACAAGATCTATACCTGTTTAAAGATCGACGAAGTCAACAACTTAGGTGCGGCCCGCATCCGTATCCGTTCCCTGTTGGCAGCTCTGGAAGTCAAAGAGCGCAAGAAGGAACAGCGTTGCGTGCGTCCCACCAACTTTGACCGCGTGATCTTTACGGAGGAAATGAAGAACAAGGGCTACACCATCCTGGTACCGCAGATGTCACCGCTGCATTTTGATATGTTCCATGCCGCATTCGCGACCTCCGGTTACAATATCGAAGTGCTGACCAACGACAACAAACACTCCGTAGATGTGGGCCTGAAATATGTTAATAATGACGCATGTTATCCGTCCCTGTGCGTGGTCGGTCAACTAATGGAAGCTGTGCTTTCCGGCAAATACGATACGGATCATCTGGCATTGATGATGACACAGACCGGTGGTGGCTGCCGTGCTACCAACTATGTAGGCTTCATCCGCCGTGCTCTGGAAAAGGCCGGTTACGGTCACATCCCTGTGATCTCGCTGAACTTAAGCGGTATGGAACCGAACCCGGGCTTCAAGATCACCTTAAAACTCGGTATGCGTATCCTTTACGGTGCTCTCTTCGGTGATATCTTTATGCGCTGCATTTACCGTATGCGTCCTTATGAGATCACGCCGGGCAGTGTGGAAGCCGTGCACCAGAAATGGCTTAAGAAATGTCAGGACTTCATTATGTCCAAGCATCCTTCCTTCGGAACCTACAAGCGTATGTGCCGTGAGATGATCGAAGAATTTGATAATATCCCGATCCATGAAGAGCGCAAACCGCGTGTCGGCGTGGTGGGTGAGATCCTGGTAAAATTTGCGCCGACTGCCAACAACCATCTGGTTGAACTCTTGGAGCATGAAGGTGCCGAAGCCGTGGTACCGGATCTTTTGGACTTTATGTACTACTGCTTCTACAACCAGATCTACAAGGCAGAGCATCTGGGCATGAGCAAAAAGACCGCGCGCAACTCCAAGCTGGGCATTGAAGCTATGAACTTTGTACGCTCCGCTCCTGCCAAGGCACTGGCGAAGAGCAAACATTTTGAAGCTCCCGCCAATATCTACGATCTGGTAAAATATGCCCAGGATATCGTATCCATTGGCAACCAGACCGGTGAAGGATGGTTTTTGACCGGCGAGATGCTGGAGCTGATCCACAGCGGTACACCCAACATCGTATGTACCCAGCCTTTTGGCTGCCTGCCCAATCATGTGGTCGGCAAAGGTGTCATAAAAGCCCTGCGCCACCGTTACCCCATGTCCAATATCGTGGCCATCGACTACGATCCGGGTGCCAGCGAAGTAAACCAGCTCAACCGTATCAAGCTGATGCTGTCTACCGCCAATAAAAACCTGAAAAAAGAAAAAGCGGAATCGGATAAGAAAGAACACCGAACCGCTTAATACACCAAAAATATTCTTCCCCCGAAACCGGGGGAAGTTTTTTTTTAGAAATAACGAAAGACCAGCATTGTCAGATCATCAAACTGCGGGGCTCCATCCACAAAGGCGTCAATATCTTTCCGCACATTTTCCAGCATACTCTTCAGATCTTCTTCGGCATGACAGGTGATAGATTCCAGCATTCTGTTCTCTCCGAACAGTTCGTCTCTTGCGTTGGTAGCTTCGGTCACACCATCGGTATAGAGAAAGAGCATATCTCCTTTTTCCAGTTTCGCCGTATGATCTTTTCCCCGGCAGCCTTCCATCGCCGCCAGCGGAAGCGCCTGCTTGATCTTCTGCAGCACAAAGCCTTGCCCTTTCTTATAGAACGCCGGATATTCATGTCCTGCGCTGGCATAGACCAGATCTCCGGTAGAGATCGTAAGGATCCCCAGCCATACGGTAACAAAAAGTTCTGCGGAATTACCCTCACACAACTGGTTGTTCACATCTGCAAGTACATCTGCCGGCCCGGAATAGTTTCCCATCAATGTACGGTTTTTGATCAGTGTCTTGGCGATCACCATAAACAATGCCGCCGGCACCCCTTTGCCTGATACATCTGCCATGACCAGTGCCAGATGATCTTCATCGATCATGAAGAAATCATAAAAATCACCGCCCACTTCTTTTGCCGGATCCATGGTTGCATACAGTTCAAACTCTTTTCGATCCGGAAACGGCGGGAAGATCCCCGGCAGCATATCTGCCTGGATCTGGGTCGCGACATTCAGTTCTGCGCCGATCCGCTCTTTTTCCTTCGTCACGGCCGTCAGGTCCTGAATATACTGCATATTTCTGTGCGTCATTTCCTTAAAGGATTCTGCAAGGGATTTGATCTCGTCATCGTAACGAAATTGCGACAGATCGTCCTCCACCACACCGCTTTCATAATCATCCACGATGTTGGTGAGGGAGTTGATCGGGGAAACCACATTTTTCCGCGTATATAAGATCATCAATACGATAACCGTGACGATGCAAAGAATCTCGGCGCCCACGATCACTGCAATGGAAGAGCGGATATTTTCCTCGATATCACTGATGATATAGTCTGCCTCTACCATAGCGACCATATCCCCGTTGGAATCAAATATCGGTGCCCATGAAGAGATCGGTATACCATATCCTACATCTTCGCCCAGCACAACCCGATCCGAGGCCTTTTGATTCCGGACATCCGGGACAAATGTCTCATAATCTTTCTCGACATAAGTATAGATTTCGCCTGCGTTTGCAATGCTATCCGGATCATCCTCCGCTGTCTGTGCTTCGATCAGATATACAAAAAAAGTATCCTCCGGTTTATAGATATACAGATACTGCAGATCCTTGAAATCTGTTTTAAAACCATCCAGCTGTTCTTTCAGTGCAAAATACTTCTCATCTTTTTCGTAAGCTTCCGCATAATGCTTCAGCCAGTCACCGTCAACAGTATGAGAGATCCTGCGTACCAGATCCTGCCCCTGCTGGGTATAAGTCTTATAATAAATCCGTCGGATCGCATTGGAACTCAATAGTATCAGAAGCACCAGCATCAGCCCCATTCCAACCAGCAGAGCGCCAATGATCCTGCGTGAGATCCGGCTTTTATGTTTGCGCTTCGTCGTCTTTTCTCTGGAATCTTCAGGTGCAGTATTCTTCTCCGCAGTATTCTCTTTTTTTTCTTCTGAATTAACTTCTGAATTTTCTTCTGAATTTACTTCTTTTTGTTCTACTTTCTTTTCTTCCATTCTCTGTTCTCTTTTTCTTTAATCTATACTTTTTCTCCTAAACGGATCACTTCCAGTAACGCACTGCATTTACATTTTTTTCCGCAGATCGGACATCCAATCCCATATTGTTCGGAATCTTGGTAAAAACCATACGCATGCTTTCGATAGATCACATTCCCCATCTTTTCATATACATTTTGTGCCGGTGCCGATCCGTCCGGATATACCCAGATCTCCACCACAAAGCAATCGATCCCGTGCTCCCGGAGCATTGCCAGATTCCTGACTGCCAGCTGATTGGCGATCCCCATTTTCCGGTATTCATCGTTTACCATCAGCGCATCCACCGTAACATAGCGCATTTCCCCGATCGCCTGCAGCATCTCCTTCTCATATAGAGCATTCGGACAAGTCAGACTAAAGCCATCCTGAAAGGTAAAATATCCGACGCTTTCATCGCCGTCCATGGCCTTATATCCCAAATACCCATTTCTTGCAAACGCAGCCCGGATCGATTGTCTTACCGGTTCTCCGTTGTTTAAGTACTTTTCGTAGCACTCTATGATATCTTCGATATCTTTATTCGTCACTCTGCTGTAACTGATCATACGGCTCCCAATCCCCTTCTGCTTATTATAGCACCGAATAGGATCTTATGGATAGAAAAACGGCCGGATCTCCGAATTTTCATTGTCCGGATAGTATTTATCTTTCGCAGTATTACGCACTTCTTTCATCAGATGTACATTATGCATGGAGATCTCAAATGTAAGACCGAAGGTGTATGCACAGAAGACCATATCATCTACGGTAAAACTCCCTTTTTTCTTAAAGACGGAAAGGCAGATCAGCTCCAGGATATGCGTGGAACGGAATACGGAGATGAGCGGTCCATCAATACTGCCGTCTTGTACCGTATCCAGAAGCTGCCGGTGTGCAAAGTACGCCGCTGTCTTGCGCAGCCATTTTTTTGCCTCCGGCACGGCATCATAAAACTTCTTTCTCCATTCCTCTGCTTCTTCGACAATGGCTCTGGTCTCCGCGATCACCGTTTCCGTCGGCTCATGTTTTTCGAAATAGATGGCATCCGCAAAGAGTTTATCAAAGCTTTCTTTGGATTCATAGGCGCCGAATAATGAAGCATCAAAGACACCTGCCTGCAGTCCTTCCACCATACCATCCCGAAACGCAAGAAGCTGTTCCGTCCGTTCTTTCAGCTCCGGTGTGATCTCCTCATCTTCTGTCTCTTCTTCTGTACGAATGAATTCCAGCCGGTCCCCGGTCTCTTTGTATAATAACTTTGCCACTTCACTGCAGGCGATCAAAAGACGGTCCTGACGGTAATCCCCCACCATGATATTCCGCTCTCTGGGATAGACCTCGCAGATACAAGCCTGTGCATGTTCTCCGGCATGCAGTCGCACGGTACAGAGTTTATCTTCCGTTAGAAATTTACAGCTGCCGTTCTCACCGATCCGTATGAACCAGTCGCCGTGCTCGTCCTGATAGATGTTTTCCCGCATCGTATCACCAAATTCCCCTTCATAATTTTGGTAATACTCCGCTGTTTTTTTATCCAGCGGAAGCAGCCAGGCATTACAACAGTTATCGATGCATGTTGTGTTTCCGGTACATTGGAATTTGGAATAATAAGAAGGAATCTCCCGTACAATCTTAGCCATTTTTTTCTCCTTTATCTTGATGTTTTTCTTTAAATTTGTATTTTAAGTTGTAATAAAACATTTCTCCCATAATTCGGTATTCGTATTTATTTTTCGTTTTCCAGCAAATTCAGATAAGCCTCATATTCCTCCGCATTGATTGGCGGAACGATCTCTCCGGACTTGATCTTGTCCATAACGATCAGAGCAAAGTCATAGATCTCATCCCGGTAATTACTATGATTTTCCGGAATACCTACCGCACCTTCTGTCATGCCAAAACGATAGGTCTTACCGCCGATATCTTCCCCCCGCAGATAGGTTTCCGACACCATTTCCACTGCAATGTTTACATTCTTCAATGCACTGGTCAACACATTTTCGGGAGCAAGGTCCGATTGGTCACGATCTACACCAATAACATACTGTCCGGTATCTTTTGCCGCCCGTATCACACCGATGCCCGTGCCACCGGCAGCGTGAAAAATGATATCGCAGCCATCCGCATACATCTGCCGGGCCATCTCATAACCTTTTTCTTCATCATCATAACTTCCCGCATAATCTACAGCAATTTCTACATTCTTTCCATACAGGAATTTCGCGTATTCTGCTCCCGCCTGATACCCATAACGAAAACTGTCGATCACTTCGTTCTCCATCCCACCGATGAAACCGATTTTCCCGGTGTGGGTTACCGCAGCCGCAATATATCCTACTATAAAGGACGGTTCCTGTGCCTGGAATACGACGGCCGTAACATTGAAAGGAGTTTCCTCGTATGCATTGTCTACGATGGCAAAATGTGTATCCGGCCGGTCTGCAGCAGCCTGCAGCATAGCATCCGCTCCTGCATAACCGATCCCCCAGCACAGACCATAGCCCGCGTCTGCCATAGAAACAAAACTGTCATAAAATTCCGCTTCGGATTCCGGCACGATATAGCCGGTCGTTACGCCTTTGTTCTCACAAAGTACCTGCAAGCCTTCCCAAGCGCTCATATTGAAAGACTGGTCATCGATACCGCCTTCATCGGTGACCATACCCACTCCGATCTCCTGATCATCGATCTTCTCGAATCTCGCTTCCTCTGTACCGTCTGCCTCAGCCGACCATACGCGCACCACCTGGATTTCTCCGCTATTCTCTTTTGCGCATCCGCCCAACAGTATAAGCGGAATGGTCATCGGAATACTCCACCGCAATACTTTTTTCATGCCTATTTTCTACCTCAAAAAATACAACCTTCTGTATGAATCTTCTAAGCAAACAACTGCGTCAGTAAAACAACCGGCTCATTCCTTTGATCTTCATCAGGAAAGCATACAACAATACCAGCAACAACAGGATCGCACCCATTACGGCAAGCCCGGCACGATAACCGAAACCAAGCAGCGCGCCGTATACCAGCGGTCCGATGGTCTGTCCGAAATTTTCAAAGATCGAGTAAACCCCCATGGATCGCCCGTCTCCATATAGGCCACAGTCGGGCAATTCTTCAAAGAAGGTGTACTGACATGTATAGGCAAAGGAGGTGATCGCGGAAAGGATAAGGATACCGGCCACTGCCGTGATCACGGAAGGATAGATCACAAAGAGGAACATATTGAGCCCCATAGCGATCCCCGCAATGATGATACTCCAGAAAGTACCGAATTTCCGTATCATATACTTGGATATATACGGTCCCACATATAACACCAAGAGCCCGCAGATCATAAAGATCTGTCCTACCCGGTGCTCGGAAATACCGTTTTCCGTTACATACATAGGCAGAAAATACTCTCTGTAAGAGATGGATACCATAAACGGAACCAGTATCAGAACTAAAAATCCCAAAACACGCAGATTAAAGAAGAATCTTCGGAAATCTTCCCCTGTTTTTCCTTCCGTATCCTTCTCTTTGTCCTTCGTTTTCACATCGATCCCCATATAGACCAAAAGAATGACCGGTGCCATAAAGCACGCCGCTACGGTATAACACAACCGGCTTCCGCCGATGGGATATAAAAGGGATGCCAGACCGGCACCGATGGTGATGCCTGAAGCCGAGCCTGCCATAATATCCGCAAATGCACCGGAGGTATCTTCCAGATTATCCCCCATAGCTGCAAGCACATTCCCGGTCACATTAATGATTCCCATGCCGATACCGATCAGGGTATTTCCAATCAGCAACCCGAAATAATTCCCCATGATCGCACATACAACAAACCCGCTGATCTCAATAAACACACCAACAAACAGTGTTTTCCTGGTTCCCAGTTTTTCTGTCATCCTGCCACCAACCACAGCAAACAATGCCATCATCAACAGTTCCGCAGCCAAAGGAAGACCTGCCGCGATTCCTGCCGGCAACAGAAATCCTTCCGGATACATTTTGGCCGAAAGTGTTGTGATAAAAGCATCCTGCAAAGTGGATGCACCATAGGACAACATGGCTACTGTTCTGAGCGGTATGGAATTTGCCGGCAACATCTTTTTCCCTTTATTATCTCTCCGGTGTTCCATAAATGTCAGTAAAAACAGTGCTTCCACGATCAGCATCATCATGACCGCTGCAGAGCAGAATATGGCCAAAAGGTTTTCTATCGTCTGATCCCTTCTTGCCCGCTGACGATAACTTAAGTCCGTACCAATCTCCATCACGGCAATGTTTTCTCCATGCGCGTCTGTTACCGGACTCACCACATACAGCCAGAAGCCATCCGCATCCCGGCTCTTCAGTGCATAGGAAGTGCCGTTTTCAAAAGCATCCAGATAGTACTTAGCATCCATATTATATGGTTCACCACAGGTACAACTGTCATAATAGTTCATCAGATATCGCAGCTCACCGTCTTTGACATCATATAAAACATAGTAATAATCTCTCCCGTCCTCGTATGCCCGTTCCATATAGCCATTCAGTTCTTCATTCATCTTCATATAGGAGGATCCGCGGTAATCATATTCCCACTCGATATGATTCAATAATCCGGTATCCAGATTGTTCAGAACCATATCGGTAAAAAGCTTCATTCCGTTGATATCTTCTTCATCTTCTTTTTTGTAAGTATCCGATAACAGGGACCACGCCACGAAACAGGATACCAGAACCACTGCCGTGACCACGAGCAGCATACGCAATGAGGATTCTTTTTTGAGGATCCTGCTTACCAGCCCCGGAACAAAGCGCAACAGCCATCCGGCAAGCACCAGAAAAATTGTTGCTATAAACCATAACAAGATCGTCTTCCAAAAATACATGTACTTTGCAGAAGTAATATATTGTACGGAAACCGCACCATTTTCCCCGCAGGAAATATGATAGAAACAAGAATAATCCGAGCACAATACTCTTCCCGCATCCAAAGATGCATTCAGATATACATATTTTACATCTTCTTCCGCACAGATATTATCCGTATGCGTAAGATCCTTCTGCGCAAAACGACATACTCTCTGCTGATACAGATCAGTAAAATAAACATAACCGTTTCTTGCAGATACATCCTGCGGCATCAGATGCTCCGCGTCCTTCTGTAATGTCTGCCAGGTTGTCTCATTTTCCGGAAGTATACGGACATCGCCGCGGCGCGCGGCGATTGCCACGACTCCTGTGGTAAGATCCACACTGGCTCCGTTCAAAACATCTCCGGTATAATATGACCGGATCAGATGAGCGCCGTTTTGGGGATCGATCCGGTATAGGCTCAGGCCATAGCTTTCTTCCCGCAGGAAATAGATCCCGCCGTTGTATTCCTGCATCTCATATATCTTCTGTCCGTATGTACTGTACAGCTCACGGTAGTTTTTCCCCTCCAGGCAGACGATACGGTATTTTTGCTCACCTTCGGCATCATATGCTTCATCCGCGATATAAATGATGCCATCCTGATCCTCCGCTACTGCTTCGGCATAATAAAACCGCTCGTATTCGCCCCCCTGCAGCATACGGACCATGACCATATCACTGTTCAATACGCAGATTGCTTCACGGCCCCGGTCTACGACATAATACTTTCCATCCTTACCAAAAAAAGCTCTGTTAACGGAAGTAAACTCATACTCCCTATCCAGTGTCAGTTCATCGTGCTCCAGCCATAGGATATACCCTAAAATAAGCAGCGCCAAAAAAACAAGGATATTCGCGATCCGCTTTTTCATGATCTCTGATTTTGTGATCTTAGACTTTGTAATCTTAGACTTCATTCTTTTCTAAAACACCTCATCCGTTTGCTGCACGCATCGCCGCTTCGATCTCGGCTTTTTTTGCTGCTTCATCTGCAGCTGCTTCCGCCTGCAGGCGGTTAAAGATCTCCATCGCCGCTTTGGCCGCTTCCGGATCCAATCCGCTGTTTTCGCCAAAAGCTTCTTCTGCTGTGGGAATCCTGAGATCCTGTTCATTCGTTCCATTTTTTCCCGTATTCCGGGTGTAATTCGGATCTGTCCCGTACCCCAGTGCATCCGCCAACAGTTCTTCCGCAGCCGCATCCGGATCATAAGCTGTGGCATTCGCTTCTTCTGCCGGATTGTCCATGCCAACCATATTGACGGACCACCATTTTAACAGATTGCTGTGAAGGGTGTTGTAATAATGAATCTTATCCAGTTTATCCAATCGATCGATGCGCATTCAGTTCTCATCTCCCATAATATATGCCACTGCCGACTGCAAACCATCCTCATCAAACGAAAACTCCCGAAATGTTTTTTTCTCTTCTTCGGTCTTTTCGAAACTAAAAGGTTCCGGCCATTTGCAGACCAGGATACGGTCCTCTTCTCCCTCCGCCGATTTCTTTTCCAACAGAAAACGGACACCGTCATTACTGCCGGTATACCTTTCTTTTTTGATATAATTCAGACTGATCTTGTAAAGTCCATCCCTTAAATCCACACTCATTTTTCTATCCTTTTCCTTGGTATTCGTATCACGAAAAAAAATATAATTATTGTTTCTATTATCCCACACAGCTTGGGCTTATTCAATCCCTTTTTCCTTGAGCATCGCCTGTATCGCGGATGCCAGGCGTATAGCCCGTATCTCATTCAGGATCGCTTTTTCCTTTTTTTCCTGATCCAGCTGTGCACGGCGTTCCTGCAGATCCTCCTGCATTTTTTCCCGTCTCGCATCCCGTTCCATGCGCGCTTTTTCATCAAACTGTTTCCGTTCTTTAGCCCGCTCCACACTACCGGTTCGCACGCCGACGGGACTTCCCAGGATCCTGATGCCGCTGCTTTGTATCGGTTGAGATATCGGGCTACGCATCCCGTCTGTAGCACCAAGGATCTTTCCGCCGCCGGGATTTTGCTGATTTTTCTTTGCCGCAAGAAAGGCTTCTTTTTCTTCCGGATGCCGTTCTGTATACTCATAAGCTTCTACCACCAGACGATACGCCTCGCGGATGCGTTCCGTCTGCTGCGGATGATTATCCGGATGCAGCCGCTTTGCCAGATCCCGATAAGCACTCTTGATCTCGTTTGCCGAAGCACTGATCTCCACTCCAAGCACACGACATGCCTGTTCATAATTATATATACTCATTTTTCCTACTCACACTTCCGATACAAGACATACTCCGGAACGGATCTGCCGAGTTCCGCTACATAACCGTCATATGTACTTTCCGATTCCAGAACTTTTTGATATTCGTTTGTCTGCTGCAGATAGGTCTGCAACGCCGGCATATTCATGGATGCACAGATGTAATCAAAATCATATTTCTTCACGATCGCATCAATCTCATCAAAAGTTGAAAAGGATAACAGATACGCATATTCACTGACTACATCAAACTTTCCGTTAAAACTCCGCAGATATGGTTCCGTCTTTGGCTCGATATACACATGCCCGATGCCGCGCCACAAAAAATAGGATCCGTTGTTAAAGGAATTCATTATTCGCACTTCTTCCGGATGTGTTTCGTTTGCAAGTATATAGTCCACCGCAAGCAACGGACAGATTTCGCTATCCTTCTCCTGCACTTCCAGCCCGCTATTTGCGATCAGC
>JAFXQR010000057.1 GCA_017526985.1 Lachnospiraceae bacterium
AGATCGCACATAAGAGGAAACATATACAAAAGCTGAAACGGAAGAAGTACCAGTTAGGATAATCAAATGCATGCATAAAGATAAATAAAGGCAAAATGAGCATGCTTAAAACATAAAATACCAGCACAGAGGCTATGATCAGACGTTCCTTCAGGCGGAATTTTGCAGAGACAAAATAGAACGGAAACAGTAATAAAACCGGCAGACCGCAATACATATACGGTGCACGGTTATCCAGATCCGGCATTTCGCCCATAAACAGACTGCCGGCTACTTCCAGTATGGTGGTCGGAAGCGGATCAAAGCCAAAGTTGTCTGCAGCCATATGAGACATCAAAAATACAGCCGTCGGGATCAGAAGAACAGCGGATATTCCGGTAGCAAGTACGACGGACAGAGAAAAACGAATGGTCGGTTTGATACATTGTTTTAGAGAACTGCCGGAAAAAGAAGGAAGTCGCAAAATCAGCAGTCCAATAAAAACAAACGCAGAAAAGATGCCGACAATATAAGCCATATAGAAATTTGTAAGGAAAAGAAATGCCCAGGCAGGGACCAAAGCGAGCCATTTGCCGTTATCTGCCAGGCGGAACAACAAAAGTATGATCAACGGAAGCATATAAGCAGCTTCTAACCAGATCAGATTAAAATGCAGGGTGATCACAAAGCCGTTCATAGCATAGCACAGTGAAAAGAATACGGCATACCGCGCTTTGCACTTTAATACGGTTTGGGCAAAAAGAGCAAAGGTGAAACCGCATAGAGCGATCTTCAGCGTGATCACTATGGCAGTCATAGTTGCGATCGATACAGAGTCGATCAGGTATAAAAGATTAAACGGGCTGAAGACATAGTACGCAAAGGTAAGTATGGTACCGGAACCATAATACAGCGAAAATGAATACCAGAAGTCTTCCTCGCCCTTTAAAACGCGGATATACATGGAGATAAAATCGATATATTGCGCAACAAGATCACCTCGAAGTATGGTGTAATTGCCGTTTCCCAGAACGCCATAGAAAGCAAGAAACAAACAAAAAGCAATAATGCTTAATAGAAAAGCAAGGAAAGCATAAAAGAGTTTTCGTTTCATTTGTTATCCGCCTCCTCTTTCTTGGGGCTTTTGGCCGAAGAAGACTTATATTTGTGGTAATGATACATAAGCACCAGCAAGAAAAACATAGCTGACAAGGAACTGATACAGGTGGCCTGGAACTGATAAGGAGGTACATAGGTTAGCTGTACCTCATGTTCGCCCGGTTGCAGGATCAACGCAATAAAAGCACTGTTCAAAGAAACACCGACATGCGCGGGTACACCATCCACGTAAGCTTCCCAGCCTTTATCATAAGGGATGGAGGTGAAGAGTACGGAACGGTCTTCGGTAGCTGTGATACGGAAGCGTACATCTCCATCTGTCCAGGATATGAGATCACACTGCTGTGTCTTCAGATCCTGACATGCTGCAGACAATTCCTCTGCAGAATAGGAACAGAACGAAATATTCTGGACAAAATAATCATAGTTGGCTCCGGCGTAGAACTGAAGCTTGATCTCGGGAATGCCTGTTTCCGGATCGTTTACATAGGAAATGATCGTACCGTCAGAAAGATGGAAATCCTTTTTAAAGCCGGATACAATGGTATCTGCCTTCGGAGTGGTTGCATTTAATGCAGGCGTACCAACCGGGGTAAAATAAGCAAGGATGGTTTCGCCTTTATGGGCAGGAAATCGGAAGGTGATAATGCCGTTTGAGGCAATATCCGATTCGTGTTGGAAGCCGTACCCTGTATCAAAAGAAAGGATATCCATATTTTTCTTTTCGACATCGGCTTCTGAGAGAGGAATGGGGGTAAAGAAATGATACTCCGATCCGGTCATCAGAGCCAGAGCATTTTCCTGATTCATAAACACATCTGAGGTCGGTCTCCAGGCGATCAGATCAACACTGGACATAAAGGCAATGGGAAGTGTATCTTTGGCGGCTGCAATCTGTTGATTTTCCTTATCTACAGAATACTTCACCGAAAGAAGACGGTCCATCAGCTCCGTATAACCATGGTCATATAAGGTCATATAGGAGGTGCCGATGCCCAGATCTGACAGGGTTTTAAGCAGGTGCGGTGCATCTGTTGTGGAAAAAGAGTTGAGCCCCGGAAAATGATAATAAGAAGGGGCGTTGAAGCAGTCCTCTTCTTGAAATCTGGTCCGGTAAAAAGTCGGATCCGCTTGCTTTAAGGTATCGATCACGCCGGCTTCCTCATTGATCCAGCGCTCTATATATTCTTCACCTAAGAAACCGAAATTGTTGTGGGAAAGGCAATAGGAACCGTTGATGACCAGTTCGGCGCAAACAAGCAGGGTGAGCAGAGGCTGGAACCACCGACACTCTTCTTTCGTGCGTGAATGGAAGTAGATCAGCGTATATACAGCCATAAATGCTGCATTAAGTACCCACCATTCATGGGAATTTACAGAATAACTTCCGCCAAAACGAAGAGACTGGAAAGCAATCATGACCGCATAAAACACAAATAAAAACGCAAGATAGCCCAGAGCGTACTTTTTGGAATAATCGGATATAGCGGGTAAGGTACGGCAGCAAAGCGCTAACAACAGGAAAACGATACAAAACGCATAGCGGTGCCCGTACCAGTTAGGCGCTTCGAATGCGTGCAAAAACTGGTAAACCGGCAAAAACAGCGAACCGCACAGATAAAAGAACAGGATCAGGACTACTAAGGTCTTCTCTTTTCTTGTGATTTGGGCGGATGAAAAATATATCGGCAGGAGCAACAGTGCAGGCAGACCGCAGTAGATCAGGGGGAAGGGACTGCCCAGGCCCTGCATTTCACCAAGGAAAAGATTATTAAACACATCCAGAACTGTTGCCGTTACAAGCTGGAAAGAAGATCCGCTGTCACTACGGGCGGAGAAAAGCTGGAATGCAGCAGGGAGCAGTATGATAGCACAGCATCCGGCGGCCAGTACCACGGAGCCAATCCAGAGAAAGAGGCGTTTGCAAAGTTGGCCAATGGAGGCTTTTGTACGATCCGGAGCATAGTAGATCAATAAAGCAATATAGAGTAAAGCGGAGAAAACGCCGACAATATATCCCATATAGAAATTTGTAATGAACAGATAGGCGTAGAGGATAGGAAGCGGCAGGAAGTGTCCGTCTCTGGCAGCAGAGATCAGACAAAGAGCCAACAGCGGTAGAATATAAAGAGCATCCAACCACATAATATGGATCTGCATCGTCACCGAGAAGGTACATAAAGCGTAGGCAACGGATAACAGAATGGTAAACGGGTGCAGGACACAGAGTCCCTTCTGCGCAAAGAGCTGAAACATAGCTGCGGCCAGGGATAGCTTGCAGCAGATGAGCACGATCGTCATCGCAGAAATGGAGATCCCCGGAATGAGATAGAGCAGATTGAAAGGGCTTAAGCAGTAATATGCGTGAACCGCCGCAGTCGGACTACCCAGATATACAGAAAAAGAGTACCAGAAATTGCCATTTCCGCGAAGTACATCCAGAAAAAGGCGGATAAACGCGGTATATTGTGAGAAAAGATCCCCGGACAGGATGGTCAGGTTGCCATAGCCTAAAATATTGCTGCATCCGAGAATGATAAGGTAAAGAACTGCGCTTAATGTAGCGGCATATACCGGAAAGAGTTTCTTTTTAGATAAAAATCTGGACATTTTCTGAGTTTTCCTTTCGGACAAATTTTATCTACATTATATAGGAAATAAGTGTCTTATGCAAGAAGACGTGGGGGAGATGCAGAAAAACTTTGCCGGTTTCTTTTTTTTTGGTATAATGGCAGGGAAATGGACGAAAAGGGAACGATAAGGATGCTTTTGATCAAGAAGAATTACAGACATATATATGCTTTTTTATTTGCAGTTCTGATCGTGGTTGCTGCTTATTATGTGGTGGGGATCCTGCCGGGGCAGCAGTGGGTGAACACCTATTCGGATGCATATATACAGGAAGCAGCTTTTTCCAGATTATTAATGCGACACATTCTGGATGGAGCAGGGATGTTTTACAGTAATGAAATATCACTCGGACAGAATACCTCTTTTGTATACGCCATGTATGGGTATAGTCCTTTATCAGTTCTTTACTTACTTCCCATAAAATTATGCGATATCTTGATGGTTGGTAATATTTTGCGTATTGGACTGGCAGCAGCCTTTTTTGAACTGTTTTTGAGAAAAGGGATGAAGATCGATCATTTTTCAACGGTTTTATGGGCGGCTTGCTATGCGTTAAGCGGGTTTCATATTTATTTCCAGCAGAGTGCCAATTTTGATGAAGGGGTTTATCTTTTCCCGTTGGTGATGTGGATGCTTTTTCGGTTTGTGCGGACAGGAAAAGGAATCGGACTGTGCCTGAGTTATGCCTTGGCGTTTGTAGCGAATTTTTTCTGTGGTTATATTATTGGGATGGGATCTTTTGTTGCGTTAGTATTACTCCTGATCATAAGGGACGGAAAACAGTTTGTCCGAAGGAATACGTCTTTACTGTTTCACTATATACATCTTGTCTTAACTGCAATAGCCATTAGCATGTTGCTGTTATTGCCGGCACTGGCATTTTATATGGGCACGATGCGCGGTGAATTTAATGGTACCTTTTATACAAAGGATTCTTTGCAGCAGTTTCTGGAGGGATGTTTTTGGGGAAAGAAATGTTGGGCGAATACCTTGTCTGCACCATTATATGCCGGAGTCCCGGTGTTGATATTGCTTGGAAGGTATTTTATGAATCATCGCATTTCACGCTGGGAACGCGGAATAATGGGCGTAGCATTGTGTACTCTTCTTCCGGCATACTATCTGGAACCGATATATCTGGTGTTGCATGCATTTAATCCCCCCACAGGCTTTCCGATGCGTTTTGCTTATGTATATGTTTTTTTGATGGTGGTATTGGCGGCGCGGCAGTGTACATTCCCGGAAGATATAAAGCAGGAAATCGCACCAAAGAAATGGATTATCATGCTTGCTTTATTCAGCATAGTTACGGGAGTGATCCTGTTTTTGACACAGGATATAGATGCCAGACGGATTCCGGTCAATTTGGTGTTGGTTTGGATTTGGGGATGTCTGCTGTTCTTTTTGGGAAAACGGGGAAATTGTAAAAAATGGATAATCTCGGCAGGTATCGTATTAGCGCTGGAACTGGCTGGTAATACCGTGATCGCGTTGGACAAAGGCATGTATCGTGTGGCCTATGAGTATGCAGATGAGCAGATCACGCCGCTGGTAGAGTGGATAAAAAAAGAGCAGGAGGACGGGCAGCTATATCGGGCAAGGATTGGTTTGGCTTATTCATCGAATATACAGGCGGAGAGAGGATATAACGGAATAGGAGTTTATTCAACTGCCCTATACCCGGCTTTGCAGAAATTTTTGATCTATATGGGGGATAATACGAATGGGTACTATCATAAGATGGAAGGAAATACGGATTTTATGGAAATGTTGCTGGGAATCCGCTATCGGGCACGTTTGAATGTTCCGGATCCGGCATTTGGGCACGAGACTTATTACAGAGAGGTAAATGACAGGACACTTCCGATCGGGTTTATGTCGTCTAAACAATTGGAGACAATGGGCGCGCTTGGAGAGAACCCGTTTGAAAATCAAAACCGTATTGCGTCAGCGCTATTGGGAGAAGATGCTATCGTATATCGTTGTGCAGAACTGCCGGTGGTACAGAGTGAGAATATGCTTGCGGAATTGACGGAGACAGGAGGTGTGCGTTTCCAACGGCAGAAGGAGCAGACAGATGGCAGGCTGGCGTTCGTGATCCCGAAACACGATTATGAGCATGCATATTTTATGTTATCCAATGTGACTGCGGATCATTCGCTTTCAGAGTATAAATTAGATGATGATGCTACACGGATTAGCTTATATTCGGAAAAAGATAGGCTGACCGAGGGGGTTCGGGGTGAAGATTATTTTAATCCGGGGAAGGGTGTTATGGAGCTGGACCAGGAGGCGGATTGGTTCTATATGCTTTTGATGTCCCGACAGAATATACAGACGGTAACGGAATTTAAGCATTTGTATATGTATTATCAGGAAGAGGAAACGCTGGAACAGGTGTATAACAGGCTGGCGCCGATGGGATGGAAAGTTCTGGAGTCTGATCCGATCCATATTTATGCGCAGATTACGAGTTCGGAGGAGTACCCGGTCCTGTTTTTGAGTATTCCCTATGATCCGGCATGGCATTGTGTGGTAGATGGGCAGGAGCGCGAGGTGATGGCTGTATTGGATGGGACATTCAGTGCCGTGGAACTGCCGGCCGGAGAGCATGATATTCGCTTGGAATATGCGGTCCCTGGACTTTGGGGAGGGAGAGCGTGTTTTTTGCTGGGAGTGATCTCGCTGGGGATTATGATATGGATGGATTATCAGAAGGAAAAAGGGAAAGCGAATCGATGAAGAAAAATGTGTTATTTCCGTATCTTGTGATACTTGGAATCGCTATGATGCTGGAGATATTTGTATTTAACTGGCGCAGTTTTCAAACGTTGTTTTATCAGGAACATGAACTGACGGAATACTATACCCAGTTTGATTATGGGACGATCACGGAGAACGGTGATATTGAGGTGCAGGGAGAAGCTTTCGTGATCTCGATCGTTCCGGACGGAGAAGAGATCCACAATGTATTTCTGGATGCGGAAACGGTTGATCAGAACGGAGAGGCGACAGGGAAATGTGATGTGCAGCTGTATGTGCAGGATGAGCTTCTTAGTGGCGGGGAGAAGATGGTACGTCCGCAGACGGAACGAAAGATTTTTCACTCAATTCCGGCATCTCAGTATTTGTTTTATACCCCCTTTGGAAAAACACAGATGTTACAGCTGGATTTTTTTCCGCAAAATGGGGAACGGATACGCATCCATGATCTGCGCGTGAATGTAAAAAGACCTTTATTGATCTCCGGATGGCGGATACTGCTGTTGTTTCTTTTTGGAAGTCTGATAACCCTGTTTCGACCGGGATCGGGATTATGGGAGATCAAGGCAGTTGAATCGGGGACAGCGGGACGAAGTGTTTGTGCATTGCTGTATGGGGGATTTCTTGTAGCAATGCTGTGCTTGATAATCCAAAATCCGTTGTATTTGAAACAGGATTTCCGACCGTATCAGGAATTGGCCAGAGCTTTTTTGAGTGGCAGCAGCTGTGTGGGAATTGCTGATCCTCAGGTTGCGGCACTTGAAGATAGTCTTGTGAGCTGGGGGAGAGACAGTGAAGGGGTGAAATTTGATTTTGCAATGTTTCACGGGAAGTACTATGTTTACTTTGGCGTGTTACCTTGTTTATTGTTTTATCTACCATGGGTATGGCTGACGGGGAGTGATCTGCCGGATATTGCCGTAGAATTTATTCTTGTGTCAGGGATCCTGTTGGGCCTGCATTTTCTGGTAAAAGAGATCATTCGCAGGCATTATCCGGATACATCGTTGGCATTATTTATGCTGCTTATGATAGGGATGGTGAGCGGGAGTGCCCTGCCGGTGATCCTTTTGGATCCCTGGGTATATAATGTGGCAATTTTGAGCGGAGTGTGTCTGACGATATGGGGCCTGTTATTCTGGATAAAGGCGGCTGGAAGAGATGCATCTGAAACTACAAAACAAAAAAGAGAGATTCTGTTTGGAAGTCTATTGATGGCGGCAGTTGCAGCGGCACGGCCGACGCTTTTGTTGTACTCGGTTTTGGCAATCCCAATTTTTTATAAAGTGATCACAAATAAGATCAAAATGAAGAAAACAGAGGTTCGAAATGTGGTATGCTTTATGGCACCGTATTGCATTGTAGCAATGGCATTGATGTTTTATAACTATATAAGATTTGAAAATCCGTTCCAGTTTGGCATGATCTATAATATGACCATTATCCCGTCTAAAAATACGGCTTTTTGTTTGCCGGAACTGGTGTGGATCTGTGTTTATGAGTATTTACTCAGGCCGTTGTCTTTTGAGACGGAATTTCCTTTTCTTCAACAACACTATCAGTCCGGAGTGACTGCTTTTAGCGGAACCTTATTGTATTTTCAGACGTTGGGGTACGGATTGTTTGCCGGAAATCCTGTTTTGCTGGGGGGACTGGTAAAACAGAACAGGGAAGACAAAAAGGATATATTGCGGAAAGCGTTACTGGCAGCTTGTTTTATTGGTTTATTCTTGATGTTTTTCTCAGCAGTCATGACACAGGTGATCGCGACCCGTTATACTTTGGAATTTTCGTTCCCGTTATTTGTCTTTGCGGCAGTAGGCTTGTTTGAACTGGAAAGACGGACGGAGGATCATAAACGGTTTCGTATTATTATGGGAGTACTTGTTTTTGTTCCCGTTCTTTTGCAGATACTTCCTATGTTTGAGATCGCTGAGTATCCGTTGAGATCCGGGAATGAAGAAATCTTTTATTGGCTGTATTATACTTTCCATAGTTAATGGGGATAGAAAAGATGGAGAATAGAGAACGTAAGATGGCGTATACATTGAGTGACCGGGGCAAACGCTGTTGCATTGCTTTTTTGGTGATGGTGCTTTTGTTTCTGCCGTATGCCGTTTTTGAACCGTTCAGTTCGGATAC
Organism: Lachnospiraceae bacterium; assembly: GCA_017526985.1. GTDB lineage: Bacteria > Bacillota > Clostridia > Lachnospirales > Lachnospiraceae > NK4A136. Next base: position 8,635 of record JAFXQR010000057.1, read on the forward strand.
CAATGACGATACAGCCATGAATCTGATCGCGGCCGGTGCATTTGGAGAGCATAGTCAGTATTTGTTTTATAGCAATGTGTTGTATGGATATCTACTGAAAGCGCTTTTTCTTATCCTGCCGTCCGTAAACTGGTATTTGTGGGTGGCACTCACTTTCAATGTATTTTCGGCGGCGGTTCTTGCGGCTGTGATGGCATATTTTCTTGACTATAACAGATTGTTTCCGGCATTGATCCTCTGGCATTTCTATGTGGCGGGCGAGTTCTATCAATCGATTCAATATACACGGAATGCCTATCTTTATGGGATTTGCGGAGTGATCCTGCTGAGTATGGGGGGAGTAATTTCTTCTTGGCGGAAAAGTATATCGGTGATCGGTGGATTTTTGATCGTATGGGCCTTTCTGGTACGGCGGGAATGTGTGATCCCGTTGGTTCCTTTTTTGCTGCTGATGATATGTCGGCAGTTTGTTATGAACCGGCAAAAGACAATGCTGCTTCTGACGGTTCTGGGAGGAGTAATGATCGCAGGTGTCGTTGGAGCGGTCATAGATCATTATGATTTTCAAGTGCGTGACGGTTGGAAGGATTATTGGGAATACCATTTGGAAGGGGTGGCGCCCATTCTGGATAATGACATGAATCACTGGTACACAATGGAATCAGAGGATCAGGATGTAAATGTATACGATCTGGTTTTGCTAAATGAATACCATTATGCGGATTTTGATTATTTCTCTATGGAATATCTGAAAAAAATGCAGTCTGCCAAAGTATCCACCGGACTGATAGAAGGTTTACAGATGCTGCCGGAGGTGATTCGGGATATCAATACATTTCCTGTTATACCGGATTATGTATATATAAAGCCGGGGATGCATAGCATACTGAATTTTGCGGAAAGGATCATTAGCTGGAATCTATGCCTTGATCTGATACTATTGGGATGGATCTGCTGGCTGGGCGGTCAAAAGAGATTGAGAAAGCAGGAAATGATCTGGATGCTGCTGTTTCTAGTAAGTACAGTGTTTGATCTGCTGGCGATTATCTACGGAACCGGGCATACGCCGCGCAGAGCAACGATCGGCCCGAGAATGTGTTTGGAGATCTTTACGGCGTTTATTCTTTTGAATGCCGATAATGACGGAAGCGGAAGGAAAAAGGAGTTTAGGAAAGTCTGGCTTGTGATAACGTGTATTGCCTTTTTGATGCTTGGCAGTATTCGTATTATGAATCGTATGACAACCCCAAAAGATACCGAGACAAGGCTGGTTTTGGCAGAATTAAAAAGCTTTGAGACGGAGTATTATCTGCTGGACGGGATGTTGCTTTGGGGCGAGCGGATGGGGATCACAGATCTGAGATCGCTGAACAGAGCGAATTATAAAGACTATTTTGAACGCTTTATCCTGAGCGGAGGATGGCTGGCAGAGACAGAGCACGCAACACACTATATGAGAGAATGCGGGATAACGGCGCCGATGACAGAACTGGCATCTGATCCGCACTTTCATTACGTGGTCCGAAGCTGGAAGGCGGAGCAGCTCGTGCCGTTCCTGGCAGATTATTTGAAACGAAGATGTGGCAGGGAGATCACACCCAAAGCAATTTATGCAGGAAATGATATTTATATTGTGGATTTTTATGATACATCGGCGCCATAACGGACGAAAAAGGCATGAAACCCTACATTTTGCAAATGAATTTGTACTTTACAGATACGAGACAAGTTTGATATAATACAACTTGAGTTTAGGCCGAAATGATGTCGGCGAGATGATATTTATTCGGGGTTTTAGAGAAAAATCTTTTAGAGAAAGAGGGTAAAGGGATGTCAATCAGAATCAACGACGTGCTCCTGGTAGCACAGCAGGCAAAGGCTTCCGATATTCACCTGACGGTACAGTTGCCGCCGATGATGCGTGTAAACGGTCACCTGGTAAGGATGGAACAGTTTCCGATCCTGACACCGGACGATACACTGGAAGTGCTTCTTTCCATTACGACAGATCATCAGCGAGAGATCTTCAATAGCAAGGGCGAGCTCGATATGTCCTTTGCGGTAGATCCCATCGGACGTTACCGTGTCAATGCTTTCCGTCAGCGTGGTTCCGTTGCTATGGCACTTCGAACCGTAAATACCGTAGTACCGAATCCGGAGCAGTTGGGTCTGCCGGAAGCATTCGTAGAATTGTATACCAGAAAGAGAGGTCTGATCCTGGTAACAGGTCCTACCGGTTCCGGTAAGTCCACCTCTCTGGCATCCATCATCAATATGGTCAATGATCACAGAGATGCTCATATCATCACTCTGGAGGACCCGATCGAGTACCTGCACTTGCACAAGACCTCCATGGTCAATCAGCGTGAGATCGGTTTCGACTCCATGAGTTATGCAAATGCACTTCGTGCAGCACTTCGTGAAGACCCTGACGTTATCCTCGTCGGTGAGATGCGTGACTTTGAGACCATCTCCGTTGCGGTAACCGCAGCAGAAACCGGACACTTGGTGCTTTCCACACTGCATACCATTGGAGCAGCATCTACTGTCGACCGTATCATCGACGTATTCCCGCCGCATCAGCAGCAGCAGATCCGTGTACAGCTGGCAAACGTGCTTGAAGCCGTTATCTCCCAGCAGCTGATCCCGACTGCAGACGGTATGGGACGTGCCGCAGCATTCGAAGTAATGATCGCAAACTCCGCAGTACGTGCGTTGATCCGTGAAGGTAAGTCACACCAGCTGCTTTCTGTAATGCAGACCAACGCAAAACTGGGTATGATCTCTATGGATACTTCTATTACCAACCTGTTCCAGGAAGGACGTATCACCAGAGATATGGCTATCCAGTATGCGGTAGATCCGGATGGTATGGCAAACAAGCTGAGATAATTTTGTGGATCCTTAGGAAGAAGCCTCTGTGATGGAGGCTTCTTTTTTCATTAATATTTTTCTTGCAATTGCGAAAGAGATGTGATAGCATTTGTATCAGTTTGTGAATTGGATTCTGAGAGAGCCTTATGTAGGCGTGAGTTGTGTGCTGTCTGCAGCAACGGATGTTTCAGAGATAATAGATGAACAGTGAGATAAGGGTATTGATATGGCAGAAGTGTTGAAAAACGGAATCAGTATGGTGTTACTTTCTTACAAGGAAGAGGAAAATCTGCGTGTTTTTTTGCCGCAGATCAAAGAAAAGCTGCAGGAATGCGGCGAGCCATACGAAATTCTGGTGGTAGATGCCATGGAATCCCTGGACAACAGTAAGCAGGTCTGCGAAGAAAATGGCGTGCGCTATGTGAATCAGGAAGAAGAAGGCTTTGGTGGGGCTTTTCGTACCGGGATCCGCTATGCGGAGTACCAGAAGTTTTTCATCATGGACAGTGACGGGTCGCATAATCCGCAGTATATACCGGATATCTATCAGATCTTTATGGCGGAACATGCGGATGTGGCCATCGGTTCCCGTTATACGAAAGGTGGTGTGAATAACGACAGTATCACATCACAGATCATGTCGCATATTCTGAATACGGTCTACGGTTTTGTGCTGGGGATCCGCGCGAAGGATATGTCTACGGATTTCCGGCTGTATCATACCTGCCGCTTGAAGGAAGTGGAGCCGGAACTGATCTGCCGGCATTATGATGTGCTGCAGGAAGTGCTGCTGAAACTGAAACTGAAAAAGCAGGCGAGAGGAAAAAAACTGAAGGTGGTGGAGACCCCGATCACCTTTGATAAGCGGCTGTTTGGTAATTCCAAGCGGCGGCTGATCGCGTTTATCATAAGTTATATGAGGAGTGTATTCTATCTGAGTGGGATCCGTCTGAAAGCGGCATTTGCCCGCGGAAAGTAAATGACTGGGCCGGGAGGTGAAGCGTATGTAAAGCTATTTTGGGTAGTTTGCAGTATTGGATTTGAGAACGATATGATTTGAAATACGGCGTGCGTTTCTGAATGACATCGCCGACATTCTGTACCGGTTTTTGCCGGGATACTGTCGCATTCTGCGACGGAAGAGTTTTCACTTTTTGCAATGAATGAACAAGAAATAGGGAAAGAGAGGTTTTTGATTTGGTCACAAAAGTAAATACCGGTGCCATTACGGGCATAGACTGCCGTATTGTCTGCGTGGAGGTGGATGTCTCTACGGGCTTGCCGCAGCTGGAAATGGTGGGACGGCTTTCTGCAGAGGTGCGGGAAGCGGAAAAGCGTGTGCGTGTAGCGCTGAAAAATACGGGGATATCACTGCCGCCACAGCGGATCACGGTGAATCTCGCACCGGCGGATCTGTATAAGGAGGGGACACAGTACGATCTGCCCATTGCAATAGGTATGCTGGCGTCTGCAGGAATGCTGCCGGCAGAGAGCGTGGAAGGACTGCTGATCGCCGGGGAGCTTGGACTGGAGGGCGATGTGGGACCCATCCGCGGTGTGCTGCCCATGGTGCTGGAAGGCAGAGCACAGGGGATCAAACATTTCCTGCTGCCGAAGGAGAATGCCAAGGAGGGTGCAGCGGTCAGCGGCATCGAGGTGGTTGGTATTGCATCCCTGGAAGAAGCCTATCGCTACCTGGGATTGCCGAGAGACCGGCAGTTATCGGAGTTTCCGCCGGCACAGGAGGATCTGTGGGAAGCAGAGTGTGGAATGGCGGAGGATTTCGCGGATCTGTATGGACAGGAGTGCGTGAAACGTGTGATGGAGATCGCGGCAGCAGGCTTTCACAATGTACTGATGATCGGGCCGCCGGGAGCGGGTAAGACCATGGCGGCACGGCGGCTGCCGGGGATACTGCCTCCGATCACGGAAGAGGAGAGCCTGGAAGTATCCAAGATCTATAGTGTGGCAGGATTGTTGGGCGAAGACCGTACACTGATCCGTACCAGGCCTTTTGTGGCGCCACACCACTCGGCAACTTTGCAGGCATTGGCCGGAGGCGGGCGGATCCCCCGGCCGGGACTCATCAGCCAGGCACATAAAGGTGTGCTCTTTCTGGATGAGGTGGTGCATTTCTCTTCGGCAGCGCTGGAAGTGCTCCGACAGCCTATGGAGGAAAAGAAGCTGCTGATCGCCAGAAGTACCGCAAGTTATGAATTCCCGGCGGATTTTATGCTGGTGGCAGCGCTGAATCCCTGCCCATGCGGGAATTATCCGGATACCTCCAGGTGCCGGTGCACAGAGGAGCAGGTGCGGCGGTATCTGTCAAGATTGTCCGGTCCGTTGTTGGACCGCATCGATCTGTGTGCGGAGATGGGGCGGATGAGCGCCCAGGAGATCCACGGAAAAGCGGAACAAAAACAGCGCTACGGTAGTTCGGAGATGCGGGAACATGTACTGCAGGCGAGAAAGCGGCAGCAGGAGCGCTTTGCCGGTACAGGATTGCAGTTTAATGCGCAGATGGGCGTAAAGGAACTGGAACGACTGGTACCGCTGGGGCAGAAAGAGCGGGCATTTATGGATCAGGTATATGAGAAACTGCATCTGAGCCTGCGATCCTATCATCGGATCCTGAAAGTGGCGCGGACGATCGCGGATTTGGATGAGGCTGAGGAGATCGCGCTGAAGCACATCCAGGAGGCCCTTTGTTATCGCAGTGTGGAAGAGAGGTACTGGGGATAAACACTTGGAAAAAGATGAAAGGAAGTGTTATACTGTAGAATGAATAGAGAGAATTGCGTTGGTAAGCCGATCATCAAAACGGATAATCAAAGTATTCGAGAGTGGTATGTGGCGAATGTAGAGGCAATCCCTGAGTGGGTTGCGGGTGTTGAACCGTTAAGAGCAAAGGCAAAAGCGGCATTTTATATGAGAAACTGGCTGAAGCAGACGGCCAGAAGAGCTATGGAAGATACGGAGACGGCAGGATTGCTGGAAAAATACAGACCGGTGCCTAAATTTGATGATCTGCTTAAGAAGAAAATGCGTGAGAAAGGTCTGACCCGTAAAGAGGCGCTTGAGGATATTTTGGAGACTGCTTCGAAGACCAACAGGAATGTGAATGAGGAGTTCGGAATATGAGAGAATATGCATATGATATCACTTTATCAAAAGTAAATGACAGTAAAATATTTAAGGAAGCCTGCAGACAGTTTGAGAATAAGTACCCTTCGTGGAAAAAACTGAGACTTTTGATCGATGTGGATGGAAGTACGATTCAGGTATACCAAAACAAGGATCAGGAAGTGATCATATATGACGATTACGATGTAGGTGCGGTCTTTGCACGGTCGGATATTGATCTTCAGTTGATTGCAGAAGCAGTATCAGAAGGAATGTTTTCGCTTGTTTGATGTTTAGAAATCGGTAAAAAGCCATACCGTTCGGTGTGGCTATTCCCTATAACTATATTTTTTCGGGATAACAACAAGGATTGTTGTCATTTTTTTGATTACTTTTTTTTGGAGGGCTTATGGAATACAACATATTATATCAATTGTACCTGGCGGAGCTGGCATATCAAATGCCACAGACCGTACGGATCTTGCTAAATGAATACGGCTCGGCGGAGCGTGTCTGGGAGTTGACGGATACGGAGATTGGCCGGATCGGCTATCTGAAGGCGGCGCAGAAGGATGAGATGAAGCAGGCGAAGAAGCGCGGATTGCCAAACTGGCGATTGGAGGAACTGGAGAAGAAGCAGATCAAAGCGGTATGCATAGAAGATCCGGATTATCCGGCACATATGGCGCAGTTAGCGGATGCTCCGTATATGATATTTTATAAGGGGCGGCTGCCGGAGGAAGAAAAGAGAATGGTGGCGGTGATCGGAGCCAGGCGTTGCAGTGATTACGGTCGGCGGGCGGCGGATTATTTCGGGCGGGAGTTGGCGAAAGCAGGCGTGCCGGTGATCAGCGGTCTGGCGGTGGGGATCGACGGGCTGAGCCAATCCGCCTGCGTGGAAGAGGGTGGTATCAGCTACGGTGTGTTGGGCTCGGGCGTGGATATTGTTTATCCGGCAGGTAACCGTCAACTGTATAAAGATCTGCAGGTAAACGGCGGTATACTGAGTGAATATCTGCCCGGTACGCCGGCGGCGGCTTGGCATTTTCCGCAGCGGAACCGCATCATCTCAGGATTTGCGGATCTGGTGCTTGTGGTAGAAGCGAGAGAAAAGAGTGGCACACTGATCACTGTGGAATATGCTCTGCAGCAGGGCCGGGAGGTCTTTGCGGTACCGGGACGAGTGGGGGACAATCTGAGTTTGGGCTGCAACCGTCTGATCCGTGACGGGGCCGGTATCGCAACCTGTGCGGAAGATCTGGTCTTTGCGCTGCAGGATCTGGGGAACCGTACTGGTGAGGAAGAAAAACGAAAAATAGAGGCGGAAAAGAGACTAAAGAGGCTGAGACAGAATGAAAAAGCAGTTTCGGCTCCGGAAGGTCTGTCGGAGACCGGGGAAGGCTGGCAAAGTGGAAGAAGGCAAAAGGTTCGTCATAAACTGCTGGAAGAGCCTGCCTCGGCAGAAGAGTTATATCCGCTGGTGGCAACGGAAGGAGAGAGTATCCAAGAGGTGCTGACAGAATTGTTGATGATGGAGATCGAAGGACTGGTCATTTGCAAAGGAGGACGATATGAGATACAATAAGATTCGCACTTTGCACAAGGAGTAGTTGGAATATTGTCTAAAACAGAAAAAATATGAAATAAGAAGAAAAATGCACAAATGGTACTTTCCATTTGTGTTTTTTCATGGCATAATGTAACGGTACAAAAGTGCATCTCGGGGGAGGTGCGTGCTTTTGTGGTATGATTTTAATCAAAAAGATACATAAATAGGAGGCATTGGGGGCATGGCGCTATTTGGTAGTGGCGGTAGAACGCTGTTTGGTGAAAAGAAACGACTTGGTGAGCAGCTGATCGATGAGGGGTTGATCACACAGGAACAGTTGGAGGCGGCTCTCGCGCAGCAGAAGGACACCGGCAAGAAACTTGGAGAGACATTGATGTCATTGGGCTATATGTCTGCACAAAGTTTCAGTACCTTTTTTGAAGAGGCCTATGCGATCCCTTCGGTATCCGATGAACAACTGAAGAACTATGATCCGAATGTTTTGGCCTTAGTAGATGAAAAGATCATCCGTGAAAAGTCGGTGCTGCCGTTTGGCGGAGAAGGTGCGACATTATATGTGGCCATGGCGGAGCCGAACAACCTGGCGGTGATCGATGATATTGAGATGTCTACCGGTTTTACCGTAGAGCCTTTCTTTGCACCGCAGGTATCTATCGATCTGGTTTTGGATAAGTTGTATGGTCAAAAGCAGAATCAGGAAGCGGCACAGGAATTTATTGATCAGTACAAGGCAGAGTTTGGAGATACGGATCAGAAGGAAGAGGATGATTCGGTTGGTGAGGCACCCATTGTAAAGATTGTTCGAGCTATGATCCAGCAGTCGGTGCGTGAAGGTGCATCCGATATCCATATCGAACCGATGGAAAAGAAACTTCGTATACGAAGCCGTGTGGATGGTATGTTGCAGCAGGATGCGGAGTATGATCTGAACATGCTGGCAGCTATGACGGCACGTATCAAGATCATTTCCGGTTTGGATATCTCTGAAAAAAGAAAACCGCAGGATGGCCGTCTTACCTATATTGTAGATGGCGTAGAATTCGATGTCCGTGTTTCTATTCTGCCGACGGTATACGGCGAAAAGACCGTTATGCGACTTACCAAGAAACAAGGTCTGACACAGGAAAAGAAGTATTTGGGTCTTTATCCGGACGATGAAGCGCGTTTGGATGGTATTATGAATAACCCGCACGGTATTATTCTGGTCACAGGTCCTACAGGTTCCGGTAAGTCTACGACCTGCTATACCGTATTGAACGAATTGAACAAACCGGATGTAAATATCATCACGGTTGAGGATCCGGTGGAGGCAAATATCGCCGGCATCAATCAGGTGCAGGTAAATGTAAAAGCTGGTCTGACCTTTGCGGCGGCACTTCGTTCCATCCTTCGTCAGGACCCGGATATCATTATGATCGGTGAGATCCGAGATGCTGAGACGGCACAGATCGCAGTGCAGGCATCGATCACCGGACACTTGGTTATCTCAACATTGCATACGAACTCAACATCGGCATCCGTTACCCGTTTGATCGATATGGGGGTGGAACCGTACATGATCGGTGATGCTGTGGTGGGCATCATTGCACAACGTTTGGTGCGCCGCTTATGTGCGGAATGTAAAGTGCCGCATGAGGCAACCAGACAGGAGAAGATCTTGTTGGATTATCCGGTGGATCAGCCGCTTACGATATATAATCCGGGCGGATGCGAAAAGTGCGGTAATGGTTACAAAGGGCGCCGCGCTATATATGAGATCATGCCTATTTCTGCAGCGATCCGTCGTGTATTGCATGACACAGTAACGGCTGAACTGATCGAGCAGGCGGCTGTTTCGGAAGGTATGAACACATTGCGTATGGCTGGTGCACGTAATGTAATAGAAGGTATTACGACGGTATCGGAAATGGTTCGTGTGGCGTATGATATGGATGCGCAGACTGCGGCGACACAAAGCCTGACAGACGGTGAAGGAACGGTTGCGGCAGTATAAAAATGTAGTTATTGATGATGTTCATCATAAAATTATGAAAGAGGTGGAGGGTTTATGGCACAATTTGTTTACAAAGTGATCACCCCGCAAGGCAAGGAAAAGAAGGGGACACTGGAAGCAAAATCACGTGATGCGGCAATGGTGATGCTCAAGCAGGATAAGAATATTGTCTTGAGCTGTGAGGAAGGTACAGGATTAAAAACACCGATTGACTTTTTGTCAAAAGGAAAAAAGATCCAGCCGCGAGATTTTGCGCTGTTCTGCCATCAGTTTTCGTCGATCAACGGTGCGGGCGTAAGTGTGGTAGATTCCTTTATGATGCTGGCGGATCAGACAGAAAATGAAGCGCTGGCAGCTGCGATCAAAGACGTACACACCAGTATTTCCAAAGGTGAAACGTTGGCAAATTCCATGAGAAAGCAGTCGGGTGTTTTCCCGGATATGCTGGTCAACATGGTAGATGCCGGTGAAGCTTCCGGTTCACTGGATAAAGCATTCGACCGTATGGCGGTACAGTTTGAAAAAGATGCGGCATTGCAGCAGGCGGTGAAAAAGGCGGTCACATACCCGATCATCCTGGTCATAGTTATGGCAGCGGTTATCTTTGTCGTAATGACCTTTGTAATTCCTACCTTTATGAACATGTTTGCGGATCTGGATGTTGAAATGCCTGCCATAACTATGGCGGTCATCCATATATCGGACTTCTTTGTTGCGTGGTGGTGGCTGATGCTGATATTGATCATTGGTATCATATTTGGCTGGAAGGCGTATGCGTCTACGGAATCCGGTAAGGAAGTGACATCTTCCCTGGCGATCAAGCTTCCGGTACTTGGCCCGGTAAAGACCAAATCCGCCTGCGCAAGATTGGGGCGTACTCTTTGTACACTGTTGTCCGCCGGCGTGCCGATGGTAGATGCGATTGAGATCACCGGGCGTTCGATGGAGAACCTGCTGTATAAGAGAGCAATGAAAGAAGCAAAAGAACAGGTTATGCGAGGTGTGCCGCTGTCCAAGCCACTGAAGTCCTGCGGACTGTTCCCTTCGATGGTTATCCATATGGTGGCGATCGGTGAGGAAACCGGTAATATCGAGAAGATGTTGGAAAACGTGGCAAATTATTACGAAGATGATGTGCAGCTGGCTACCGAGCAGATGATGACGATCTTGGAACCGGCCATCATCGTAGTAATGGCAGTTGTAGTAGGCTTCCTGGTAATTGCAATTCTGAGCCCGATGTTCACTTTGTACGATGCTTTGTCATAAAAAGCAAAAAAAGAGATATTTAAGTACAGGTCCGCTTATGCGGACCTGTTTTTTGCGAAAAGGAATGGGAAAATACGCACGGAAAACAGGGGACGATTTTGTATAAAATGCAATAAAATATGATTTGACTATGCGTATTGCGTTTGCTATAATCTTCATAAGTGGATGTATGCGTATTTTTATTGACAATTTGTGCTGGTGTATGTTTGGGAAAACTCCTGCATCGCTATGCGGCATACAAGATCGTATTGGGACCTGAGCCGGAGGAGGAAGATGAAAAGGCACTTAAGGAGGCCTATGCTGCGCGACGCTTTTCCTTTCAAACCTACTTGGAATTCGGAGAAAAACGATCTTCCACGGAACGACTTTTCTTTGTGCTTTTGTCTACAGCGTTATGGGGGATATACCTGTATATTTATAAAATGGACTGGCAGTTTGTGCTGTATGCTTTTACAGCGACTATTTTACTTGCACAGTCATTGGTGGACTGGGAGATCCAGGAACTTCCGCCGGAATTGAATCTGGTGATAGGGCTTTTGGGCTTTATACGCTTATTGACGGATCTGCAACATTGGTCGGATTATTTGATCGGTGCGGTGGCGGTCAGCGGATTGTTTTTGCTGATCGGATTGATCAAATATCGAGGCCAGGAAGCCATGGGCGGTGGTGATGTGAAGCTTATGGCGGCACTGGGATTGCTTTTGGGGTGGAAGAGTATTCTGCTCGTGATGCTGCTGGGGTGCCTTTTGGGTGCGGTGATCCATCTGATCCTGATGGCAGTATTCAAAAAGGGCAGACAACTCGCTTTTGGCCCATATTTGTCGATGGGTGCGATCATTACCATGATCTGCGGGCAGAAGATTATTGAATGGTATATCGGGATCCTTACTGCATCTATAAGATAATGATGGGATTTTTGCTTATATTTGCATCAATGAAACAAAAGAAGTCACGGAATTGATGGCGTAAAAAGAACAATCTGTATATAATAGATTTGATATAGATTGGCAGAAACGCGTGCTTTTGGGATTTGGCTCGGGGAACCGGCTTCTATCCATAAATTATTCTTAAATTAATGAAAGGGGAACAGCAAGGATGGCCAGCAAGGTATTGACTATCTACATCTCGTCCGATGCGATTCGTGTTGCCGAGATGCAGAAGAACAACAACAAAACGGTAGTCCTTAGCAACGCAGCAGAGATCGCTACACCGACCGGATGCTTTAATGACGGGTATCTGGTAGATGTTACGGCTGCAGCGGAAGCAATCCGACAGGCGATTTTTGGACGTGGCTTTACGGCAAAAGAAGTCATTTTCACAGTCTCCAGTAAGAAGATTGCGAGCAAGGAAGTTGAGATCAACTACTTCAAAAACACGAAGAAACTGGGACAGGTTTTACAGGCAAACTCTAGCGAATATTTTCCGATGAGTAATTCTGGTGATTATCTGTTCGCTTATTCTGTTTTGGAAGACTACATGACAGAAGAAGGCCGCAAGTATCGTATAAATGCAGTGGCGGCACCGTTGGATCTCGTAAAGGGCTACTATGAAGTGGCGGAGGAACTGAAATTAAAGGTACAGTCAATTGACTATTTCGGTAACTCAGTCATCCAGCTGCTCTCATTGCAGATGCAGGAAGGACGTACGGATTTGGTACTTCAGATCGAAAAAGACGCAACATACGTAAACGTAATGCGTGGTAAAGTGCTTGTCCTGCAGCGTAGCGTTAACTATGGTAAGAACGCCGTTATCAACGCACTGATGGATGTTAAGAAGATCTCTGAGAAAGATGCCAAGACACTTCTTTCCAATGAGGCTCTTTTGGATCAGCACGTAACGGCAGATGAGTATGCACAGACAGTATCCTATCTGGTAAACGGTATCGGACGTGCGGTAGAATATCATCGTACCAAGAACCCGGGCGAACTTCTTCAGGGTATCAAGATCTTTGGCGAAGGTTCCGCAATCGCCGGTATTGAGAAGATCTTGCAGCGTGAGTTGGGTGCTCCGGTAGAACACTTCGAAACTTTGGCAGGTGTGTCCATTAAGGGGCAGGCTGCTTTGACGGCGGAAGAAGTGCTTCGTTACCTGCCGAATATCGGTTCTGTGATCGATCCGATGAACCTGACCATCGGCAATGCGAAGAAGAGCAATTTGTTGGAGTCTGCCGATCTGAACAGATATCTGGTTTATGCTTTGATCGTCGCTACCGTTGGCAGCGCAATCTTCAACGGTGTCACCTGGTATCAACATAAAAAAGTTATGGATGAGCAGGCAGCATTGCAGAAACGAATTGATGAGATCAAGGATATTGAAGAGATCGCAATGCGTTACGAGCAGGCAAAAGAAGAGTATGAAGCGATCAAAGCTTTTGATGATTCGGCTCGCAATGACAATGATGTTGCATTGAAATTCATTGGTGATCTGGAGACAAAGTTGCCGAAGGAATCCTACATGGATAGCATTAGTTTTAGCAATGGTGATGTGAACTTCACATTGGTATCTGGCTGGCACGATGAAACCAAGAACGAAGTGGCAGATGTAATGGTTGAGATCGGACGTTTGGATTATGTTAGAAATTTTGTGATCCCGTCCTTCTCAGAAGAATACAGAACCATGATCATACTTGGATATGACGAAGAGGGCGAACCGGTATATTATTATCAGCAGGAAGAAAGGGTGGATCCGGAAACGGGAGAGCATTATCTTGTAAATCTGGATCCAATCCTGTATGAAGATGGTATGGAACTTCCTGAAGAGGTTGTCGAAAATGGTTATGACTTGGAACTTCAGAAACAGACCACATATAGTGTAAGCTGCCACATCGGTTATTTACCGGAGCCGGAAACTGAGGCAGAAGGAGGTGCGGCGCAATGAATATGTCAGATCGTGATAAAAAACTCATACTTCTCATGCTGATCATTTGTGTGATCGTTTTGCCCTATGTGTTTTATGCAAAGGATACCAGACAGGATACGGAGATCCAGAAGGCAACAAACGAAAGCTTAAGAGAACGGTTGGCACAGTTGGAAGAGATGAATCAGAACAGAGATTTCTATCTCGCTGAGATTGATCGATATCATGAGGAACGTGATAAGATCATCGCTTCTTATCCGGCGGATATCAAACCTGAGAACTTCACTATGTTCTTGTTAAATACAGAACGTAGCTCCTTTAAGAAGGACGAGGAATCCGGTGTTATGTATAGAGAATTCCCGTTCCTGTTTAACTCGGTTGCTTTCGGAGCAAATGATGAGTTCCAGATTTCAGCAGAAGGCGCAGAAGAAACATACTGGGGAGTGACAAATAGTTCGACAGTTTCCTTTGGGACAGGTACGACACTGGTTCTTTATGAAGGAGAGGATCATTATGAGCCGTATAATAACAGTTATGCGACAATGAAATATCTGTTGCAGTATCTGTTGGACTATGAGGATCCCATGACGTATAGCCAGTTGTCTATGCAAGTGGAAGAGGGATTGATCACCGGTAGTATGACGATCAACCAGTATGCGGTAAAGGGTGAAGACAGAGTACTTCCGGATGTTGAGATCGATCCGGATCTGGATCTGAACGACCTCAGAGGCAACGAAGAGGATGGTATCTTTGGGCCGCTGCTTCTTGAACCGCTTGAAGATCGTGTAGATGAAGAGGTAGAGATTACTAATCCTGAAGAAATAAGTGCTGAAAATGCTGAACCGGAGGCTCCGGCAGCGAATTAATGAAAGAACATCTGCTGGTCCCGATTGATCGGGGCTGGCAGATGATTTGTAAAAACAGGTAGTGCAAGTAAAAAAGAGGTGCGGGATTATGAAAGTGAAGACACTCAAAAAAAATAAAGGTATTACTTTGATAGAGATTGTTGTGGCTTTGGCGCTTTTTGCCATAATCATTACGCCTCTGATGAAGAATTTTTTGACAGCGTCCAAGGTGAATAATAAAGGACGTAAAGTTATGATCGCCACGGATGTGGCTCAGGATATTATGGAAGGTTTTGCGGGCAAATCCTACGAGGATGTCATACAGGGGCTTGATGATGTCACCGGCGGGTTTGGAATGAGTATTTCTGACAATTCGGCAAAGTATGCTTTTTCAAGTATAAATGAAGGGTATTATAACATGGGTGGAACCCATGCGGTTCAGGTAAATTTCCCTTCCGACAAGATTACAGATATCAATCCTGGACGGATTACTTTTTCCGCGGATATAGTATCTAAATATGGAGCAATATTCCCGGATTCCAGTAAGCCGAACAGTTGGAGAACGGTATCCAGTAATGAAAACGATTCTTTTGTCGCAAGTAGGCCAATCCCTTTGGAAGAGGTGGTGGCGACATCTGTATTAACTGATGCATTTTTAATGGGGACATTGAAGGCACCTAGTGATCCTGCGCATAAGGTTTTAGGTCCGTATGAGGATCGACAGCCGATATTGGAAGGTGGAGTAGTAAAGAAAGATAGTAATGGTTATACTGTGTATCCGGAATCTGCTGATAAAAGATTATATTTTGGGTACTCAGACGATGGCAGTAAACCAGCAGAAAGTATACCACGACAACACTTGCCTCGTATGGCGTATATGGTATATACCCGTGTGAATAAGGATCAGTACTATTTTGATGTTGTTGTAGTGTTCACACCAATGGCAGATACTGAATCGGCAACGGACAATGATTATTTTACATATAATGTAAAATTGACGGTTTACGAATATACTTATGAAGAAACAGTAAGTGAGGATGGGACAACTCTTTATACAAGTAGCGATCGATATGAAGCAGATATTGCTGATCCTACTTATATCACATTTGGCCGAACTCCATTGGTAACTTTGGAGGGTGGCATGATGAGCAGAAACCAGAAAACGGATTGATGAGGAGGAGTTGATTATGAGCTTCGGATTAGAAAAGAAAAATAAAGGTGTGGCGCTGGTCTCTGTATTGATTGGAGTGATGTTTATCACTATTTTGGCTACGACATTACTTTATGCGGCAACCATGAACTATAATATGAAAATTATGCGCCATAATGCAACGGATAATTTTTATACGACAGAGTTTGCTCTGGATGAGATCACAGCAGACGTTTCAGCAATGGTAACCAATGCTTCAGACCCGATAAAAAAAGTCGAAGATGAATTGAAAGTTACTGCAGGTAACTATACGGTTTATGATGTGACAAAATTAAACAATATGATCACTGTGGCAAATCAGACGCCGGGGGTTGAGTCTATCTCTGTAAACTGTATTTATAAAGATGGTGCATCCTATACACAGGATACATTTGTTAAAGATACAGCGCATTCTAAGATTATTTTAAGAGGTGTTCAGGTTACTACTACTCTGGATGATGAACATGGCAACTATGTAAGTTCTATCACTACGGACATTGAATTCAGATTTCCGCAGGCATATAAAAGTAGTGAAGGTTTGAAGGATTTCAGTATCCTTACAAATGGTTCATATAATATCATGGATATTACTCAAGTGATCGCAGGAAATCTTTACTTAAAGGATGCCGGTAAAGGATATGGTATGTACGTTCATGATAGTGGTGTAGTATATGTTTTAGGTGGCTTTAGTTATGTTGACGGAAATGTGAATCTGTCAAAAGGAACTTCGGGTGTTGGCGGGATCATGTATGTTGGCGGTAATATGTATATTGATGGAGACCTGAATGTAGGCGATGGTTGTACAATTTATGTTTTAGGACCCGGGAAAATATATGTACGCGGAAAGGTTACTATGAACGGATCTAATCCGTCAGGTGATACCAAAATAATATCCGATAATTGGACATATACAGCAGATACTAAAACGAATGATTCCAGTTTTAAGAAGAGCCAGGCTGGAACAGGTGTTAATACAGGTTATAATTGGAAATTAGTAGAAACAGATTATCCGGATGGTTTGACACCCAAAATGTTTGCAAACTCTGTCTCAATTAGAAAATTAGGTGATAGCGGCGAAGTTACGGATTATCCGGTAGCTGACTTTATTAAGGCTCGTGCGGATGGGAATTTTAAGACCAGTGGTGGTTTAACAACAGTAAATTTTGGTGGCACTTTGGGAAATGTTTCAAATTATTGGTACCAGGTGGATGCTGATGGTTATTCATATAGCAATAGTTTGGTTTTTGGTTTGGGGACGATTGCGTTGAATAATGCAAAATTTGCAAATTCTACGTATGTAAATTTGATGAGTCAGTCTGGTGGAGAAATTGAAATGTCCACAGGATCCAATGTAGATAACTATTTTGGATCGATGACACAGGAGGCTTATGATGCAGCCAAATCGATCTTTTATGCAGGTAATGTTGGCGGGTCTAATGGAACGATGGGCGCAGCAGCAGCAGTACTTGCCACAGAAGACGATGTGTATACAAAAGCGGAATTAGCAGAAAAAGGGATTACAGTTCCTGATGGAATTTTCCGAATCTATGCACATAAACCGAATGCAGATTCTCTTACAAATGCAGAGTGGCAGGCCAGAACGGATTACGATGAAGTGATCAGTTATACATCCACCACTGGGCATACAATGTACTGCTCTAAGAATGTTACAACGGCTGCCAATATTCAGGATGTTCACTATTATATTTCCGGTGATGCTATCCTTAATCCAAGCGCGGATCAGGAATTGGCCAAATTTATGTCCAATGGTGGGGCTGGTACGCCTGCAGGGAGTCCTTGTGTAGCTTTTGCGAACTGGATCAAGGAATAAAGGCAAGGAGGGCACTAGTGGTGAAAAGTATTGTTAAGAATAATAGAGGCGTAACTCTTGTTGAACTTTTGATCGTATTGGCAATCTCGGCGATATTGCTTGGTTTGGTGGGGATATCCTATAGTTTGGTCAGCAATGCGAATGTCAGTAAAGCAGCTACCAGATTAACGAACATTATCCGGACAGCCAGAACTACCAGTATGTCAAAAGGAACAGAAGCGGGAAAACTGACATTATATGAACAGCACGGAAGTGTCTATGCCAGGATTGGGGATGGCCAACCGGAAGTGATCACCAAAATGCCTGTGACAATGACGGCTAAGTATGCGACAGATTATAGCGATACAACGCTGGCTAGCGAAATTGTGTCATCAGAACTCAGATTTACTTCGTCAGGGATGTTGAGAACAGCAGGTATAGGAGACGCTCAAAATAAGTATAATATGTTCTTATTGACGAATGGAAGAAAGAACATGAAGGTATTAATCTACCTGGAAACCGGAAAAGTAGAAGTAACTCTGGAGTAATCAGTAAGGAGGAGAGTATGAAAAACAATAAAGGTTATACGCTGGTAGAAACAATTGTAGCTGTAGCCGTGCTATTAGTTGTAATGGCGGAACTTGGCGCGCTTATGATCAATAGCTCTCAATTGTATGAAAAAGGTACCTTTGAAGTTGCTCTGCAGGAAGAGGCACAGGCAGCAATGCTTCAGATGGAAGATCTTTTGATGGGAGCAACGACAGAAGTAACATTTGATCCGAAAACGTATGGTAGTGTATCTTCTAATCTGATCACTATCAAAAGCGGACTTGTTCAGTATGATCCGGATAGTGGTTTGGCAAATGGGGTAACACCGGTAGAATATGTCATCGGATTGGAATTTGATGTTTGTGCGGGTACTAAACCTTCACCGGTAGGTTATGGAGATAATGAAAATGATCATTCCCGTTTGATGATGAAGAGAACGGTGAGTGGTAATACGACTTATGCAGTGATGGCAGAAGGAGTGCGGTCTCTTGTAGTTGATGTCCATGAAGAGCCGGCAGAAGACGGGGCTGTAAGTGGTAACAGTGTTATCAAGGGCTATAAGAATGCGGATATGGTTACTTTGATGGTAGAAATGCAGAACCATGAGTATCATTATTCCTATATGAAGGATATTTATCTTCGTAATCAACCGGGAACCGGTGGACCTCAGCCCAAAGGTGTAACTGTTGGACCATCCGGTACGGGATTGAATGTAAGACGTATTCATACCTATAATGTTGCGTCAGTTGCACCTTCTCCTGATTATAAGTATTTTAAATTTGCGGACAAAACTAAGTATTCTTCTCTGTATACGTTAACGGGTTCTCATCCGAGTGTTGGTGGTACGGAATTGACGGATGTGTATATTAATCCTACGATTCAGGTAACACCAGGCGGAGACTTGGGAACTGATTGGGATAAATCAGATTATGATTGTATCCTTATCTGTTCTACTGATCCGGCATGTGAAACAAATACAAAGGAGATCAAGGTTTATACAGAAGCGGTTACTATGTATGATATGCCTTTGTATATGCGTACAATTTCTGATAGTAAACCCCTAAGATCTATTGTTCCTGTAACAGGAATTTGTGTATGTCCTGGTTGTATGCCTAAGGTTGAAATAGAAGCACAGATGTATGCTGAGATCCCTGCTAGCTGGGATGGAAAAGCGGTTGATGAGTATAAAACAACATTTGGAAGTGGGTTTGGTTATAGGTCAAGAACTACTTATCCTAAGATTCAGAATATTAAAGTTGCAGACTATGATTTTACAAATGATAAAATTGTAATTCCGGGGCAGGCAAGTGATTTCCGTTTTAAGAATTCCAGTGCCAGTGATATTATGATGGGATATAATGGTTCATTATGGTTTGGATGTGGTGGAGAGTATCAATTTTTTAGAGACACAGAATTCAATAACAACAATTTAGTAATGTCAACGACCAAAAATATATACCATGATAGTACAACAGAAGGTGCACCTTCCTACTGGAAGGATTTGGTTGGAAAATGTAACGGATATTTAAGAGTGCGGATTCGTTGCTACTTTAAAACAGGTGTAGTCGGTGGAGCTGCTGCTTTTACCGAGAGGATTGTTAACATGTATTATTATCCTATGTCATTTAATGGATTTCCTGATTCCACACAGGAGAGTAAATTGTGGACGCATATCAACGCTAATTACCGTACTGATACCTGCGAGTAATCAATAAAAGATTTATGAAAACTCCGATCCGTTATATGCAGATCGGAGTTTTTCTTATTTCTAAAAAATTTGCTCTATTGTCTACACAAATCCCCTTGCCAAGAAAACAGTTTTATAGTATATTGAAGTGCGTGACATCATTTTGAGAAATACAGCCACCAAAAGAGAAGAGGGTGGCGGGAGAAATGAAGGAGTAAGTATGGCAAAGAATCTGGTCATTGTGGAGTCGCCTGCAAAGGTGAAGACCATCAAGAAGTTTTTGGGAAGCAACTATGAAGTGTTGGCAAGCAACGGACATGTGCGCGATCTGCCGAAGTCTTCCCTTGGCATCGATGTAGAGCATGATTATGAACCGAAATATATCACGATCCGCGGAAAGGGGGATGTGCTGGCGAAGCTTCGTAAGGAAGTGAAGAAGGCAGATAATATCTATCTCGCAACCGACCCCGATCGTGAGGGAGAAGCCATCAGCTGGCACTTGTATGAGGCGCTGAAGCTGGGGGAGAAGAAGGTACACCGTATCACTTTTAACGAGATCACGAAAAATGCGGTAAAGGAGTCTTTAAAGCATCCCAGAGATATTGATATGGATCTGGTGGATGCACAGCAGGCACGCCGTATTCTGGATCGTATGGTGGGCTATCGTATTTCTCCGCTTTTGTGGGCAAAGATTAAGCGAGGGCTTTCTGCAGGGCGTGTGCAGTCGGTAGCACTGCGTATCATCTGTGATCGTGAAGATGAGATCGCGGCATTCATTCCGAAGGAATACTGGTCACTGGAGGCTATCTTAAAGGCAGGCTCCGGAAAGAAGAGTTTCACTGCGTCTTTCTATAGTGATGAAAACGGCAAGAAGACCATCGACAGCAAGGCGGAGGCAGATCGTATCGAGGCGCTTTTGCAAGGGGCGGAGTTTACCATTCAGGAAGTAAAGCGTGGCGAGCGTACCCGTAAGACACCGCTGCCCTTTACCACTTCTACCCTGCAGCAGGAAGCAAGCAAGGCGCTGAACTTTTCTACGCAGAAGACCATGCGTACGGCACAGACCTTGTACGAAGACGGTTACATTTCTTATCTGCGTACCGATTCTACCCGTGTATCGGAAGAAGCGCAGGTAATGGCGCATGACTATATCGTGGCACAGTTTGGCGAGGAGTATTTAAAATCCGGTGCAGTAGCCAAGAAGGATGACAAGAAGATCCAGGATGCGCATGAAGCCATCCGTCCGACGGATATCACCAAGACACCGGAACTGTTAAAGAGTAAGCTGCCCAGAGAGCAGTATCGTCTGTACCAGTTGATCTGGAAGCGTTTTGCAGCCAGCCAGATGGCACCGGCGGTTTATGATACATTGTCTATGAAGCTGAAAGCGAAAGGTATTACTTTCTCGGCCAGTGCATCCGGTATCCGTTTTGACGGCTTTATGAAAGTCTATACCGATGCAGACAATGAGAAAGCAGAAAACAGCTTTTTGCTTAAGGATGTGGATGAGAAGACAAAGATCAGTTTTGATTCCTTGGAGAAGAAGCAGCACTTTACACAGCCGCCTGCGCATTATACGGAAGCAAGTCTGGTGCGCGCGCTGGAAGAACTGGGCATTGGAAGACCGTCTACCTATTCACCGACCATCACGACGATCCTTGGACGCCGCTATATTTTGAAAGAAAACAAAAATCTGTATGTTTCCGAGCTTGGTGAAGTGGTAAATAAGGTGATGAAGGACGAGTTCCCGGCCATCGTGGATGTGAAGTTTACTGCGACCATGGAAGGACTGCTGGACAGCGTAGGTGAAGGGGCGACCAATTGGCGTACCATCATTTCCAATTTCTATCCGGATCTGGACGAGGCAGTAAAGCACGCAGAAGAGGAAATGTCCCATATCGAGATCCGTGATGAAGAGTCGGATGTGGAGTGCGAGAATTGCGGCCGCAAGATGGTGATCAAATACGGACCGCACGGAAGATTTCTGGCTTGCCCGGGATTTCCGGAGTGCCGCAATACCAAGCCGTATTATGAGAAAGTGGGTGTAGAATGCCCGAAATGCGGCAAGGAGATCGTGATCCGTATGACAAAGAAAGGCCGGCGTTATTATGGCTGCGAGAACATACCGGAATGTGACTTTATGGTATGGAACCGGCCGGTGAAGGAAAAGTGTCCGCAGTGTGGCGGTATGATGCTCCGTAAGGGCAGCAAGCTGGTATGCGCGGATGAGCAATGTGGATACGTGGGGGAAATAAAAGAAGATGAGTAGTATAGCATTATTGGATAAAACAAGAAAAATCGGAAGACTGCTGCACAACCGTGGCACCTCCAAGGTGGTATTTTCGGATATCTGCGATGTGATGCAGGAAGTACTGGGATCAGATGTGTTTGTATTCAGCAAGCATGGCAAGGTTCTGGGCTGCGGGCAGGCAGAAGGCGTACACAAGATCGGCGAGCTATTGGCCTATGAAGAGGGCGCACGGATCGACGATTCCTTAAATGAGCGCTTTATGTCCATCTTGTCCACGCAGGACAATGTAAATATGATGACCCTCGGATTTTCGACAGATTTGGCATCGGAAGGGGCACGCTATCATGCGGTGGCATCTCCGATCTTTATCGGCGGCGAGCGGCTGGGAACATTGTTCCTCTATAAAGATCATGGCTGGTATGATATGGACGACATCATTCTGGTGGAATACGCTGTGTCTGTCATCGGGCTGGAGCTGATGCGTTCGCTTTCGGAAGAAGCCAATGCCAGTGATCAGCGGGAGCAGGTGGTACGTGGTGCTCTGGAGGCCATGACCACATCGGAGCGCCAGGCAGCGGCGGCTATTCTGGATCAGGTGCGTCCGGGCGAAGAAGCGTTGGTAGTCACCAGCCGTGTAGCGGAAGAGATCCAGATCGCCAGATCGGTCGTAGTCAACGCTGTGCGTAAGCTGGAAGGTGCCGGCATCATCACAACGCACTCCGCCGGTGTCAAAGGTACCCGTGTCAAGGTCATCAATGATGTGATCTTCTCTACAGATCTGTTCTGAGGTGTGATTTGACATTTGCTTGAGAATGTGATATATTAATTTTTGAAATGAGATGAGAATATCCAAGGTATTCACAAAACAAAGCCCCCGGTTGGTGTTACAACCGAGGGCTTTTTAGTGATTCTTGAATAGCAATAATTCGTATTTGTAGGGCTGTCGATCACCTCACGGAAGGCATCTTGCCTTCCCCTTGAGGGGAAGGTGGCGCGCCAGCGCCGGATGAGGTGGACTCTGGCCTGCCGTAGTCTCCGCCAAGTCGCCGGGCAGTAAAGACAGTTTTCTCGC
>JAFXQR010000058.1 GCA_017526985.1 Lachnospiraceae bacterium
CTGCCAGCGTGATCTTTCTGGTAACAAAGGTCTCCCCACGACGCTCCGATTCGTGATTAAAAAGGATACCGGAGCAGCAGAACATATTGTAGGCTTCACGGTACTCCTTGGTGATCCAGAAACCGTACTGCTTTGCTACTGCATAAGGGGAATACGGATGGAACGGTGTCTTCTCATTCTGCGGCACCTCTTCTACCTTGCCGTAAAGCTCGGAAGTGGATGCCTGATAGATGCGGCAGGTCTCTGCCAGCCCGGTGATACGTACTGCCTCCAGTACACGAAGCACGCCGGTCGCATCGATATCCGCTGTAAATTCCGGTGCATCAAAGGAAACCTGCACATGAGACTGTGCCGCCAGGTTATAGATCTCGTCCGGCCGTACCATACCGATCACCTTTACCAACGAAGAGGTATCCGACAGATCTCCGTAATGCAGATGGAACTGAGGATGTCCCTCCAGATGCGCGATACGGTCCCGGAAGTCTACCGAAGACCGACGAATGATACCATGTACTTCATATCCCTTTTCGATCAGGAACTCCGACAGATACGATCCGTCCTGTCCAGTAACGCCTGTGATCAATGCTCGTTTCATGCTTGCTCCTCGCTTTCTCTCTAAAAACATACAGTTACACTATATAATGTGCATACGAAAGTAAGTATACCCTATATTGAGGGGGAAGGCAAGATGTTTATTCGCTGCCGGTAATCCCCAAAACACGCCGTTTGATCCGATCTCCGGACTTTACAACGCTCAGCATTTCACGGATCCTTGCCTGCGCCGACTGCCCCAACCGCCGGCGCATAGCCGGGTTCTCATAGAGCATTCGCAGCTTATCAGCGGCATCCTCCACATCCGGATCTGCCCAGATGGTTCCCTTCCGATACAGACTGTAGTCTTTTTTCGTACGCAACAAGCGGTAATGCACCGGACAGCCACAAGTATCGTCCAGAAATTCTCTGGTAGAAGAATAATCTGTTGCAACCGGCACCCCACCGCATTGCATCACTTCCGCTACCGGCAGCCCGAATCCTTCCGCACGATGCAGAGACAATAATACATCTGCCGCTGCCAGCAATTCCCGGATCTCCTGTCTGGGAATCAGGCCCTCCACCCACAGGGTATGCCGGCGCCCTTTCAGTATCCGCTGCAATCTGCGTTTCTCCCGTCCGGTAAATCCCTTGCCTTTGATCACCAGCCACACATCCTCCGGCACGGTCGGAAATGCCCTGCAAAATGACTCCAGAGCACCATATGGGTTTTTTCGCTCGATACTGCTGCGCCCATCATACAGTACCAGGCAAAGCATATCCTTCTCCGGCACCCCCAGCCGCCGGCGGGCCGCCACCGCATCCGGCACTTCTTCCTTCTCATCATACAATCCGTAATACATCACCTTCACGGGCTGATCCGTTACTTTGCGGATCGCCTTTGCAATGAACGCTGACGGTACCCAGATCTCGTCAAAGAAGTCACACACCATATGCCATTCTTTCGGAAGCTCCGGAGTCTCCCAAAGCCAAAAAGCAATGTTATAATGCTCATCCAGATGTTTCCGGTCAAACTGTTTCAGAAAAGACAGCCAGATGGACGGCTGCAGGTGAAAAAGATTGACCGCATAGTCCGGCTGCCCCGTTTCCGCCGCTGCATTCAACGGCCTTCCGGACCACTCCTCCATATGATGAAAAGAAAACGGCAGCTGAACCGCAGTAAAAGCTGCCTGCAACAATTGTACGCTCCGGCTCAACCCCGTTCCCGCGGCATCATCTCCGTAAAGATTAATCCCCGCAGGGCGTTTTCCCCTCACAAAAGCTTTATGTGAAAGACTGCTGAAATGCGCCAGTGCACGCTGGTCTTTATAAGCATTCCGCGCATTCAGAATCCCCCTCGGGATCAGGGGGCGTACATAATCTTTCCAGGTATGTGGTGGCTCGTGGTCTGTATGCATTTGTTCACATCCTGCACTCTGTTTCATAGCCTTTCCATCCCCGATCTCTCGTCCTTTTCCATTTCCTTCCAGATTGCTTCCGCGGAACATCTCCATGAAAACCTCGCCAGGTTACGATGTATCTTATTCGCGCTGCAGCCCTGCCACACACGCGCCTGCAACAATGCCTTTTTCAGATCTTCCGGGGTGTTGGCAAAGTAAAATGCGGTATTTCCCATCACTTCCCGCAGTACGGGGATATCGGATACCACGATCTTCCGCACACCATAACTCTGCGCCTCCAGTGGCGGCAGTCCAAACCCTTCATATTTGGACGGAAAAAGGAAACACTCTGCGCCGGCATAGAGGGCCGGAAGATCTTCCTCCGGCACTGCTCCCATCACATACAGACTCTTCATATACAGGATGTCTTCCGTGCTGCCCGTCTCACCGGATTCAAACCGGCTGATCTCTTCGTGCAGTTTTTTGTTTTTCCAGCCTTCCCGCCCGGCCAGCACCAGCGGCGGCAACACCTCACCGGCCTGACGCAATTCCCGGTAGGCCTGCAGCAGCATCGGCAGATTCTTTCTCGGTTCCATCGTACAAAGGCACAGCCAGTATTTCTCCGGAAGTTCATATTTGGCACGCACGGCATCGATCACATCCTCCGCCGGGCGTCTGGCTTTCTTATCCGGTGCACATGGTGCCAGGATCACATCATCCTTTTCGATCCAGTGCCGGAAATACACATATCTGAACAAGATATTATTTCGGGATTCCTGTGAGATCGTGATCACCTTATGACTGGTTTTGACCGTATGGGCATACCCTTTCCGGAAAAACATAACCGAGCTGCGCTTCATGGTTTCCGGACAATGAAAGCAGGCCAGATCCGCGATCAGTCCATAAGTATTCGGCATTTTAAACCGTAACGGCACCGGAAACGCAGGAAACAGATAGCGGTCCGCTTTCAGTTTTTTCATGACTACGGGCAGCCGCAACTGATTGACCAGCAGCTTATTCCCTCCCTTGATCACACAAAAAGATACTCGCGAGATATTGCACCAGTCCTGCAGCAGTTCCGGCACTTCGTTCCGTACCACCAAGATAAACCGCACCTTGCGTGTCGTATGGATCAGCGCTTCCGTGATCCGGTAGGCATAACGCTCCAGGCCGCTCATACGCTCTCCGAGTGCCGTCAGATCCACCGCCACCGTAAGCTTCCCGGCCTCCATACGCCTGGACGATCCCTGATCCGAAGATATCCACCAGTATTTATCCGGATCAGTCTTTTTTATCTGTTCCATCACACTGATATTTTTCGCCATTCCACGCACCCGCTAATGCACTGCATTTAAACATCCTGCTCTTTTCCCGTATAGCCCGCGATCGTCCGGTCACGGTATTTCAGTGCCAGCCAAAAAATCCCTACATCATCAATAAAATACCGGCGAAACAACCGCACCGGTTCCTGCAGAAACCTTGAAAACCATTCCAGCCCGTGCCTTTGCATCCACTTGGGTGCACGCTTTTTCTCTCTTGCAATGAAGCTGACTGCTCCGCCAAACGGCAGAGCCACACGACATTTCAGCCGGTCCTTATACATCGCGATCCATTTTTCCGATTTGGGCGCTCCCAAACCAACCACCAGAATATCTGTCCGGAACTCCGCTACTTTTTGCAGAATACGCTCACTCTCTTCCGCATCCTCCGCAAAGGACATGGAAGGCGCATAGCCATCCACCGCCGGAATGCCCGGATAATCCGCTTTGATCTTTGCCACCGCTGCACTTACCACCTTTTCATCCGTAGCCAGCAGATACATACGTCTCTGATCTTTTGCCGCAACACCACACACCTCCGGCAGCAGATCCGCCCCCGTTACCCGCTCCAGCAACGGACAGCCCAGCGAATCCGCGATCCAGAGGAGCGGCATCCCATCCGCCACTACCAGATCAGCCGTGTCATAAAGTTCCCGAAACTCCGCATCCTTCTCTGCTTTCACGATATGATCCGCATTCGGTGTGATCACCAGATGCATTCCCTCTGCACCGGCGAACGCACGGATCTTTTCCACCGCTTCCGAAAACGCCACGTCATCGATACGGATATTCATAAACTTTCGGCGTCGGTTATTCTCATCGATACATTCCGTATCCAGTGTCCGTATTATCCCGAAAAGGAAAAAGAATACCGCCATCAGACCTGCTCCAAACAGATCCTTGGTCAGATCGATCAGATCACATTCCCGCCCCGGAACAAAACTTTGGATCAACTCATCAATGATCGCTATCGGAAGGCAAAGGAAAAACATATAAAAACTGCGAAGATAGCGCCGGATCCCGTTTACCGTTGCCGCCACACCGACAAATACGGACAGCAACGCAAACTCTGTCATATGCGCAAACATACGGATATAAGTATTAAAAAGATTCTTCTGTACTGAAGTCAGCGGATTGCGTCCGCGATCCAGCGCATCATAGATCTTTTCCGCCACACGGCCGCTGGTCGCATCCGAGACATTTCCCGGTTGCAGCGAAAAGCGAAAGATCAGCACGATCATCACCACAACCGGCAGAAAGGTCCACAGCTTCCATTTTTTTATGAATGATATCTTCATGCCCGGCTTAAACGATCAGTTTGAAATACTCGATCGTCTTCTTCAATCCTTCCTCCAAAGGTATGGTCGGTTCCCATCCCAGTTCTTTTTTCGCCAATTCGATCACCGGCTTACGCTGCAGCGGATCATCCGAGGGCAGCGGCTCATAAATGATCTTTGATTTGGAGCCGGTCAGCTCGATCACCATTTCAGCCAGTTGTTTAATGGTAAACTCGCCCGGATTACCGATATTCACCGGTCCCGTAAAGCCGTCGCGTGAATTCATCAGGCGTACCATACCTTCGATCAGGTCATCCACATAACAGAAACTTCTGGTCTGTGAACCGTCGCCGTACACCGTGATATCCCTGCCCTGCAGTGCCTGCACAATAAAGTTGGACACCACACGGCCGTCATTGGGATGCATATTCGGCCCATAGGTATTGAAGATACGCATCACCTTGATATCCACATGATTCTGTCTGTAATAGTCAAAGAACAATGTCTCTGCCACACGCTTTCCTTCGTCATAACAGGATCGGATACCGATGGTATTGACGCACCCGCGGTAGCTCTCCGGCTGCGGATGCACCTCAGGATCGCCATATACTTCTGAGGTGGATGCCTGCAGGATCCTCGCATGTACACGCTTTGCCAGCCCCAGCATATTGATGGCTCCCAGCACACTGGTCTTGGTAGTCTTGATCGGGTTATACTGGTAATGCACCGGGCTGGCGGGGCACGCCAGATTGTAGATCTGGTCCACTTCCAGATGGATCGGCTCCGTGATATCGTGCCGGATGAATTCAAAATACGGGTGTCCGATCAGATGCCGGATATTATTCTTATTGCCGGTAAACAGGTTATCCAGACAGATCACATCATTCCCCTCCGCGATCAGGCGGTCACAGAGATGTGATCCCAGAAATCCCGCACCACCGGTTACCAATACTCGTTTGCTCATCTTCCTGTCCTCCTATACTTTCAACAGTATTCTCAGATACGGTGTCACACTGTGATACACCGCAGCCGGAAAACTATAATTTTTTCGCACAAAATGATACCAGTCTTTTCTCGGCAGCCCCTTCGGCCCTTCCTTCAGCTGAAGTCTTTTTTTACGCTCCAATCCTTTATCCATCCAACTGCCGGTCTTCTCATTATCATCACATTCGCCCACAAAATCCGCTGTATTGATCACGGTACATCCCCTATGGCTCAGGCGCATGCCGTAATCATAATCTCCCATACTGTGCACATACGCCGGATCCAGGTTCCCCATCCGGCGGAAACAGTCATAGGTCAGCAACAGGCAGTTGCAGTTAAAAGTATCGCACTGCTCCGGCTCCTCACTCGGCGGGATCAGTTCATATCTCGCCGTATACTTCGACTTCTTTCTGACACCGCCATAGCTCTGCTGCCCCGTGCTATCCTTTGTCGCCCCCACCACAGCATCGGTACGGTACTTTGTAAGCCTTGCGATCAGCGTCGCCACCGTCCCCGGATAAAATACCACATCGTCATTTACCAGCAGGGTATAGGCGCAATCTTTCATATACTTTGCAGCATACCTCATTGCGATGCGCATACCGCCGTTCCAGAACAGATTTTCCGGTGCCAGTATATGCCGGATCTGGAAACCTTCCGATGCCAATTCCTTCAGAGCCTCCTTTGTGCCATCCGTGCTGCCCGCATCCACCACCACAAAACGCAATTCTGCCTGCACCTCCGCCCCGTCTGCCAGGGAACGGATGCACGCCACCGTATGCTCCTTTCGATTATGACAGGTCATCAAGACCGCGATCTTTTCCATGTTGTCTCCTGTACTCTTCGACTTTCGCCTGGGCAGTAAAGACAGTTTTCGAGCTGTGCACTCATCCTAAGGAGGGGCCCGCTTGCGGGAGGATGCCTTAGGATATTCGCAAGGGGGGACCCTCTGGGGGGATTCCTTGCGATGTAGTAGTTGTCTATAACCCCGACTTGCCCTCGCTAACTCGCTTGCACACGCCCAAAAAAAGAACGTGGGCGTGTGCTGCGCTTAAACAGAGCTTCGGGCAAGTGCAGGCTGCTTGGGCTTGCGAACTGCTCCGGCAAGGCTTCGAAAACTGCTTTATCTGCCCCGGCTCCTTGTCATGTTACATCTGCCATCGGGTTGCCGCATAATATACGGGCTAACTCACGTATCACTCCATAGCCGCCCTTTTTGCCGGAGATCCAGTCAGCGATCTCAAGAATCTCCTCTTCGGCGTCTGCGGGAGCGCCGATCCTTCCCACCAGCTGCATCGCTGCGTAGTCGTTCAGATCATTGCCGATATAAAATACCTTATTCAGGTCAAAGCCCTCTTTCTCACAATACTCCTTCAAAGCTACGGCCTTGTCCGGCACATTGTGGATCACGGGGATCTTTAATTTCGCTGCGCGGTGCGCCACGATAGGATTTACTTCCGTGGACAGGATCAGCTGCGGGATGCCTGCCTTGCGGATCATCCCCACACCGTAACCGTCACCACGGCTGACCGTAGCGCTCTCTTTTCCGTTTTCGTCCACGGTGACACGGTTATCCGTCATCACACCGTCAAAATCATATACCAGCAGATCGATATCCTCTTTTTTCGGGATATACATCCAAAATTCCTCCCGTCTCACAACAACAGCAAACACCCGCCATTGTCACCTTTTTCATTTTTCTTTCTTCAGTTTCTTCTTCACAAAATTCACGACCTTGCGCATGCCGAAATACTTATTGATATAGGCCTTATCGTATTCCAGATCACGCCGGACGGAGGTAAC
Source organism: Lachnospiraceae bacterium (assembly GCA_017526985.1). Taxonomy (GTDB): domain Bacteria; phylum Bacillota; class Clostridia; order Lachnospirales; family Lachnospiraceae; genus NK4A136. Next base: position 7,315 of record JAFXQR010000058.1, read on the forward strand.
GATCGGCAACGGAAAAGTCATCTTGCCATACGAAAAATCCTCTACGGTACTTCCGGTCGTATGGGTAGCATCTTCCCGGTCAAAACCGATATTACGGATCAGATTCTCCCTGGGCACCACGCCAAGCCCACGGTGTATATGGCGGCAGTAATCCCACTGGATGTCCCATGTATCCTTTGTATGGGTATAAACACTGTCAATATCCTTCTTCAGGAACATATAGGAAAAGTGTCCATGAATCCCCGCCAGTTTCTCCGATGCCTTCACTTCCGGCCAGTCCTTTACATCCACATCATACAGATTCCACGCCCTTGCCCATGTGCCCCAGCCCCAGATACTGGAAAAACAGGAAAAAGTATACGGCATCGGCATATGATAGTTCTTCAGCAGATTGGTTCCGGAGACCATCATCACCTTCCGGTTATCTTTATAGGCCTCCAGCATCGTATCCATATACGGAAAGAAATCTTCTGCCGGTACCACATCATCCTCCAGAATAATGGTGCGCTCTTCCTGAGACAATACCCATGTGATGCCTGACGCTACACGATCTCTGCAGCCCATATTGCTCTCCGCATAGTTTTTATGCACTTCACAGGGCCAGTCGATCCCTTCTTCCACCAGCTTCCGACACGCTGCCACTTTCTCCGTATCATCCTCTCTGCCCTCTCTCGGCGCATCTGAGATGAGATACATCTTTGCCGGTCTCGCCACACGGATAGCGTCCAGCACTTCTTTTGTCGTATCCGGACGATTAAAAAAGATCATCGCCACGGGAGATTTGCAGATATAGTTTTCCATGCACATTCCTCTGTTTTATTTCTTCAGTTTGTTATAGATCCCCTCGAAGGCACTGACGGCTGCGTAGCAGGGATAGCCCAGCAGAAACGACTGCACCCGCAGTTTCTTCGCGATCGGCCATTTCTCTTTGGCAAAATATTCGTGATAAAAGCGCTTAAACCATTTCCGGATCTCTTTTTTGTCCTGCCGTGTACCGCCTGCCTTATAAAACCGGATGGCATTGTAGACCGAATAGTTCACCTCTTTTAAGTACAGTTCCCGGTCATGTTCTTTATAAAAATCCATCTTTTCGATGCTGCAGCCCATGGCATCCGCATAGTTCTTATTACCGTTTTTCTTCATGATGCCGCCGCGCCACTGCCGGTAATAATACAACGGTGCATCAATGGTCACGATCTTGTTTGCCCGCCAGATCAGACGATAGGTGATATAACCATCCTCAAAGACCTTGCCCGCCGGATACCACAGCCGCTCTTCCCCCTCACCGTACAGGGATGCCAGATAGATCTTATTCCACGGCACCATACACTCGGACATTTTGCCCAGGGCATAAAACTGCAGTTCTGCTTCTTTCACACTCAATTCGTGTGTGGGATAGTTCTTCTTCTGCAGCATCTCCTCCAATGCAGAAGGAGTGACGGGATGCTCCCACAAAGTTCCGTCCGAATCCGTCTCATAAAACCCACACCACGCGATCTGCGCGTGATGGCTCGTCACGGTCTCGTGCAGGGTTTCGATCATTCTCGGATGCGCTGTATCATCCGCATCGATAAAGACGATCCACTTGCCCCGGGATCTGGTCACACCCACATTTCGTGACACGGATACGCCCTGATTCTTCTGATGGATCACCTCGATCCGGTCGTCTTTAGCTGCATAGGCATCGCATACCTTGCCCGATCCGTCCGGCGAACCGTCTTCGATCAAGATCACCTGCAGATTCCGGTAGGTCTGGGCTAAAATACTCTCGATACATGCGCCGATGTAATCCTCTGCCTTATAGATGGGGACAATGACACTGATGAGATCCTGCGGATCTCCGGTCTTTGTATCCTGATCATTTATACTATCTGCTGCTTTCATCCCATCAACCATTTAATATCTTCCCAGCAATTTCATCAAAGCCCGTTTTATCTTCGCATGTTTGTATCCGAACTCCCCACGGCGCAATCGTTTGCGCAACTCCCGCAGTTCCACGGCATCCGCATTTCCCATGCCATAGATCCGCAACGCTTCTTTGAGATGACATTCCAATGCCGTCTCATAAAAGGGTGACAGATCCTCCGCCCGATACTCTTCCCTGTGTTCATACAGATATTTCAGATCCGGATAATGCCGGATATCGGAGATCGCATAGGTATCCGGTGAGATCTCCCGCTCTATGCTGTAGCCGATCATATTGGACGCCGACTGCTGCAGCAGCGTGATCCCATTCCACGAAGATCCCTCCACCTGCCGATAGGCTCCCATACATTCCGGCAGATAATACATCTTACCATGCTGAAACAGCCAAAATGTGATATTGTTATCATCAAAATTTGCCGCCAGAGCTCCCTGCGGCGTATCCTGCCGGTATATATTGCGAAACAGCACGGCATTGGCCTGCAGAAACATCAGCTTCCAATAATCTTCCAATCGGAATTTATGCTCCCGCTTTGCCCGGCATAGTGGCGCGCCATGTCCGTCCGCATACGCCATCCGCAGATTGCATGCGCACATGACACAATCCGCATTCTCCGGTGCTTCCAGGATATCCACCTGCCGTTGCAGTTTATGCGGATCGATATAGTAATCATCCCCATCCAGGAAGGTACAGTAATCACCGTTTGCGTGTTCCAGCAGATTCAGGCGATTTGCGGCGGAGCGTGTCACCCGGTTATAGGCCACGCCTTCTTCCCTGGGCATCTCATACAGTGTGATCCGGTCCAGGTATTTCTCCATATAACTCTTTACGAGAGCTACTGTGCGGTCCGAGGAGCCATCATCTCCCACCAGTATCTCCACCGGAAAGCTCGTCTCCTGTGCCAGCACGCTGTCCAGGGTTTCGGTGATATACCGCTCCAGGTTATAGGTTGTGATCAATACACTGATTAGCATCTCTTACTTTTTCTGTATATCATGGATCGACGGTACCCAGCGCAGGAACGGCACGCGGTGGATCTCATGCAAAAGCATACGGATCTTCTTGTTGTTATTGTCCAGGTTGCTGACCGGTTTGCAATAGGATGCCGGGCGGCTCTCGGTCGCATCCAGAATGATGCGGATCCACTGATCCACATGATTCACCGGCAGGAAGGTGGTTCTCGCAAACGCCGCTGCCGCCGCGCCCATCTGGTCATTGAGATTCACATCCTGCAGCAGCCGGATCAGTGTCGGTGCCAGCTCGGATACCTCCGGATACAGCAGTCCGGTCTCCTGATCCTTCACGGAATCGCACAGACCGTATTTCCTGCGGCACACCACCGGCACACCGCAGCTCTCCATCTCAACCGCCGCCAGGCCAAAGGTCTCGGTGCCCAGCGGATTGATGATACCGATCGCCGTATTCTGAAATACCTGATACTTCTCCTCGCCCATAATACCGTGGAATACAACGCCCGGCAGCAACTGCCCGTTCGCATCCGTGATTCCCGGCATAAACTGCGCTTCGTACTCTTTCTGCGCCAGACCGTAAGATCCCATCTCGGCATTGGCATCATATAGCTGCCCGTTACCGATGATATGCAGTGTCGCATCAGGCACTGCCTGCAAAACCGTCTTCCAATAGGCCGCCAGGATATGGAAATTCTTATCCGGGATCAGGGAACCCACATAGGTCACCCGCTTTTCCTTCATTGCCCCGCGAATATACTGCTCCGCAGGCGGGATGAACGGATTCGGAACATAGGCCATCTTGTCACATATCAGGTCGTCCACATAGAAATCGTACATCTCGCGCCCTACCGCGACCACCCGCTTTACCTGCTTGGTGTTGCGGAACAGCTGGATCTCCGTATAGGTCAGTCGATTATGCATCCAGAAGATATAGCGCAGATCCAGACACTCCAAAAGCGCATAGACCTGATCTTCCTGATGATTCCTGAGAAGTACCGTGCGGTGAGCGTTCTTTTCCGCCTTCCGCAGGCCCTCTAACGCATTCTCTACACGGATGATATTTTCTGCCGGCAGCTTCACATCCTGCACGCTGTATACAAAAATCTCCACGCCGCCTTTTGCCTGCAACGCCTGCAACAGCAGCGCAAAACAATAAGCCGTGCCGCCCACACCGGGATTGCCCAGTTCCGGGTGGCTCAGATCTTTTCCTTCTGTTTCCGGCTCGTGATACAAAACCGCCAATTTATATGCCATCTTAAGCGCCCCCTCTCAAGAATGTCATGTCTTCGCGAATATAATCTGTATTATTTTACCATAAAACACCTTTATGGTACAGTAATCGTCCAAACTCTTTTCACATTGTCGTTTAGTATGCCTTGCGGATCTGAAGCCCCACCGTCAGGATCAGATTTACGATCACACCGGCCACCAGGATTGCCCGAATCAGGGATTTCTGTTTCTTCCCTTCACACAGTTTCATCAGCAGGAAGCTGTCTCCTAAAAAGGCAAAATACAGAAAGATCAGGGTCCGGTGCCATGAAGAAAACATGGTCGGCGAAAGCATCAGCGCCATACGCACTGCAAAGCCGGTCCCCACTGCCCAGATCATCCCAATCCGTGTCCAAAGAGAAAAAGTCAGATGCCAAAGCACATACAGCGTCGCCGCAATATAGATACCAAATACGATCAATTCCGTGATCTGTATCACCGCATCCTTCGTCTCCGTCAGATAGATCGCCGGCGTGGTAAAATCGTAATTCTTCTTATGTCCGATCAAAAAATCCTTCACAAAATAGTATGCGGTAAAAAGCACATCGATCGCAACCGGAATACATGCGATCCCTTTCAGCATTCTTTTGCTGACCGGATCCTTTTCCGCCATATTCCATCCTGCAAACAATAATAGTATCGAGAACAGGAAGAACGGCACATCCGGGATCATCACAAAATGTTCAAAGACAAAGACCGCACATAGGCGGAACTTCTGAAAAAGATTCAGATCCGGAAACTCCGGCATCCAGTTCAGCGCCTCCATGGCGGTGCGCTCCCCGTTGCCCGGTGCCGTCATGGCAAAGACCAGTCCGGCCACACCGATCAGAAACGCCGCAAACTCAAAACGCCAACCCTTCGGGATCCGCTCCGCCTGCGCCCCCGCCGCGCCTTCCCTTTGAATGCAGAAATATCGCAGCAGCAGATAGCCCCCCGCCAGCACCAGGACCGTGGCTGACATCTCACAGTTTGCCGTAAAGATCAGGGCGATCACATACAACACATACTGCCATCCTGCAATCTTCTCTCCGCGCATACGCCTGGCCACACCACTGAGCGCATAGGTCAGCGTCGCCATAGGCCACATATAATTGAGACTCGTACAGATCCATCCGGCCGAGCCCACATGCATATAAGGATAGATGGCAAACAGTGCCAAAACCAGCAGATTTTCTTTCTTTTCTTTATCATTGACCAGCAGCACGCAGGCACTATGACACAACAGAGTGCAGATCAGCGTATCCAAAAGCTGCCACACGATAAACGGACACTGTATCAACAGAAACAATATGGTCTCAGAGATCACTCTGGACGAATCCGTCAGATACCGATCCACCACCAGCGCCGGCACGGAATCCCACATCGCCGCCAGTTCTCTAAAGTAAACATCATCATTAGTGAATCCCACAAATGTCAGGTGCAGCAGCAGATAAAAAACCGAGCACACCGCCATCGTGACAACATACCAGTTCCGCATCTCTTTTTTCTCAATTTCTTTATTCCGCATATTATCCTTCAATTTACTCTTTTCTGCAAATTCGTATTTGTAGGGCTGTCGATCACCTCACGGAAGGCATCTTGCCTTCCCCTTGAGGGGAAGGTGGCGCGCCAGCGCCGGATGAGGTGGACTCTGGCCTGTCGTAGTCTCCGCCAAGTCGCCGGGCAGTAAAGACAGTTTTCGAGCTGTGCCTTCGCAAGAAGTTTGTTTCGACCTAAGCAGTCCTTCCAAACCAACTTGCCCATCGCCAACTCGCATTCATCCTGCTACACTATCACTCGC
>JAFXQR010000059.1 GCA_017526985.1 Lachnospiraceae bacterium
AACAACCCCATTATCTTCTGTTGTTATTCCATCACCCTTAAATGCATAGCCATGTTTTATTGATATATAATCACCTAATGTAGCCATAATCTCACCATCCTACCCTATATATTTCCTATGAGCTGTTTTAACATTGCTCTGCTTGACCATTGCATACTGCAAGGTCGTATCTATTCTCTGATGTCCTAGAAGCCGTTGAAGTTGCTCTATAGGCATTCCTTTATCAATAGCCATAGTAGCAAGCGTTCGCCTGAATTTGTGCGGATGAACTTTGGAAATGTTCAATCGCATTCCCATTTCTCGGAGCCGATGTTCTATACCGCCAATTTGTATTCGTTCATGTGGTGCCCGTAATGTAACAAAGAGCGCTGGATTGTCATCTGTCCGGCTATCAAGATACTCCTGCAGATGTAATTTGGCTCTGGCATCAAAATACACGATTCTTTCTTTATCGCCTTTACCGAACACCACGCATTCCCGTTCTGCAAAGTTTATATCATCACGGTTCAATAGAACCATCTCACCAACACGCATCCCTGTTGATGCAAGCATATCAATCATTGCCAAGTCTCGAAGTCCCTCACAATTATCACGCATCTTCTCCAAATCCTCGTCAGAGTATGTTTCCTTGATATTGCTTGCCGCTTTTACTTTATGGATACGGCGTACCGGGCTTTTGATGATGTAATCCTCATCCTCAAGCCATGAAAAAAAACTGGATAGTATACGTCGAATATTGTCGATTGTCACCTTGCTTGACTGGTGCTTACTCTGGTACTCGGTAAGGTATGTCCGTAAATCATCCGTATGAATATGTCGAACATTCTTGCCAATAGATGCTATCATAGCATCTATTGTGGTCTGGTAATATTTCAGCGTCTTTTCCGAGCATCCCTCTATCCGCTTTGCAGCTATAAACCTTGCTATAAGATTATTACTGTCATCCTCCTCCGGCTTCTTCTCCAACTCAGTCACATCGTAGCGACTAAGCACATGCTCCATCACCTGTCTCAGCTGTTTCATCTGAGCATTGTCGAGGTATGACAGCATAGACTGCATCACCTCTTCCATCAATTCTTCTTTCATGTCGCATCTCCTTCTATTTCTTTTTTTCCAGAGAACGACATCAACGGCAGTTCCGTTGGTATAACTCTCGCCGTTGGTGAGAGTTGTTCACATATAAACGATAATTTAGCGGCTTAGAGATCCAACTCAGAGACATCAAGCTCGCCGGACATCAGTTTTGGCAGTAAAGAGTCGCGTAACGCAGCCAAGGTACGGTTTTCTGCTTCCAAAGTGCGTTGTTGCTGAAACAATGGATTACAGAAATCAGAAAAATCCTGAAGTCTTCCATCGTCAGGAATTTTAGCTGGAACAGTACGCATTGCACTGCCGGAGATCTCTTTGAAGGTTGAGCCTGAAGCCATGTTTTCTATAGTGGGTAACGCATTCTTAAGAAAATAGTAAACAAATGCAGTTCCAACATTACTATTAGGCACAACCGACTTAAAACCTTGATTGGTTGTTACTTCACCATCGGCGATAGCAATATAGCCTATCGGAGCACGAGAACTGAAAAGCACCGTTCCTTCAGGCATTATTGACGCGCTACTGTTTTTAAGTCCAAGCTCAGTAATGTCATCTGCACCATGCGATATGAATTTGGACTTATCGACAGAAAGATCTTTCGGTGTGATCCAAGCGATGCCGTTATCAGTATAGTATTCTGGCTTGGATTTTGATGGTGTACTGCCACCAATAACGGTACCAAGGTCGCCGATAGTGCCTTCTTTCCATGAAGGATCAGCATTAACTATAAACTGATGATAGAAATAAGCTGCAGCTTGCTTCTCTAAATTATCGTTTACCTTCTGATTGGTTTCAATTTTTTCATCAAAAGTAGCTAGAAACTTTCCTATCTTTCTTTGTTCCTCTACTGTCGGAACACTTACATTAAGTTTTTCTAAATCTGACGCCTTGATTCCTGCTTGAACGCAATGCTGAATTATTGTTTGCATCGGAGACACAGGCGACTTAAAGTAATAGTAATAAAACATAGGGTCGGCAATTTTTTTATCTAGACGCACCCTTATTATGTGGGATTCAAACACAGTTAATTCAGATGTTTCCATTACTATCGAACACTTTCCCGCTCCTGATGCCACTAAAGATTGTCTTGCAAACAACAAATCCCCTGTATCCACTCTGGCTTTTTCTTTTTCTATATCAGTAAGCGGCACTAATTCCATATCTATATCATAGATACGATCATTTGAAAACAACTCACCCATATTTATCATTTTGAATCCCGTACCACGCATTCTGCTTGGTTTTGAAAGACCGTTCCTTGATGGAACATCATATAAATTGCCAAATTCTTTTTCTGCCCATTTTCCCATTATGTGAACACCTTAACTCTCTTCGTCAGTCGATTTCTCGTTATTTTCCTCCGTTCCTAGCCCACAACCAATTATTAAAACAAATTGGGCACTGCGGTAATGAAGGATCTCGCTCACTATTCTCAGATAATTGAATTAACTTGTTGTCATTTCCCCAGCAAGTGGAGCAATATCGTATTTTAGGATTTTCATTTTTCAGAGTTACATAATTACCATCCATATGTCGCTCGATTGTATCATGAATTTCCAGTTTCTTTTTTAATTGTTCATTTTCATCATCAAGTTCAGAAATAGCTTTTTTTATTTCTATCAATTTATCAACCATTTCTAGTTGTTTCTGTTTATGTGCCTCTTCAATCAAATCACGCACTAACTGATATAAATCCATATAGTTTGTCACCTTTATACACTTCGATAATCGATAATTGAGCCTTTTAGAACTCTAACTCAGAGAAATCAAGTTCTCCAGAAAAAAGTCTAGGAACCAAAGTCTCCCTTGCATAGATACAAATATCTAAGAGGTTATACTTCATATCCTATCACCCCCAGTTTCTTGCGAATCTCCTCTTCCAATTCATGAGATTTAGCAAACAGTCCAGATAATTCCGATGTAAGTCTTGTCATTTTCTCTTCAAAAGGCTCCCCATCATCTTCCTGCTCTTCAATTCCTACATAGCGTCCTGGGGTAAGGATATAATCCTGCTTCTCAATATCCTGTAATGTAGCTACTGAACAGAAGCCCTTTACATCTTCTAACTTTCCATTTTGGAAAGCCTCAAAGGTATCCGCCAGTTTCTGAATATCTTCATCCGTAAAATCACGATGCTTACGATCTACCATATGCCCCATTTTCCGAGCATCAATGAAAAGTGTCTTCCCCTTCTGTTTCTTTCCCTTAGTTATAAACCAAAGAGTAACCGGTATCGTTACGCTATAGAACAACTGGGTAGGCATCGCAATGATTCCCTCTATCAAATCATCTTCGATGATTCTTTTACGGATTTCACCTTCCCCACTGGACTGCGTAGATAAAGCCCCATTTGCCAGTACCAGTCCAATTTTTCCATTTGGTGCCAGATGATGAATCATATGCTGAATCCAGGCATAGTTTGCATTTCCCGCAGGCGGAATACCGTATTTCCAGCGTACATCATCCAAGAGTTTATCCTGATTCCATGGATGATAATTGAATGGCGGATTAGCCAAAATAAAGTCTGCCTTCAGTGTAGGATGCAGATCATTTGTGAATGTATCTGCCTGATACGGTCCGAAGTCTGCATCGATACCACGAATCGCCATATTCATCTTTGCCATCTTCCAGGTATCCGCATTGGCTTCCTGACCATATACGGAGATGGTGCCCCTCTTCCCGGAATGCGCCTGTATAAACTTTGCGCTCTGTACAAACATGCCTCCGGAACCACAGCAACAGTCGTATACACGGCAGTTTTCAAACGGCCGGAGCACGGATACCAGAGTCTTAACCACGCTGGAAGGCGTATAAAATTCACCACCGCCTACGCCTTCTTTTTCCGCAAACTGCGCGATACAGTATTCATAGGTGCGCCCCAGCAGATCTTCACTGGCTTCGGTATCGCTCATATCAATATTGTTAGTGAAGATATCCACCACTTCGCCCAATACCCGCTTGTCCAGATCCGGGCTGGCATAGTTCTTCGGAAGGACATTTTTCAACGTCTTATTTTCATTTTCAATAGCGCGCATAGCATCGTCAATCACAGTTCCGATCTCAGGAGTATGTGCTGCAGAAGCAATAGTGCTCCATCTGGCTTCTTGGGGAACAAAGAAGATGTTTTCCATGCTATAGGCATCACGATCATCTTCAAAGCCATCCCCCTCTTCCACCAGTTCCTGATACCGCTTATCAAATGCCGCCGATATATAACGAAGGAAGATCAGCCCAATGATCACCTTTCGGTATTCCGCTGCCGGAATATGCCCCCACAGGACACATGCTGCATCCCAGAGTTGCTTTTCAAATCCAATATTTGCACTAGTCTTTTCTACTTTTGTATTATCCATTTTTGCTTTTTCCGCCTTTAACTTTTCCTTTTTATTCGCATTACCTCCCGTTTTCTTCTGGGAGATCTTTGCTTCTGCCCTTACTCTCTTGCCTGATGTTACCCTCTTCGCTGCCGTTGCCTTCGTAGCAACTGTCTCTTTCTTGGATGGCACCTTCTTTGCTGCCGTGGCTTTCTTTGCCACTGTCGCTTTTTTTATCGATTTTGCCTTCTTCGCCGCAGTTTCCTTCGTCGCAGCTATCACCTTCTTGGCTGGTGCTTTCGTTGCAACTGTCACTTTCTTGGATGGCGCCTTCTTTGCCACCGTTGCTTTCTTTATCGACGTTGCCTTCTTTACTGATGTAGCTTTCTTTGCCACTGTTGTGCTCTTGGTCGGTGCCTTCCTTCCTGCCGCCACTTTCGTTGCAACCGCCGCTTTCTTGGATGGTGCCTTCTTTGCTACCGTTGCTTTCGTCGCTGCTGTTGCTCTCTTGGTTGGTGTCTTCTTTGATGCCGTAGTCTTTTTAGCAACTGTAGCCTTCTTTACCGATGTTTCTTTCTTTGCTACCGATATTTTGGCGGCTGCCGTATCTTTCTTAGCTATTTTTCCCTTTGCGCCTGCCGTGATCTTCTTTACGGTTGTTTTTTTCTTTATCGTTTTATTTGTTGCCATTTTAATTTCCTCTAAAGATAGCCCCTCAACATATATGTAATACTTTGCCAGTTCATTCTCTTTTCAAAACCATTCGCATAGCAAAATTGTACCATAAACCACCATCTCTAGCAATTAATTATTGTGAACTTTTCACAACACCGTGTAAGGTTTTATGTAAACCTCTTTTTTACTTTTTTTCAAATTCTTCATTAATTCCGCTATTATCACACACATATTTCGGTATACCTTCCGTAAAACTCTTCTGCCTGTATTATTACACCACTTGCAGCCGCTCCTGCCGCACTTGTCACATTTCCCATCATCCGGTAGGTTCTTGCCTCCATATTCGCCACTATTGGTAAAGTTCCATCAATGATTTCCTTCCTCTCCCGAAACTCTTCTGCATCAAGTGAGAATCCTTTCTCTTCCAGGAAACAAACCAGCTTTTTCCGCTCCATCGAATCTTTTTCGCCAATATATGATGTAATACATTTCTTGTCGTTCTCCATACACACCTCCTATTAAATAATTGATGCCACAATTTTACATCCAAATTCAGCATCATCTCAATATTTTTCATCATCCTTTGGCGGCATAACCAGAGCCTCTAGTCCTCGATATTTTTCATAGATATTGTAGATTTGATAGAACTCATCCAATGTAATAGCGTGATTTCCTATCGGTGTTACAATACCTATCCCCGGCGTCCCATATGCAAACAGTTTTCGAGTAATATTTACGAAGCACCAGTCACAAACATCGTAATGTCCCTTTCGCCAAGCATAAGAAAAGCCATTTTCACGCAACCATTGGTAGAATGATGCATTTATTGATTTCAGCGACTCGTCTTTTATCAAAAACGCTTCAGCCGATTGCCGACTAATATTTTTTTCCTGATCCATACATCCTCATCCTTTCCTCCAACATATACCGCTACACCATTCCGCCATCTCGTCTGCACTTCCAATAATGCTCACAGATTGGGCAAAAACATCTGCAATAGCGCCGGTTGCCATTGAGTGTCTTTTTCAGCCAGTAGATCAGTTTCTGCATCTTACCGCCTCCCAAACATTACCTGATCAATGCTCGCTCCGATCAACAGACAACCAAGCAGGCTAAACAATCCCTTCAAGATCCAAACCGGCAGTAAAAATGGCCAAAAACACAATTTCAATATGAATTTTCCCATATCCCATCCTCCATCTCGTCAGTTATTATCGTCAAAATCATCCAGTACCAGCCAGCTGTAATCCTCATCATCCGTATATGCCATCCCTACCGCCTCCTCTCCGGGTTCGTGCTCCGTACAAATCGTATTTTATATGCGATTTTGGGTATCTGCGTTATCTTTCATATCCCTATCCTAGATCAAGTATTGGGCAATAAAGCGGACTAATAACGCTTCCGATACCGATTTGTGAAATATGCACATGCAACAAGTCCCATACTTAGCATATTCACTAACAATATTGTGCCTGATGCGATCAATTACTCACCGCTTTTCCAGACTTCCACCTGCAGGATTTCTGTGGTAGAATCGCTATCGAGATGGTTATCCATCTCCCCTGGCGTGCTTCACTGATAGTTGCACGCATTATATAAAGAGAGCCGGAGATCACAAGATCCCCGGCTTTCGTCATTCTCAATGATATTTTTCCTAATGCCCTCATGGATCATTCCAGCACATCTGTGTTCCTTATGGTTGCCGGTATATGCTCTTTTACACTGCTCTCTTCCTTCTGCCCACGGAATTCCTGCAACTTTTCCCGAAAACTTACGCGTCCGGTATCGGTATCACGGATGATCGCCCCCACCTCCTTCGGTAATGTCCGCTCCGTTACCCCCGTTTCGGTGGTAATAGGGATATCTACTGTTACCTCCTCCCCGTCGCCGATCACAGTTGTTCCCTTCTCATCCATATTCAGCAGGGCATCCAACTGTTCCAGGCGTGCGGTCTTCTCAGCCAGTTCCGCTTCCCGCTCAAACGGCTTCTGCACTTCGATCTTTGCCGTTTCCATCTGCTTTTCCACCCCGGCCAGCCGGTTCTGTGCCATCTCCAGTTCGTTTGGCATGTTGTCGAGTGTATTGTTGATACGGGCGATGTTTCCCACCGGATCCGAGCCCACTGTCAGGTTATGGCTGACAGCCCCCTTTAAGGATAAGCAGTATTTCTTATTCAGCATATCGAAGGTGACTTCCATCTTCATCCCCAAGTATTCCCCGACAGGCGTGGACTTCTGATAGTCCTTGATTCCCGTGCAAAGTGCTATGATCGCTGCCCCGGCATCCTTGCGCTCCGTATAGGTCACACCGCCTACCTGCATCGCAAATGCATCCTTATCCGCAGGCTTCTGCGCTTCATACAGTGTGATATCCTCTTCCAGCCCTTTGATCCGCTCTTTCAGCGTGGCGATCTGCACCGGGTAATGCTTTAATACATCGTCCTCCATCTTATACTTCTGCGAAATATAGTTGGATTTCAGCACTTTCAGCTTCGCCACTTCCACATCCAGTTCCATCTTTTCTTTGATGTACGGATTGGCAGAGCATAATGCCTTGACCTCTGCCGCCGTCAGCACCGCCTGATCCACATCTTCGCATGAACGCACCTCCGCCTTACTGGTCATGATCTGGGAGATAAATCGCTGCTTCCCCTCGATCAGCTGCCAACTGAATGCATCGAAGGTTCCTTCTGTTACATAGCGGAATACTTTAACCCTCTCGTTTTCATTCCCCTGGCGGATGATACGACCTTCCCTTTGTTCGATATCCGCCGGTCTCCAAGGCACATCCAGATGATGCAGTGCTGCCAGTCTGGTCTGTATATTGGTACCGGCGCCCATCTTGGAAGTCGATCCGATGATCACACGGATCTGGCCGCTGCGCACCTTTGCAAACATCTCCGCCTTCTGTGGCTCCGTCTTGGCATCATGGATAAAAGCGATCTCCTCTGCCGGCACGCCCCGCTCGATCAGCTTTTTCTTTATATCATCATAGACATTATAGCTGCCGTCCCCCTTTGGCGTGGACTGGTCACAGAAGATCACCTGCGCACCTTTTGTTGAAGCCGTCTCCTCCCATACCTGCAGCACATGCTCCACGCATGCATTGGTCTTGCTCTCCGGCTCATCCGGCAGCATCGGATCAATCAGGCGCTCATCCAACGCCAGCTTACGGCCATCGGTGGTGATCTTCAGCATATTGTCGACGGAGGAATCCACCCCGCCGCCACGCACACAGTCTGCACGTTCTCCCAATGCTTCCACCATCTCCTTCTGCAGTTCACTGGGTTTTAAGACCACATTTTCATAATCCACCTCCGGCACATCCAGATCCAGCTGGTCCGGCATCTTGATATCCGCGCATTCCTTGAACATGCTCATCAGCTCCGGCAGGTTAAAGAACTTGGCAAATCTTGTCTTGGCACGATAGCCGTTGCCCTCCGGAGAGAGTTCGATCGCGGTCTGTGCCTCGCCAAAGGTCGCCGCCCAAGAATCGAAATGCGCCAGTCCTTTCGTATTCAGCGTCCGCCCCTGCAGATAGCGCATATTCGTATACAGTTCCGTCATACTGTTGCTGATGGGCGTACCGGAAGCAAAGGTGATCCCGCGTCCGCCGGTCAGCTCATCCATATACTGGCACTTCATATACATATCCGTGCTCTTCTGCGCCTCTGTCTGGGATATCCCGGCCACATTGCGCATCTTGGTATAAAGATACAGGTTCTTATAGTTATGGCTCTCATCCACAAACAGGCGGTCCACACCCAACTGCTCAAAGGTGACCACGCTGTCCTTCTTTCCCTCATTATTCAAGCGTTCCAGTTTGGTCTCCAATGAGTTCTTCAGCTTCTCCATCTGCTTAATGGTAAAAGGATCCCCGCAGTCTGCCTTCATCAGGGCTATGGAAGATACGATCTCATCGATCTGTCCCTGTATACCTGCCTGCTGATGTTCCAGCGATAACGGGATCTTTTCAAACTGCGTATGTCCGATGATCACCGCATCATAATCTCCGGTGGCGATACGAGAGCAGAACTTCTTCCGGTTTGCCGGCTCAAAGTCTTTCTTCGTCGCCGCCAGGATCTTTGCCCCGGGATAGAGTCTGTGGAAATCGCTCGCCCACTGCTCCGTCAGATGATTTGGCACCACAAAAAGACTCTTACGGCAGAGCCCCAGCCTCTTGGATTCCATCGCCGCCGCAACCATCTCAAAAGTCTTACCGGCACCCACACAATGTGCCAGCAGTGTATTCTCACCATACAGCACGTGTGCCACGGCATTCAGCTGATGTGGCTTTAACCGGATCTCCGGGTTCATCCCCGGGAATCTCAGATGGCTTCCGTCGTATTCTCTGGGCCGTATGCAGTTAAAAAGATCATTATACTTCCGTACCAGTGCCTCCCTGCGCTCCGGATCTGCAAAGATCCAGTTCTGAAAGGCACTCTTTAGGGCATCCTGCTTCTGGCTGGCCAGCATGGTCTCTTTCTTATTGAGCACCCGTTTCTCCTTGCCATCCTCGCGCACGGTATCATAGATACGGGTATCCCTTAAGTTCAGGGAATCTTCCAGGATACGGTAGGCATTTGCCCTGGTGGTACCGTAGGTCACGTTGGCAGTCACATTCCCGTAATCCGCATTCTTCCCCTTGATATTCCACTCTCCGGTCACGCCGGTAAACTGCACGCCCATGATATCCCTGCTGAAATACCGTTCCGGAGTCTGCAGCACTTCCCGCATAAAGTCTTCGATGTATTCCTTATCGATCCATGGTGCACCCAGACGCACATCGATCTCCGATGCATCCAGGTCTTTAGGCATCACCTTTTCCAGCGCTTTCACATGGATCTCATAAACCGGATTCTGTGCTGCCATCACCTTTGCCAGCTCCAGCTTATTCCGCACATCGCCGCTTAAGTATTCATCCGCCGTCTGCCATTCATGGCTTGCAGGGTCCTGAAAGATCAATCCTTTCAGCTCTTCCGTGAGTTTTTCTGCATCCATCCTGCATAAGCTGCACATATACTCCAGATCTACGCAGCCCTTTTCCTGCATGGATACGGTCAGCGCCTCTGCAGCGGTATCCACCTCCGTGACCGGCTCTGCCTTCTGGATGGTACGCTTATAGAATATATCCGTCTTTCCGGCAACATTCCCCTCATCATCCAGCTTTTCCAGCGAGCAGAGCAGGGCAAAACCGGCATCCTGCGAGAAGGCCCGCTTATTCGCCGTACTGTTGACCGGTCCAAACTTCTTTGCAAAGCGGTCATACCGGTCGTTCAGCTCCTTCATCTTTGCCCGGATCTGTTCCTCCGGTGCATCCGACAGTTCCAGTTCCAAAAGCTCCCTGGTGCTCTCACGGATACCGACCATACCCTTGATACGCGCTTCCGTGTTCCCCGATACCTCCGCAGGTACCATGATGGAATTCTCACGGTAATACAGCTTGTCGTCCACCACAGCATAACTGTTATTCTGCACGTTCGGATCCGCAGGGATGGAAGCATATTCTACAGCATTTTCCGCATCCTGCTCGACGGCTTCATATCTGCCATCCAGATACGACATACATTCGGAAAGTCTATCGGCAAGATCCACCCCCGGATCCGCGATACACTGCGCTTTCATGCCAAAGGGTCCGGAAACCATCTCCATATGTCCGGCGATCATTTCCGGATGCTCCACGAAATACTGATTGATCGTGATGCCGTTCTCATCCATCCCCAGATGCACCCAGTCCGGCTCGATATCCTGCAGACGGTCGCGCTTCTGGAAGAACAGGATATCCGTGGATACCTCCGCACCAGCATTCTTCTTAAAAGCATCATTCGGAAGGCGAACGGCTCCGATCAGATCCGCACGCTGCGCCAGGTACTTTCTTGCACTGCTATTCTGTTTATCCATTGTGCCACTGGTGGTTATAAAAGCAATCATACCGCCGGCCCGCACCTTATCCAGGCTCTTTGCCAGGAAATAGTCATGGATCAGGAAGTGATTCTTATCATAGGCCGGATCTGCCACACCGTATTCACCAAAGGGTACATTACCTATGGCAAGGTCGAAGAAGTCATTCGGAAACGATGCTTTCTCAAAGCCGCAGATACTGATACCGGCAGTCGGATACAGCTGTTTTGCGATACGGCCACTGATATCATCTTTCTCCACGCCATACAGCCTGCTTTCATCCATCCCCTCCGGCAGCATACCAAAGAAGTTACCGATACCCATGGAAGGCTCAAGAATGTTGCCCTTTTCAAAGCCCATATGCTCCAGCGCCTTATACATCTCGCGGATGATCACAGGTGATGTATAGTGGGCATTTAAGGTACTGCTCTTCGCAGAGGCATACTCCTCCGGTGTGAGCAGCCCTTTCAGCTCCGCATATTCACCGCTCCAGTTCTCCTTATGCTCATCAAAAGCATCCGGCAGGCCACCCCAGCCGACATACTTAGACAGCACTTCCTGTTCTTCCGGGATCGCTGCCCTGCCTTCCGCTTCAATCTGTTTCAATGTTCGGATAGCCTCCGCATTCCTGCGGAATTTCTCCTTCGCTCCGCCTTCCCCCAGATGATCATCTGTGATCAGGTAGTTCTTACCCTCTGCTCTTATCTGTTCTGTCAGCGCAGATTCCTTTGCATTATAAGCCTCCCAGAATCTCCCGGTCAGGCCGCGCGGGAAGCTCTCATCATCCATAAAGGAATACTGAATCCACTTAAGATCCTCCAGGCTCTCCGCTCTTTTGATCTTCAGCTCATAGCTTCCGACCCTCACTTCTGAAGATAAGCGCTCCTCCAGTTTTCGAAGCTCTGTCTCCGGCATCCGCTCATAAATGTCATTCCGGTCCGTATGAATGGAAAAGCTCTCTTCATCCCCGTCATGCCTGGTCACTTCATAGTGGATCCTCTGACGCTCGCCACGGATATCCGCTTCCAGTTCATACTCTGCAGTATGGCCGAAATTGCTGTATTCCACGCCGATATAGGCGATATTCTGTATCTCTTCCGCCAGCAGAGCTTTTTCTAGCAGAAACTCCGGCACCTCACGGAAACCAAAAGAATCCACGTAGTATGCCTTATCTTCACCATTCTGATGAAGCACCACCACATCGGATACCGATAGAGACCGTCCCTTATAATCCGCCGGATGATCTGTGTTAAACCTCTCATAGATATCCTCAAGCGTGGTACCTTCCGTTAAGTCTCCGTGATATACCTCCTCATAATTCCCGGACTCTACCTGCTTACCTCTCTCTTTTAAGTGATCCAGATTTTCAAAGATGATCTCTCTGCGGATCTCAGAATCATCACTGATCTGATAGATCATGAAGGTATCTTGACCACCCCCGGTGTTGGCATCGATGCTTTCCAAGCCGGAAACATTTTCCCTACCATCCTCACCCTGAATACGCTCTTTAATCTCCTCCCCGATATCAGACAGGGCATCTACCACATCCGTGATCTCATCGATAGCTTCCACAGCCGCCGCACCGGTCAGGATCATATTTTCCTTCAGTGCAGCTTCTCTTACTTTCTGCTCTTTATAAGCTGCATAGGCTTCCTGCTCTTTTTCATTCAGGTACGTGCCCTCAGCGATCAGTTCCCCGATCCGCCTGGATATGTTCTCCCATTTCAGAAAAATGCTGTGATCCGGATTCATCAGACTGCCTTTGATGATACGGATTCCTTTCGCATCATGGTCTTCAAAGCTGTGGGATACGCCTGCGATGGCATCACTCCGTCCGCCGATCCCATATTCTTTTTTTAGGAAATCCACATGATCCTTTTGGCTTACGCTTTCCTCAAAATGCTCCGCAATCCTCAGTTTCCCCTGGGATACTCCACTGCCGCCCAGCAGTACGGAATCAATCTCATCCTGCGTGATAAAGTCCGTCTTCATCTCAGGTACCTGATCCTGTAAGGGATAGGCATCCAATCCATACTCCAAGCATGACAGATCCATGATCTCCGGGATCAGTTCCTGCGGTGTCGCCACATAACGCCAATGCAGTTTTTCTTCTCCGCTCGTCAAAAGACGCTCTGCCATCTTCAGGGCATCCATCAGGTTTTTGCGGCCTTCATAAGTCTTCAGCATTTCTTTGATCTGCTCTACCCGCTCCGGTACCGAAAAGGTATCAAAGGTGATGCCCAGTTTTTCCCCATCAATACCGTCCCGGAAGAAATATTGGAGTTTCTCTGCCACACGCTCAAACTCTTTGGGCACGACAAAAAGGGCAGCTGCACGGTCAATGTAGCTGCCCTCCTTCACCATATGTCGGATCCGTTGTTCGATCTCTTCCCAGGGGATATGCCATGCGCCTATACCTTTGGCACTCATCCCTGCTTTGATCCGCATCCCTGTCTCATCAAACCAGACCGATACCGCCTGATGATCAAAAGTAAACCCTTTTCCGGTCCTGCCATACTCGTTTTGCAGTATGCCGATCATATCTTCCGCCGGTGTCTCTTCCGCATACTTTGCATAGATCCGGATCTTGCTGTCCTCAGCCCCGCCGCCGGTCCGCAGGATATCGTCCACCATATCATAGGAAACCAAAAAGGCAGCGTCAGGTTTCTTCTCCTGTTCCGCTGCCTCTGTGATTCCCTCGATCTGATCTGCGATCAAAGGAAACAGACTCAATTGTTCATATTCGGGATCCGCGACTTCTACGTGTAGATCAGTTCCGAATTCACGATTTCCTCCGCCCGGTTCCGAATGTTGTTCATCTTCTGTACCCAGGCCATCTGATCTTTCGCTTTCAGTTCCTCCGTCACGCCCTCGCTCTTCGCCATCTGTCCGGTCAGCCGCTCCACCATCGCGCTCGCTTCTTCCTGCACGCTCATCAGATGTTCCTTCAGCTTCCCGCTCAGCATCAGTTCGGTATACATCCCGCTCCGGTGCTCCTTCAGATACCGTTTCCGCATTCCCCCGTACTTCCCGATCCAGCCCTCCGGCGTCTCGTTCGGTCGTACTTCCGGGATCTGGTACTCCCCTATCGTCTTGTAATTCAGTTCCATTATCTTTACCTCCGTTTGGTAGATTTGCGTGTACTTGCTGCGCCACGCCTGCTATCAGTTCGTCCAGATCACGATTATCGTACCTCTGTTCGTGCTCTTGTGCAAGGGGTATTTCTTCAAAATCTCTCTTTTCTTCCGGAACCGTTTTTTCGTCTATTTTCTTCTGTTGTTTCTGTTCCCATTCCCGTTTTTTCTCCAGCCTGTGAATCGTCTTTTCCATATCTATCAGGATCGGTTTCGCCAGCGACGCCACCGTATCTCCCAGGGTACACAACGCCGGAAAATCCCGGAAGTGTTTCAGATACTGAAAGTCGATATACTGATCGATCTTTTCATCCTCTACACCACAGCGGTGCAACACCTGATAGACCAGGGATGCCTTGATGGTCTCCTTTACCATCTCGATCTGCATAAAACAATCGCTTGTGCCAAAGAAGTCCATCCCATAGCGTTTGATCAGATCGTCCGTGATATCCTCGCTCACATCAAATGCGATCTTCTCCGCCATCGCTGCAATCCGATTGACAAAAGAATCCGCTTCCATCGTCCTGCCATAGGTCTTTTCCAGCGACTGCAGGATCTCCTTTTCATCTTCTTTCTGCATCTGCCACAGATAGGGCGAACGGCTCTCCGGAAACAATTTGATCGTATCCGTCACATCAAAGACATACTTCAGTTTCCCGCTATCCAGATCCTCATCGATCAGCGCGATACCCTTCGATCCCCGTTTGATCCAGCACTTCATCTGCTTATTCCAGTAATCCATCGTTGCTACCGCCTTCGCCTCCGGGCGCTGCGCATAGATCAATAACTGATCCTTAAACGGATAGCGGTACACCTCCCCTGCCGTCCGCAGGAAGCGTTTCCAGTCCTCTGCGCTCCTTGTGATCTCTTCCGCAGTCTCCATCGCCATCTGCGCAATAGTCTGAAACCTGCGGGAATAAACACCGTCTGCCATAAACATTTTCCTCCTCGTTCTTTTCGTATATCCGGCAACTTAGGGACATTGTGTCCCTAAGTTAAAAAAAAGCGGTTACAAGATCTCTCTCATAACCGCGATTTCGCTGTTTTATTATCTTTTTTGCGTGAAAATAGTCGTCTTTATCCTACCTATTCTCATCGGATAAAGACGGCTATTTTTTATTATGTCCCAAACAACTCATCCAGCGTTACTTGTCCCTGAATAATGCTGCTATAGGCATTCTGTCTTACCCCATAAGTTGTAACAAACACAATCTGTACTGCTTTCCGCGTTTTTGTAAGCCGTTTAAAGGCTTCAATCTTATTTCTTATTATCTCATTGTAATCTTTGTCTATAATATAGTCATTTACAGAAAACTTCATTTCGCAGAGAGTAATCACCCGATCTCTTCTGTCTATAAGCATGTCAATCTGTGCCCCTGGAATCCCCAGCGTCTTGTCTCCCTCGGTTGACCACGACGATATTTCAGACAGAACCCCGAGTATCCCCAGACTCTTCCTTATCTGAGATACATGATCCTTACATACCTGTTCAAAGGTAAGCCCTGCCCAGGTCCTCCTTGCCGGAAGATCCAATGAATTGCTCCAATAATGCTCGTCAGTTCGCTTTTTCCCGGTAAGAAAATTAAAATAAAAACAGGTATAGTAATCTGCCAGCTGATATATTGTGTCCCTCTTCTTGTTTCCAAAAAACAGGTTTTCTCTAACAAAGCCTGCATCTACCAGATTTTTAATAATTTTGGACATATATCCATTTGAGGGCAGCCCCGTTCTGGCACAGATTTCTTTTCTTGAAAGTCCTTCCTTTTTCTTACTCAATGCACTTACAACGCTTATGTAGTTTTCGCTTTTTTTAAACAGAGTACTGTAAAGATGATCAAATTCATCCCACAACTCTGATTTTTTTCTGAAAAAGAGCTTGTCTATGTTCTGCAAGTATGACAAGCTGCTGTCCAATAAACTCAGGTAATACGGAATTCCCCCCATTATCATGTAGCATTCGGTAATATCATACCTTGACCACGAGAAATTCTTACTTAAAAGATATTCTTCTGTTTCCCGTAAGGTAAAAGGGTTGAGGAAAAGCTTGCAGGATTGCCTGTTGAAAAGACCGCCTTTGTTATGCTCTATGTTATCAACAAGCCATGATGTTGCAGATCCGCAAACAATAAATATCAGGTTATTTCTGGCACTTCCAAAGTCGTTCCAGAAATATTCAAAAGCTTTAAGAAAACCGGACTTATGTGTATCAAGCCAGGGCATCTCATCAAAGAACACCACGCACTTTTGAGAAGTCCCAAGACCTTCCAGATATTCCCGGAGTTCCTTAAACGCCTGTCTCCAGTTCATAGGCGGCTTCTTTTCTACGCCAGTTCTGCGACTGAGCTCATCGGCAAACATCTCCAGCTGAACTGCCTGGGGGGCATCATATGATCCTGTGAGCTTAAATGCAAACGTATTGTCAAAATACTGGTTTATAAGGAATGTCTTGCCCACTCTTCTACGGCCATAGACAATAACCAACTGTGACGTTGGCTCCTTCATGCATTTGTCCAGTCTCTTATATTCTTCTTTTCTTCCAATCAATTCTTTGCTCATAGTTACATTCTATAATCTGCATCAGAATTTGTCAATATTACTCGTCTTTATCCCTATGTTTTTATGTATATATAGACAAGTAATTTGTACTTGTGATCGGTTTTGTGTGTAAAAATGCAGGCGTTACGGGCGGATCTCGCCGCCAGTAAAACCTGCTTTGGAAAGGATTTATGCAATCTCCTGAGCCTTCTTTTTGGCATTCTCTGCGACAGGATTGGCCTTCGTCTGCTCAGCCGCCTTCTCCTTCATCTCGGGGAGTTTCTGCTTGAAGGATACGCGGCCTTCATCGCGGTCTGCCTTTCCCTCTCTTGCAGAGGCTTTCTCCGGATTCCCGGCACGCTCTTCGGCAGTTTTTACATCCTTCTGCATTGTTTCCTTCTCCTGCCTACGCTCTTCCACCTTATCAGCGCGTACGATGCTGCGCTCCTCTGCATCATACTCATAGACATGATCCGAAAGACGCTCACCGGGCTTTACCTCCGTTGCATTCACCTCCCGTACCATCTTTTCCAGGTTTTCCAGGCTCATATCATCCGTCTTGGGTACGATCAGCGTTTCATGAATGCTCGACGGGAGAATGAAAAAATCATCCCCCACCGTTTCCCGCACCATTTCCATTGCCCGGTCACTCAAGAGCATAGAAGCACCATTCAGTTTATCCTCATTGGTCAGGATGTACATCATCGGCGCCCCCTGCCCAGCCATCACACCATCCACGATCTGTTCCTTCATCTCCCGCGGCATATCTGCCGGAAGGCTCTCCAGCATTGTCTCCCGCAGCATAGAATCCATATCCTGAAACTGCGGTGTTACGCATTGCTCCATATTTGTGATTGCGATCTCATGCAGTTCTTCCTGCGTGATACCGTATACTTTCAGAAGATTGTCTGTGATCGGCGTAGTAGCTTTTCCAAACTGGTCATTCTCCCCCAGATCCACATAATAGACCACGGCCAGGTCTTCGACCAGCTGATGCGGCTTATCCGCCAAATACTCCGGATTCATCTCTGCGCTGATCAGTTTCAAGCGGATATTATCCTTTACCTGATCCAGGTCCGTAATTTGGGAAACATCAAAATCCTGCGTCTCGTGAGATGTCTGCAGTTCTGCCATCTGGCCCATCAGTGCATTTAATGAATGTCCTTCCTCATATTGCTTAAAGAACTCATTCAGATAGATCGTCGGTGTGATATTGCTGTCCTCCGTATGGATCACCAGGCCGGTCAGTTTCTCATCATTGTTCTTTGTCACCTCCTGCAACCGGACATCCGCATCTGCATACTTTTCCGGAAGGAATGACTTGATGTTGTCTGCTGCATACTGTGTAAACTCTTCAAAATTCATTTCGTATTGCCCCCCTTCCTCTGCTGCTCCATCAATGCCAGCATCTTCTGCATATAGGCTGAATACCGCTGTTTTGCTTCCTCATCATTAAACGAAGACCTGTCATAGGAATACAGGATCTTTTCCTTGTTTTCGTCCATCTAACTCTTCTCCTTTCGCAAAATCCCCCGTCGGTATGATACGACGGGGGACAGTTCTTTCTCTTACAATGCCTGTTCCTGTTTCGGTGCTCCCACTGCCTTTTCCGGTGGTTTTACCTCTGACTTTTTCTCTTCCAGCTTTTCCTTAAAGGAATCACGCCCCTTTGACTGCTCGCGGCTGGCATCCAGCATCTTTTTCAGATCCTTATTATCAACACTTGCGTATTTGGTCTTATAAAGATTCTTTCCGTCTTCCCCAACTGCTGTGATCTCATTCATGGAGAGCGTGGTCTTGCCGTTTGCCGGAAGTTTCGCCCACATACTCTTGCCGCCTTCATTCTCCCTGATCATATCCTTCGGGATCACAAAGCTGGGCCAGCTCTTGCCCTCCGGCTGATTCTCCACCGGGATCGAGATTCTCGCATATTCCTTGCCATCCTGGGCTGTGAAGTCCTTCATCATTCCCTTTGCGAAACGGATCGAGATCTCATTCTTATCCTCGTAAGTGGGCTTATTGTCGCCCCAGCCTAATCCGCCGAGCATTTCGCCCAGATCCTTGTTTTCTTCCTGCTGCATTCCTGTTTTTGTTTCTGCCATTTTTGTTTCCTTTCTCCGGACTTGCCGGTGTAAAATAGTTATTGGTTATCTTAAGGTGATCATTCCATCTCAAAGTCATCTTTGGTATCTGCGATGCTCTTGATCACAAAGGCTGCCGCCATAGACAACAGCGCGATACCGCTTACGATCAACAGTTTCTTCTTCATCCGTCTCACCTCCTTCCGCGCTTGTTGTTATGCTCCGGGAACTCCATCCGGTACTTGATGTTCCAGCCACTCTTTTCGGAGCCGTCTTTTGAATAGCTGTACTCTTCTACACCGTCCGGGATCAGATAGGCATCATAACTTTTGCCTGCCTTGTTTTTCAGGCCCTTTACAAAGATCTTTTTACCGTCCAGCACCTCCTTGATCTGCATCGGTGTCAGGGTATGTCCATATGCCCGCTGGATACCGAGACCGCATTTGCCGCTGCAATAGGCGCCATACTTCCCCGTTACGACATCTTTGCCACAGTGCGGGCAATGTCCCAATACCTCCTGCTCTACCCGGAACAGATCCTTCTCCTCTTCGCTAATGGAATGATAGGTGGCAACCAACTCACGAACCATATCTTCGATGGAGCGCATAAACATATAGGCCGTTTTTTCACCTTTGGATACCAGTACCAGATCGTTTTCCCACTCCGCCGTCATATGCGGTGATTTCACAGAATCCGGCAGAATCGTGATCAGCTTTTCGCCATCTTCGGTCGGCAAAAGCGTCTTTTTATCCCTTACCAGGAATCCGTCTTTGATCAGTTTCTCGATGATATCTGCCCTGGTAGCCGTGGTTCCAAGGCCTTTCCGTTCCGCCTCTTCGCTGATCTCATCGGCCCCGGCATGCTCCATAGCCGTCAGCAGCGTTGCTTCGGTGAATCTTGCCGGTGCTTTCGTATAGCGTTCCACGATCTCCGGCTTTACTTCTGCATAGCATTCCTGCAGATCCTCCAATACCGTCTGCATTGCCCCGTCTTCGGTCTCTTCCTTCTCCGGTTCAATCGCATATCCGCCCCGCATCTGTTCTTCAAAGGCTTTCCAGCCAAGATCCACGACCTTCTTCGCCTTCACATGGAATACGATGTTTTCACACTTCACCTCTGCGGTCATGCTTTCATACCGGTACTTCTCTGCTGTTGCTGCCAAAAGCCTGCACGCGATCAGGTTCATGATCTTCTGCTCGTCCTCGGGGAGTTTTGCTATATCCGTCTTTTCGATCTGTACCGTAGGAATGATCGCATGATGATCCGTCAGTTTCTTACTGTTGAGCACCCTCTTTACCTCCGGCTGAAAGGTCTCCGCCGGGGAAAAGGCCAGATGCTCAAGTACTGCCTTGATCACACCCTCTGTCGTTGCTCCCATTTCATCCGACAGATAATTGCAGTCTGTTCTCGGATAGGTCACCAGTTTCTTTTCATACAGGCTCTGCGTCAGATCCAATGTCTTCTTTGCTGTAAAACCAAAGATCCGGTTCGCATCCCGCTGCAGGGATGTCAGGTCATAGAGTTTCGGCGGAGCGATCGACTTTTCTTCCCTCTTTACTTCCGTTACAGTTGCTGTTTTACCACTGCACAGGATCATGTCCTGCTCTGCCTTTTCTTTCATTTCATACTTATCCGTACAAGCCGTATAACTGCCCAGAGGCATCTGTATGGTGTAATAAGGTGTTTTCTTGAAGTTCCGGATCTGCATCTCACGATCGACCACCATAGCCAAAGTAGGCGTCTGTACACGGCCTACCTTTAAGGTCTTGCCCTGATACAGTACCGTAAACAGTCTGGTGGCATTCAGCCCCACCAGCCAGTCTGCACACTGCCGACACCTGGCCGACAGATACAGATTGTTAAGAAAATCTCCCGGGATCAGATCCTCAAAACCCTTACGGATCGCGCTTTCTTCCAGCGAATTGATCCACAGCCTGGTAAAAGGCTTATCACACTCTGCCATCTGATACACCAGCCGGAAGATCAATTCCCCTTCCCTGGCGCAGTCCGTTGCCTCCACGATGCTCGTAACACGATCATCCCACATCAGGCTTTTGATGATCTCAAACTGCTCCCTGGTCTCTTCTTTGATCTGGTACTGCCAATTGGTCGGTATGATCGGAAGTGTTTCATATACCCACTTACTGAAACGCTCATCATACGCTTCCGGATAGACCGGTTCCACCAGATGCCCGTAACACCATGTCACAAGCCAGTTATTCCCTTCCAGATATCCGTTCTTCTTTTCCGTTGCTCCCAGCACTTCGGCGATCACTCTTGCTACGGCGGGCTTTTCAGTTACCACTAATTGCATCAGCCATCTTCCTCCGTTTCCTCATTTTCGATCACATCCTCTTCGTCCTCATCTTCCTCGTGATAACGCTGCGCTTTTCCGCCTTTGTTTTTCACCAGTTTCAGATATGCCAGTGCACCGCCAAAGAGCGCCACGCATCCCCCTACCATAAGCAGGTTCTTACTGTTGCTGTTCTTTATCACCGGTTCCTCTTCCTCTGTCTCCTGTGTATCTTCCGGTACCGGTGTCTGTGCGGTCCCCGGTTTGCTGCCCACGGTCAGTACATGCTCCGATACCACGGCAGCATTCTGCGGCAATACCTTTTCTTCATCCGTCTGTAGGAAATTCAGGATATCCGCCTCTCCGGCCTGGGTAAGCAGATAAGCATTGTTCTCATCGGACTCCTTATCGATCACCATATAAAAGGTCTTTCCGGATACCGTCTCGATTGTATAAATCTCTTTTCCTAAAGGCAGCGGCTCGCCATCCTCATCCACCTGACCCATCTGGTATTCCCGGATCTCTTCAAACATCAGATCTCCCGAGATCGCCACCTCCGGTGTGGAATATTCCGTTACTGTCCCGACAGCCGTTTCCGCATCCGACGGGATCGCCGTGGTCGGCAGGAAATGTACCAGTTCATCGTCTTCCGTAGCATACGGATTGGCCACGGTATAGACATCCGAGATATTGCCGGCCTGATCCGTCACTTGGATCACAAATTCCGCATAGGTGGCATCGAACTGCTGCAATCGGATCGTCAGATCTCCGTCCGGCACATTCTCGAAGGTATAGCCATTCACATAGACATTGCGTATCCCCGACACGCCGTCCTGCGCCTGAATATGCAATACGCCTTCATTTACCGCCGCGATCAGTGTCGGCTGTTCCTTATCGAAACATGTCAGCTCCAGTTCTTCCTCATAACTCTTGCCTTCCACATCCTTCACACGGATCTGTACCTTTCCGTTATCCGTAGCCATATAGGTCAGGCTTTCTGTGATATCCGACCATTTCCCGTTACCCTGTCTGGCTTCGATACTTTTGATCTCCACACCACTATCGGGTTTGATCTCCACCGCAACCTTCACTTCACCGCGTTCGCTCACCCAGCCCTCCGGCCCGGTAACGGTGATCGATACATTGTCATCCTTTGCATAGGCATTCATTGCCGGAGCCATACATAATGCCGTACCTGCCAGTACTGCCATGGCCCTGCCTACCGCTTTTCTCATACTCATTTCGTTTCTCCTCCTTCTGCAGTTTTTTCCTGCATCTCGTTTGCTTTCTGTTTTTCCCGTTCCGCTGCCTGCTGTAACAGCATCGCATTTTCTTTCTCCCTCTGTGCCAAAAGAGCTTTCAGTTCCTCCGCAGAGATTTTGTACTTCTGCGCCGTTTTCCAGAAATCATTCTTATCCATCTCTTCCAGTGCCCGGCCGTACTTATCCATCTCTGCCTTGGCTTTCTGCATCGTCTTTTTGGCTTTTTCATAGAGTTCCTTTGTTTTATCTCTTGTCATAACCTCCTCCCCTCTATGGGTTCACAAAATAAACCGGGTTGTAATACACGCCGTCATAACTGATCTCAAAATAGATTATTCCGTTGGAAGTACCGATCTCTTCTTTCAGTTTCACCTCACTGCCTACGGAATAGTTGAGTGACGAAAGTCCCGATATCTTTGCTACATACCCTTTTTCATTTGTAATGGTGATATAATTGCCGCGTCCGTCACTGCCTGCCTCCGTCACTGTTCCGGAGCACATCGCCTGTACGCTGGTGCCTTCGCTCACATGAAGTGTGGTACCGTTATTCTGATAGCCCCCGCTTCTGCTGGAATGGATCCCGTAAGCCTCAGTAATGCAGTTCTGCCATCCGCTGACCGGCGGAGCATACCGTTGCAGTACTCCTCTTGTTTCCATCAGCAGGTTATAGCGTTCCATCTGCTCGTCCGTCAGATTGGCTGACGCTACTTCATCAAACGGTGTCACCGTGATCTTGGCCGTCAATTCCGAGATATAATAATCATCCGGCTTATACCCTCCATGCCCGTCCGGTATATAGGTGGTATACGGCCCTCGCTTACTGGTAACAAATTCCACATAGTAAAGATGCCCGATCAGATCATCTACCTCCGCACAGACATCTGCATAGGTAAACTCGCCGTATTTTGCTGACAGGTACGCGATCAGCGCCATGGGATCGTGTGCAAGCGGTCCGCCCTGCACATGGTACTCATCAAAGCCCGGATAGGTGGTACTCATCGTATCGATCTGATACTGGATCAGCATTTCCTGGTACTGCAGTTCCAGTTCGCAATTCTCAATATCCATAGGTTTGGATAAAAACGAACTTTCCGATACCTCACCGGACATCGCCGTGAGCCCCAGAGCACACGAACCAAAGAGTGATGCGCAGATCAGAAATACGATCAGCAGGAGCAAAAGGATCACGATCACCGCGGAATGCTTTGACACTGCCTCCTGGATCTTCCTGGCCACAGAGGTTGCCGCCTGTTTCTTCTTTTTGGTTTCACGGACCTCTTTGGCATAGTTTTTCCGGATTCGGTGTTTCTGCAATTCCTTCTTGTGGATCTTGTCTTTACTTTCCTTCGCCTGCTCTTTTTTCTTCTTCTCCAGCAGTTCCGACTTTGCTTTCGCCGTAACCTTCTCTTTATCTTCTTTCTCGGCTTTCTTCTCCGGCGTTTTCTTTTTTGCTTTTTCTTCAGCTGCTTCCTTCTGCTTTGCCCGGACGCCGGTCTTTTCTTTCTTCGCCTTTGCGTTGCCTTTTACATTTCCGGATAACAATCCCCGGACATTCGATACCGCCTCATTGCCGTTACGCACGATCTTTTCCGAAAGTTCTTCGTGATCATTGGAATCTACCCAGGCACCTTTCTTGATCAGACTGATCGCCGTCATCGCGGCAACCGATCTTTTTTGCGCCCTTGCAGCTTCTTTTGCTTGTTTTAGCTCCGGATCTTTACCGGGACGGTTCCTGCTGCTTCTAGGCCCGGATACTTTCCTCCCCTTTCGCCTTTGCTTCCCGGATTTATCTTTCTTATCCTTCTGCTCTGGTCCTTTTTCCTCCAGTGCATCCTTAACACCATCTGCTGCTTCGGATTCTTCCTCTGAGTCTGATGCCTCTTTATCTTCTGATGCTTCTTCTTTTTTCTCCGCTGCCTTCACCTTTGCGGTCTCTTCTGCGATCTTTTTCTCTTTCTCCGCCTCAGCCGCTTTTTCTGCCGCCTGCTCCTGTGCCTGTTTCTTCGCCCATTTCTGAACGGTTTCCTTTTTCTTCTTCAGGCTTTCTGCAGTATCCGTTTCCGAAGATGCAGTAAGTGTTTCTTTTCTGCCTTCCGACGCCTCTTCTTTGCTATGCTCCTCTGAGGTTTTGCTCTCATCCTCTTCCGCTTCCCGCCTGGTCACATATCGCTTTTGAAGCCTTCGAGCCTTATCTTTGGTGATAACAGAATTACCGGATTTCCCGTTGGTTCCCGTGTTGTCATGGTTCCCGTTTTCCGTATTTGTCAGATTAACGCTTTCCGCATCTCCAATACCGGTCACATTGACACTTTCTGAATTCGCAGCGCCTGTGATATTGATGCTTTCTGACTTCCCGGCACCGTTGATATTGATGTTCTCAACTTTTCCTCCGTTTAAGCTGACTCTTTCCATCTTTCCGGCATCGGCTACATTAACGCTCTCAGACTTATCGGAACCGGTCTGATCTGATGTCTTACCTTCACCTGCTGATGCAGTATTCTCATCCATAAAGGCTTTTACAGATTTTGATCCCCGGCTCTTTCGGCTGTTATCGGAATCTGTCTTTTCCGGCATTTCCTTTTGGGTACCGGTTATATTTACAGCGCTTTCCGATACGGTACTCTCAGCATTGGATATGTTTTCGGCCTCACCTGCATTTCCTGTCGAAGTCCCCTGCTCCGATACCACTTCCTGCAGATACACCGATGACCATTTCTGAACCGCTGCCTTTTTATTTCTGCGTCCCGGCATTGGATCCAGCTGAGTTACTTCCTTATAGCCGTCCGATACATTCTCGTTACCATCTGCATCCTCTCGCATACGCTTAGTCATGTTTCTTCTTTGCGGATTCGTCTTCTTATCAGTCGAGACATTGGTAATCGCAGCATCCCCGCCTCCGGTCATATTCACCGATCTGCCCGTATCCTCATCCGTGATCCTGGCGCTGTTTACATCTGATGTATCTGCCCGGATCTTATTCTGTGTACTGATCTTTTCTGCCATTCCTGCTCCTTACTCCACCAATCTCGTGGACATGATCTTATAAGTCTTCGTATTCTTCGGGTAACGGTTCACAAACGGAATGATCATACCGTTATAACTGATCAGCCCTTCGCCAGGCCCTGCATTATCCACATGGGCCAGCTGCGCCGGTGAGATATTCAGTTTCTGGGCTAAGATCTTCTGATCGTCCTTGGACTGGTTCAGCATCAGAACAAAATCGCTGTTACCAAAGATATTTTCCACCTGTCTGGAGATCAGCAGATCCCCGACATTCTGTGTGATACCCGTCGGGATACCGCCCCACTTACGGAAACGCTTCCAGATTTCCACCGAATACTGCGCTGTCTGCGGCTGTCCCAAAAGCAGATGGAACTCGTCCACATAATAACGGGTACTCTTCTTTAACGCCCGGTTCACCGATACACGGGTCCATACCATGTTCTGAATGATCAGCATTCCCAGTTTCCTCAGCGTTGTACCCAGTTCCTTGATATTGAAACAAACCACTCTGGCGTTGATATCCACATTGGTCCGGTGATTAAACACGTTCTGGGAACCGGTCACATACATCTTTAACGAACTGGCTACCCGGCCCGCCGCTGCGCTGCCTTTCTTCTCCAGCTCCAACAGGGCATTTAAGAAGTCCTCCAGGATCGGCATGTTTTCTTCCTTCGGATCGTTATACAGATACTCCGTATAGATTTCCTTGACGCACTGGTCGATGGCCGCTACCTCATCACCGTCCAGTTCCTCACCTCTTGGCTTTCGCACCACCATTTCGCAGAACGAGATCAAAAACTCTGACTTATCCGAGATGATCGTCTCCACATCTTCCACATCGCCGTCCACACGATACTTCTCCGGATGTCTTACAATATCCAGGTTGACATCCATGGGATTGATATAGTCATTGGATTTGTTGGAAATACTGATGACCTGCCCGTGAAGTTCATGGACTAATGCATGATACTCGCCTTCCGGATCGCAGATGATGATATCGTCTGTCGTGATCAGAAACGAATTGAGCATCTCCAGCTTACAGGTAAAACTCTTACCGGCACCTGGTGTTCCCAGTACCAGGGCATTCGGATTCTTCAACTGCTTACGGTCTGCCAGGATCATATTGTTGGATAGCGCATTTAAGCCGTAATACAATGCCTCACCGTTCTGAAACAGTTCCTGTGTGGTAAACGGCACAAAGATAGCCGTAGAATCCGTCAGCAGCTGCCGCTTGATCCCCGTCAGATTCAGACCAATCGGAAGGCTCGATACCATAGCCTCTTCCTGCGTATGACTGAAGGCCCGCACATTACAGTTGTACTTCTGCGCGATACCGGCGACATTCTCCACCGTATTCTTCAGTTTCTGCTTGCTCTTGGCCGTATTCATCAGGATGAATGTGACCAGGAACATATTCTGGTTATTCGCCGTGAGCTGCTGCAGGAAGAACTCCGCATCCGTACCATAGGTCTGGATATCGCTGGAAATGATATCCATATCGTAACCCGATCGCACCGCCTTCTTCTGTGCCTCGATCTTTTCCGACTGGATATCACGGAGTTTTCCTTTGATCTGCTTGATCGCCGCCACATGATCCACCGTTGTGATATGGATATTGATCACGATATCGTCATCAATATTCAAAAAATCCGCCAGCATCTTATCCCGAAACTCCTCAGCAAACATCTGCAGATAAGTTACCTGTGCGTAGCGGTTTCCCATCTTGAACATATTGTTGTAGGAAAAGTCGAAGGATGACGGTGCGATAAAATCCTGGGCGCACATCCCACTATTTGCCAGCATGGGATAGGAAAAGAAAAACGGCGATTCCGAACTGTCATTTAAAATGTCATGCATCACTTTCAGTCGTTCCTCACCGCTTACCTGTTCCGCTCTCGCCCCCATCTGTTTGAAGTTGTTGATCACGGCATTCTCGATATTATCCAGCCGCGATTTTGCTTCTTTCAGGTTCTTGGCATGGATCCCGAAGATGATATATTTGGATTTTTCCATACCGTTATTTCCCTGCAGCAGTTTGGTCTTTAAGACATCCGACAGTTCCTCCCTCAGTTCTCCGAATTCATCGTCCTGGGATTTGATCTCGATATTCCGCTCCACGTCCCATTTGGGCCGCTTCTCATTCACAAAAGCAAACTGGATCGTGATCGAC
>JAFXQR010000060.1 GCA_017526985.1 Lachnospiraceae bacterium
CGCTGGTATTATCTTTTTTCCTTGCCATACTGTCTGCAATGAAAAAAGATAAGATCATCGATCATGGCATACGCATATTATCTTTCCTTTCCAACGCGTTGCCGAATTTCCTGATCTCGGTGCTGCTTATGTATTTCCTGTGTATTAAGTTGAAATGTTTTCCGGTGATCGCCAAGGGGGATCTGCAAGGGCTGATCCTGCCGGTACTGTCACTGGCCGTTCCCATGACCGGGCGTTTCGTTCGGCAGATGCGTGCGGAGTTTTTGCGGCAGCTGTCGGAAGACTATGTGAGCGGTATGCGAGGCCGGGGGATCCGGAACGGATATATTATGTGGAATGTGATCCGTAATTCTTTAGGACACATCTTTACCATCGTTGCGCTGCAGATCGGCACGCTGATGGGCGGTTCGGTGGTGATCGAGACCATCTTCCGCTGGCCCGGGATCGGCAAGCTGGTGATGGATTCCATCACGGCCAGGGATTATCCGGTGATCATGGGATTTGTGCTCCTTATGGGCACCATCTATGTTCTGATCAATCAGCTTTCCGATGCTTTGGGACGCGCACTGGATCCGAGGTCGGCGGTATGAGTAAGAAGAAAAAAAGATTGTGGACAAAGATCATACTGATGGTGATGCCGGCGCTTCTGCTGATCCTGGTGACGGCTTTCGCGGGAGCCTTTGCGCCGAATGATCCCAATGCGACGCATGCCACGGCGATCCGTATGGCTCCCTGCGCGGAGTATCCATTCGGCACGGACAATCTGGGACGCTGTGTTTTTTCCAGAGTGCTCTATGGCGGAAGAACGACCATTGCAGCCACCTTCGCGCTGGTGGCAGCATCTTTCGTTATCGGTACGCTGATCGGCATGATAAGCGGCTATTATGGCGGATGGGTAGATAAGATCTTTATGCGTTTTGCCGATATCATGCTGGCATTCCCGCAGATGGTGGTAGCCATCGCCGTAGCCGGGATCCTGGGCGGTGGATTAAAGGGGGCGATGATCGCGCTGGGCATCACCATGTGGGTCAGCTTTGCCAGACTTGCCAGAAGTCATACCTTTACCTTAAAGAACCAGGCGTTCATCAAGGTGGCGCTGTTTGCCGGAAAAAGTGACGGGTATATCATCCTGGTGCACATATTGCCCAATCTGCTGGCACCGGTGCTGACCAACGCGCTGACGCAGATCGGAACCACTATGATCGGTATCTCCGGCTTATCGTTTCTGGGACTTGGTGTGGTACCACCCACGGCAGAATGGGGATCCATGATCAATGAGGCAAGGGCGTATATCCAGATCGCGCCCTGGGCGGTGTTGTATCCTGCGCTGGCTACCATCGTGACCATTATCATCTTCAATTATCTCGGGGATGTGGTCCTGGATTACCGGGAGGTGTGATCATGAAAAACGAGAAGATACGAGAGAACATCCTTACGGTTCAAAATCTGTCGGCTGCCTACGAAGAGACAGCGGTTTTGTACGGCGTGGATCTGGAAGTGCGAAAGGGCGAGGTGCTCTGCATCGTCGGGGAGAGCGGCTCCGGCAAATCTACACTGATCCGGACGATCTGTGGGGATCCCCGGATCATGGTGACGGAAGGAAGCATCCGGTACCGGGAAAGAGTATGGACTGCGCTGAAGGCAAGGGAGCGACAAAAACTGCTGGGGACGCAGATCGGACTGATACAGCAGAATCCCTGGGGCGCATTCAATCCCATACGCAGGATCGATGTGCAGTTTCAGGAGACATTTCGAAGCCACGGTCTGGCATTTGATAAAGAAAAGCTTTCGGAGATCTTCTGTATCCTCGGGCTGAAAGACACGGAAAAGCTGCTGAAGATGCGACCGTATGAGCTGAGCGGAGGAATGAATCAGCGCATCGCGATCGCGGCGTCCTTTGTGCTCTCTCCGGAGCTGCTTTTGTGCGACGAGATCACCAGCGCGCTGGATGTCACCACAGCGATGGCCGTCACGGAACAGCTGCTGGAACTGAAGCAGACGAACGGCACAACGGTGGTACTGGTCACACACAATCTGGGACTTGCAAAATGCATTGCAGACCGCATTGCCATCATGCATCAGGGGTGTATGGTGGAATGCGGTGATACGGATACAATCCTTAGGCATCCGCAGAGCGATCATACACGGCAGCTCTTGCGGGATGTGCCGAAGCTGGAGAGATAGCGGATGGAGAAAGCAAAGGAAAAACAACCGGAAGTATTGCTGGAAGGAAAAGAACTGAAGAAAACATTCCGCACGAAAGAAAAAGAAACCGAGGCACTCCGTGGTGTGGATTTTTGTTTGTATCCCGGGGAAGTGCTGGGGGTGGTCGGAGAGAGTGGTTCCGGGAAAAGCACACTGCTGCGTGTGATCTCCGGAGTGGAACCGCCCGACGGCGGAACGCTCATCCACAAAGGGAAGGACTACCTCGGATCCGCGCCACGCAAGACCGGGGAATTTTTGCAGATCCTCTTTCAGGATGCCGCAGGATCCTTTGATCCGCGGATGTGTATGGAACGCTCCATCCTTGAGTGCCGCCGGGGGAAGAAGGATCCGGAGCGGATGCGGGAGGTGCTGCGTATGGTGGGATTGACGGAAGATCTGCTGCAGCGCAGGCCGGGGCAGCTGTCCGGTGGTCAGTGTCAGAGAATGGCCATCGCCAGAGCCATTTACAGTGGGGCGGAGATCCTTCTTTGCGATGAGATGACCAGTTCGCTGGATGTCTCTACGCAGGCACAGGTGATGGAGATCATGCGGCAACTTAAGGAGGAAGGAAAACTCTCGGCGATCTTTGTCGCCCACGACATCGCGCTTGTGGCATCCATCTGCGACCGTATTATGGTCATGAAAGACGGCAGATGTGTGGAAGAGGGCCGGACCAAAGAGGTGATCCGTTGCCCACAGGAAGCCTATACAAAGGAGCTCATCGAAAGTGCAGGAAAACAAAGTATGGAATGAACAGAAGCTCGCGGAGCAAAACCATGCGTACTGGAACCGGCGGGCTCCCGGCTACTCGGAGGTCAATCAGGAAGAACTGGCCGGGATACAGAGAATGACCTGGTCTAAGCTTCTGGACAGGGAGATCACGCAGCATTTTGGCAACGGAAGTCTCGCGCACCGTGAGATCCGGATCCTGGATATCGGTGCCGGTCCGGGCTTTTTATCCATTCTTCTGGCGGAGCTCGGATACCGTGTAACCGCAGCGGATTTTGCGGAAAGCATGATCGAAGAAGCAAAAGTAAATGCCGGAGAGATTTCCGAAAAGATCGATTTTCAAAGGGAAAACGCGATGCGGCTGACCTTTTCGGAGCAGAGTTTTGATGTGGTGCTCTCGCGCAATCTGACCTGGAATCTGCCGGATCCCAAGGCGGCATACAGGGAGTGGCTGCGGGTACTGAAGCCGGGTGGTCTGATGCTGGTCTTCGATGCCAACTGGTATGATTTCCTGGTAGACGAGGGGAAAAAGGCGGCGTATGATGCGGACCGGGAGAAGGTGGCAGAGCTGGGGCTGGAAGACTACAACATTGGGGATGGCTTTGATGTGATGGATGAGATCGCAAGGCATCTGCCCATGACGGGAGAAAAACGCCCGGAGTGGGACAAGCGGGTGCTTTTGGCAATGAAGGTAACGGAAGTAAATACGGTGGAGGACATCGGCAGCATCGTATACTCGGAGAAAGAAAAGGTAAATTATGCCTCTACCCCTATGTTTATGATCAGGGTGGTGAAGTAAATGAGCGAACTGAAACAGATACCGTTTGAAGAAGAGGCACCGGATATCAAGGAAAAGGTATGCGGGTACTGGACGAAACGCGCGGACAGTTTCCTGGTACAGCGGCAGCACGAGTTGAACAGCCCGAAAGCAGCGAAGTGGCTGGCAGAGATCAAGGCGCAGATTGCCAAAGTGCGTTCTTCGGAGGCAAAAGAGATCCGCATCCTGGACATCGGCTGCGGAACCGGCTATTTTCCCGTGCTGCTGGGTAGGGAAGGGTACGAGATCACCGGCATCGATCTGACATCGGAGATGGTGGAAAAGGCGAGGCTGCTGGTGGCGGAAAATGCTCCGTATCCGAAGAAGGTGGAGATCCTGCAGATGGATGCGGAGAAACCGGCATTTGCAGACGAAAGTTTTGATGTGATCCTCTCCAGAAATCTGACCTGGACTCTCCCTCATCCCATTGAAGCTTACCGGGAGTGGCACCGGGTTTTGAAGAAGGGCGGCGTGCTGCTGAACTTTGATGCGGAATATGCCAAGGGCGCACACAATCTGAAAAGTTCGGATAACCTGGCGCACAAGAACATCAGCGACGCCATGAAGGATGAGTGCCATGCGATCTATCATATGCTGACCATCAGCGCGCTGGACCGGCCGGCTTGGGATGCGGAAGTGCTGAAACAGGTGGGCTTTACGCAGGTGCAATGTGATACCTCCTTTGCGGATCGTATGTTTACGGAGAAAGATGAATTTTATATCCCGGATAAGATGTTTATGATCGTGGCAGCGAAGGGATGAGCTATGAGATCAGCACCCGTGAGTAGCGGATCTTCCAACCGGGGGTGATTGAAGATACTGCGGGAAAACAGTATAATACAGATATCATCCCGAAAGGAGGAAATGGTCATGGCATGGTTTGTTGTAGCGGGAGCGGTGGCAGCAGGAATGTACGCGGCGGATCGGAACAAAACGGTCACCTGTACTTACTGCAAAACACAGTGTAAGAAAAGGGAGTTTGTACCTTATCACTTTGACGGACAGGACGAAGAGAAATTTGCGGTAAAATGGCTGCGTAAAAAACTGCCGTTGTGTGCAGCCTGCGGTCAAAGGATGGAGGAAGCGTATAAAACGGTACTGAAGAATCTGAAATATGTGGAGGTTTATCCCATCGACAGCAAAGACCGGTCGTACGCAAAGCGGATCAAAGGGAAAGTTCCGGTAGAGATCGACAGCAAGGGATACTGTGACTCCAAAGAGGAGGCGCTGAAAGAGCTGAAGATCAATGCGCTGCTGCACCGGAGCAATACGGTGACCGATGTGTATTATGATTATACGGCGAGCATTGATGATCTGGGGCGGCCATGTGAGGTCTGGATCGCGAAGGGAACTGCGCATATTAAGCCAAAGGAAGAAGAGAATAAAGAAAACGAAATCGTTCAAAAAGGTTGATGAAATCTTGTTGCCAAGCATATCGGTAATGCGGTAAAATAGATAGGTTAGGATGAAATAAGAGAAACAGGAAAAGACACAACACGATCGCATTATGGATATGTTTCATCAATACACAATCGAGGCGATACGCAGGGAGATCCATACGGAACGGATCTGTGAAAACGGCTCGCTGCTGCCACCGCGGGTCGCGGTAAGGATCGAAGACTATCTGGTCAATGATCCGTCACTGATGGTGGCGTATGCGGAAGAGGCAGAAGGGCTGGATGCCAGAGAGCATCGGATCATAGAGGCATCGGTTCTGACGGAGAGGATCCTTTCGTACGATAAAGAAACGGTTTTGGCCGAAACATTTGACCTGGCGCAGGAGGAACATTCTGCGTACAGGCCTTTTTATGCTTCTTTTATGATCAAGGCAGATCGGGAGATCCAGGAGAAGCTGCGTGGGCTGGACTATGCATGGTATGGGGCATATTTTTACCCAAAGGAGAAAGAAGAAGCGTATCGGGACATTTTTTCGAAGGAAAAGGTGATCGTCTCCGATGCGGTTTTTCTTTTTTCGGTAACACCCGGTTTCAGCGTGGAAGGCCGGCTGGTCATCCTGCCGGAAGCAAAGGATGTGGTATTTGGCGGTGCGCACCTGAACCGCGACTATTCCGTGCGATATGATATGAGCCGCTTTGCAGAGACCGAGGATACCAGGATTTCGGAAACCCTGCAGGGGCTTTGGAAAAAGGATGCCCTGAAAACTGTGGAGGTCTACAATATCGGTCAGGGAAACGCGGATTATCTGAGAAGTACCAAAAGCCGGATGTTGTTTGATCTGGGCTATCCCTACCGGAGTATTCCCGGGGAAAATCCCATCACCTACCGGAGGGCGATCCTGGCGATCCGGCAGGCCAAGCCCTCCGCGGTGATCCTCTCGGATTGGGACTGGGATCATTTTACGGGATGGGTATATGCAAATGCGGATATCCTGAATGTCACCTGGATCGCGCCGGCACTGTCCTGGAAGGAGTATCAGAAGAAAAACCGCAGCGCGACTTCCATCAGTACCAATGCCTACCGTCTGGCAGCCTATCTTCAGAAAAAGCAGCTGCTGTTGCTGGCAGCCTGGCAGACCTATCCCAGGACCGTGACCGAGCTGCACTGTCAGGGCGGGCAGACGATACGGCTGGAGATGGGGGGATCGGGAAGTGGAGATCCGGAGATCGCACTGCGCAGCCGGCACGGATTGTATTTCACCATCGCCGGGGAGAGCAGCAGTGTCAATACGGTGCTGGCAGCAGATGTACCGTATTCCTCCATGCGGGAAGGAACCGTCAGCAAAGAACTCCAGATCCTGCATGTTCCGCATCATTGCGCCAAAATGCAGCTGGATGTGCTGGAGATGCCGGTTTCCTCCGGGGTAAGAGCAGCGATCATTTCTGCGGATCGCGGGACGGAATATGATCTGCACCGTATCCGGCTGGAGAAGAATTTCGGTGCTGACCATACGGTGTTCACATCGGATCGGAATGAAGACAACGAGACCCTGGCGGTAGAATTGCAGTTCAATGCAAAGGGGCCGGCCCGGATCGGGAAACGATGAGCAGATAAGTGATCGAAAAGTGGCATAAAAAAATGGCGCAAAGTCCATGATACTTGTATTTTTGCTGATAGAGTGATAGAATTATCGGGAGGATTTTGTGCAAGTTATACATAATTTTAGAAGCGAGAGGCAAGTTATTTTATGAGTGAAGCATACCAGGCAGAACTGGCACATTTTCAGGAGTTGACCCGCGAGTTTGGCGGAGTGGACAGCTATACGACGGAGCAGGCAGTACAGATCATCGACCAGATCTTTCAGATGGTCCGGGAACAGGGACTGGATCCCGAAAACAGGGCAGAGTTTTTCGAAGGTATCTGCCGGATCTTTCACATTCAGTTTGTAAATCATGAAGATTATGCGCGTTACGCACAGGGGAGATATGTGTTTGCGCCCAATCATATCAGCGAGTTTGACGGATTGATCTTTGGTACGATCATTCCCAATATCATGGTGGTGGCCAAGAGCGACTGGATCTCGAATCCCACGCTGAACGGGTTTATCGAAAAGCTGTTTACCATCGTGGCCGTGGTACGCCACGACAGCAAGAGCGGTATGAAGGTGCTGCGGGACTGCATCGAGCATCTGAAGGAATCGGAGAACGGCGCAGTCACGGTTTTTGTGCAGCAGACCATCGCGGATCTGGATATCACAACACCGGAAGATGTGGCGACCGGAGCGTATCATATCGCGCAAAAAGGTGGCGCGCAGGTGATACCGGTCTATTGCGAGCAGGCTTCCACGGAGCATCCTACCAGGATCGTTTTCGGCAGCCCTATCGTATGCGAAGATAAAAATGAGTTTGGTGCGTTGTGGCTCGAAAGTGAGCGGGCGCTGCGGGATGCGATCAAGGATCCGTCGGCGAGAAAGCCCGTTTTGTGTGAGAAGCATCAGAAACCGATCAGTCAAAGAGGCTTTTAGGATTGACCGGTATCCAGTGAGGAAAAGCGGATGAAAACTTGGAAGAATTGGCAGTTGGTCCTGTTTATCGTATTGTGTGTATGCCTGAATGTGGGCGGGAAACTGTTATCCGTATGGCTGGAATTGCCGCTGTGGGGAGATTCTTTCGGAACAGCGCTGTGTGCCTATGTTTCTGGACCGGTATGCGCCGCCATGGTAGGACTCACTGGAAATCTGGCTTATGGCGTGGTACGGCCGCTTTCCGCGGTATATTCGATCACGAGCATCGCGCTGGGTATCATCATCGGTATCGCGGCGCGCAAAAAATGGTTTGACCGGTTTTATGGTTTTATGGTGGCAGCAACACTTGCGATGTTTACCGCGCTGATCGTTTCGATCCCGGTGAACCTGCTGATGGGAAACGGATATACCGGCAATAAATGGGGGGATGGCATTATTGATTACCTGTTGGGGAAAAATTGGCCGCCCTTTCTTTGTAGCATCCTGGGGCAGCTGGCCATCGAGTTTGTTGATAAGGTGTTGACCATTGCGGCAGTCTATATCGCGATCAGGCTGCGGAGACTGCGCCGCAGTGAGGAACGGGCGGAACTGCAGGAAAACAAGGCAAATGCAGCGGCGCTCCTTTGTCTGCTGCCGGTATTGCTCCTTTGCCTTTCGCAAACCGCCAGAGCAGAGGGGAGAGATACATCGGAAACGACGGATTATAATGACTATGTCCAAAGTGTCTACAGCAGTAACAACGGCCTGCCATGCGGGGAGGCCAATGATATCGCACAGACCAATGACGGTGTGCTCTGGATCGGAACCTATGCCGGACTGTACCGCTATAACGGAAGGGAGTTTCGCTGGGTAGATGATTATGAATCCGTAAAGAATGTGAACTGTCTGTATGTGGATGAAGAAGGCCGTCTGTGGATCGGTACGAATGACAACGGCTTATCCATCGTGATCCGGGAAGAAGTGGTCAATGTGCTGGATCAGTCCAGCGGGCTTCCGTCCAATTCCGTGCGCTGCATCACCCGTGCGACGGACGGGTATTATTATATTGGCACCACTGCCAGCATGCAGATCCTGGTAATGAACAACGGTCTGAAGGTGGTAAACACTCTGGATGAGGTGTACTATGCTGACAGCATCTCGGCAGACGAGAGAGGGCATGTGGCAACGATCGCTTCCGACGGCACCCTGTTTCTGATGCATCAGGGCGTGATCGAGGCAACACTACGGCTTCCGGATGAGAAGGAAGTGTTTAACTGCTGTGCCTTTGCGCCGGACGGCAATCTGATGGTGGGAACTACTGCCAATCATGTGTACTGTTACGATGTGTCGGAGGATACCTTTCAGGAACTGGATATCAAGACCTGTGAAGAGGTCAACAGCATCAACAATCTGAATTATCTGAGTGACGGCACCTTGTTCATTTCTACGGACAACGGCGTCTCCTATGTGGATGATGACGGATATCATCATCTGAATACGAATGAATTCAACAATTCCATTGATAATATGCTCTGTGACTATCAGGGAAACCTGTGGTTTACTTCTTCCCGACTGGGACTGCTGCGGCTGGCCAAATCGCCGTTTAAGGATGTGTACAGCGCCGTGGGGATGGATCGGCATGTTGTAAATGCGATCGTATCCTGGAAGGGAAACTATTACATCGGTACGGATAAGGGACTGGATGTGGTGGATAAAAACTGCCGTAACCGCGTGGAAAACGATCTGACAGAGGCTCTGGACGGCAAGCGTATCCGTTGCATGTATGTGGACAGTGCCAACCATCTGTGGGTATGCACTTACGGAAGCGGGCTGATGGAATACGGGCCGGACGGCAGAACATGGGCATACAATGCCGAGAACGGCAGTTTCGGCAACCGTGCCCGTATCGTGACGGAGCTGTCGGACGGTACGATCCTGGCAGCGGGAGATACAGGCATCAGCTATATCAACGATCACAAGATCACACAGACGATTCGCAACAAGGCTGATCAGATCAACTCCCTGATCCTGACGATCACGGAGTGCCCGGACGGTGCGATTCTGGCGGGAACGGACGGTGACGGCATTGCGGTGCTGAAGGATGGTCAGGTCGTGGATATGATCACACGCGAGGACGGGCTGACCAGCGATGTCATTTTGCGAACCGTTGCGGATCCCAAATCAGAGGGGGTATTTATCGTTACCAGCAACGGCCTGTGTTATCTGGAACCGGACCGGACGATCCGCGCGCTGGATAAGTTTCCGTATTTTAACAATTACGATATCTGGGTAAAGGACGAAGATACGCTCTTTGTTATGTCCAGTGCAGGTATCTATGTGGTGGAGAGAGATGATCTGGTAGCCGGTGGTGAGATCGCCTGGGAGCTGCTGGATGCGCGACGCGGTCTGGGTACTTCCCTGACGGCAAATTCCTGGAATTACTACAATGACAACGGAGAACTGTTCCTGCCTTGTGATACCGGTGTGTATATCATTGATGTGGAAAAATACAACAGTGATGTGCGGTCCTATCGTATGCAGCTGGCATCGGTGACACTGGATGGTGTGCAGCAGCCGCCGGCACGACGGGGCGCCATCACGGTGGGACAGGGCGTGAACCGTGTGGAACTGGCACCGGAGATCCTGAATTACACCATACAGGAGCCGAATGTCGGTTATTATCTGGAAGGCTATGATACCCAGTGGACGATCATTCCCCAGAGCAGCTTAAATAATATCATCTATGTCAATCTGCCGGCCGGAGAATATACCTTTCATCTGGCGATCTTTGACAGTGCAGGAGAACGGGTGCTGGAAGAAAAGACTTTTGCGCTGGTAAAGGTGGGCGAGATCTATGAGCAGACCTATTTTATCGTTTATATGCTATTGCTGCTTTCGCTGATCCTGATCTGGTTTACCTGGTTTGTGGTGCAGAGACAGCTGAACCAGCAACAGATGAAACTGAATATGGCAAACGAGACGGTAGCAGCCATCGCAAAAGCAGTCGATGCCAAGGATGTGCGTACCCACCAGCATTCCCAGCGTGTGGCGGAGTACTCGGTGCTGATCGCCAAAGAAATGAACTGTTTTAAATGGTGGCAGAAAAACAAGGAATTGTCGAATCTGTACAAAGCAGCACA
The DNA here is from genome assembly GCA_017526985.1 of Lachnospiraceae bacterium. Classification (GTDB taxonomy): domain Bacteria; phylum Bacillota; class Clostridia; order Lachnospirales; family Lachnospiraceae; genus NK4A136. The sequence goes on from JAFXQR010000060.1 coordinate 10,793, forward strand.
GCTGCACGATATCGGAAAGATCGGCGTGCCGGACAAGGTACTGAACAAAGTGGGGCGCCTAACGGATGAGGAATATGTACAGATGAAATCCCATGTAATTCGTGGCGCGGAGATCCTGAAGGATTTTACTCTGGTGGATCATGTAGGTGACGGTACCCGCTATCATCATGAACGCTATGACGGAAAGGGGTATCCGGATGGCCTGAAAGGAGAGGAGATCCCACTGTTTGGCCGTGTGATCGGTGTTGCAGATGCCTTTGATGCCATGACCTCCAACCGTGTATACCGCAATCATATGGATACCGATTATGTCATGACCGAGATGAAACGGGGGCGCGGCACACAGTTTGATCCGGATGCGCTGGATGCATTTATGCGTCTGATCGAAAAAGGCATCATCAATCTGGAAGAACTCTATGCACAGAAACGGGCCGAGATCCGTGAGGCGCAGGCCGATCAGGAAGCGCAGGCCGAACTGGCACGCCGTGAAGAAGAAGATAAGAAGATCCAGGCGGCACAGGTAAAAGAGGAGAGCAGCGCCGAGCCGAAATCCGAAGAGAAGAAAGCGAATGTCTCGGAAGAATCAAAAGAGGCAAAAGATAAGAAGGACGATGGCGAAAACGGCGATAAGAAGGGGACGGAAGAATGAAACGGGTATATATCGTAACCGGACTGACTTGTATGGTGATCCTGGCAGGTTTTCTGTGCTGTTTCAAAGTGCTGAACCTGTCCGGAGGAAGAGATCATCTGAAGGTCGGATTTATCTATGACAATGATGAGAGTACGCCGTATACTTACAATTTTTCCCTGGCAAAGGATGCTCTGGAAAAAGAGTATGGCACGCGGGTGGAGATCATGACCTGCAGCAATGTGCTGGATGATGAGATGGAAGAACCCCTGCGGGAACTGGCGGATGCCGGCTGCGATATCATCTTCTTTAACGGATATAGCGAGCTGGTGATGCAGTTGGCACCGGACTATCCGAATATCCAGTTCTGTCAGGCTTCCTATATGGATATGAGCGGCGTGTCTGTACCGCAGAATTATCACAGCTTTAAAGGGGAGGCCTATCAGGGACGCTATGTGAGCGGTATCGCGGCAGGGAAAAAGATGGCGCAGATGATCGCGGATGGTGAAATTACGGAAGATGAGGCCATTGTCGGTTTTGTGGCAGCCTTTCCTACCTCCGAGGTGATCAGCGGCTATACGGCATTTCTGCTGGGGGTGCGCTCCGTGGTGCCGCAGGCAGTGATGCGTGTCTCTTATACCCATACCTGGAGCAGCTACGCGCAGGAGAAGAGTGCGGCGCAGCAACTGATCGCGGACGGATGTGTGATGATCTCGCAGCATACCGATACCATCGGGCCGGCCATCGCGTGCGAGGAATGCATCGAGAGTAAGCCGGTCTATTATGTGGGATATAACCAGAGCATGTCAGAAGTGGCACCGGGATCGTCACTGGTCACGGCCCGGATCTGCTGGGAACCCTATGTATTGTCTGCGGTGGAAGCGGTGATGTCGGAAAAGAGCATTGAATCGATGCTGTCGGCAAACATTCACGGAAATGATGCTTCTGCCGGATTTGAACACGGCTGGGTGGAGATGGACGATCTGAACCTGCAGTTGGCAGCGCCCGGGACACAGGAAGCAATGGATGCCGCGATCGACAGTTTCCGGAGGGGAAACGGGGACTTTGTATTCCGCGGTCCCTATACCGGTACCGATCCGGAGAACGGAGCTGATACCATCGATCTGAGTCGGGGGTATACGGAAAATGAAAACACTTCCTATCCGTTATTTCATTATGTGTTGAACGATGTGATCACGGTGGTGGAGTGAACAGGACAGTTTTGACGAAATACCGCTGAGATGTTATGATATTGGGATAGTACCAAAAGAGGAGGGGGCAAGCAAATGAATCTGAAAACAGCCTTTCAGGACCGTTTTAAGATGGGGGTAGCGATCTCCAGAAAGAACCTGGAGACCGATGCGAACATGAAGTTGCTGTTGTCACAGTTTAACAGTTTCACCGTAGAAAATGATATGAAGCCCATGTATTTTCTGGATCCGGATAACATGCTGGAACCGGAGAAGTATGATCTGGAGCCGAAACTGGATTTTCAGTTTGCGATCCCGTTTTTGGAGTTTGCAAAGAAGCATCAGATCCCGATGCGCGGGCATACGCTGGTATGGCACGGCCAGACACCGAAATGGTTTTTCCATGAAAAGTATGATGAGTTCGGGCCGTTGGCAGACCGGGACACCATGCTTACCAGAATGGAGAATTACATCAAAGGCGTATTGACCTTTGTGCAGGAAAACTATCCCGGGTGTGTGTATTGCTGGGATGTGGTAAATGAAGCCATTGATGAGGGTGACTTCCGTAAGTCTCTCTGGACGGAGACCATAGGGACGGATTTTGTGGAAAAGGCTTTTGGCTTTGCACGCAAATATGCCGCAGAGGGCGTGAAGCTATTCTATAACGATTACAACTGCTATGAAGAGTGGAAGCGGGATCTGATCGTGGAAAAGATCCTGAAGCCGCTGATCGAAAAAGGGCTGGTGGACGGCATGGGTATGCAGTCCCACTGGGTGATGGATTTCCCGGGGATCGATCTGTACAAAGACGCGCTGTATATGTATGGCGCTCTTGGGATCGAGGTACAGCTGACCGAGCTGGATATTCACAATGCCGATCCGTCGGAGAAATCCATGCAGGCGCTGGCAGACCGTTACGAAGAACTGTTTCAGCTGCTGGTGGCGGCCAAAGACAGCGGCGCGGCCAACATCACCTGTGTGACCGTCTGGAACCTGCGGGATAATGACAGCTGGCTCACCGGTTTCCGCAGGGAGACCAGTTATCCCCTTTTGTTTGATGCGGATTCCCGGCCGAAGAAGAGCTATTACAGTGTACTGAAAGCGGCTACGGCAGAAGAAAACATTGATGAGATCCAAAATGAGTATACGGAGAAAGAACTGGAGCCGCATGTGCCGGATGCTTACCGTGAGGCAAGCCGGAAGCTGGCGGTGCACTATGTGGAAGTGGAGCCGGGAGTGAAGCTCTCCTATGTGGATATCGGCTGGGGAGATAAGTACATCTTCTCCGCCCAGATGGGCTTTTATCCTATCGGCCTGCAGAGAGCTATGGTGATGAAGGGCTATCATCTGATCCTGATCACCCTGCGCGGTTTCCATCCCTCTTCTTATGTGACGGAGGATTACGGTGATAAGTGGTATGATGTATTTGCCAAAGATGTGGTGCGTGTCGCGGATAAACTGAAAGTAGATAAGTTCTACTATATGGGAGCATCTCATGGTGCCGGTGTGGGCTGGCATCTGTGCCTGAACGATCCGGAACGTGTGAAGGGCTTTATCGCCTGCGTACCGGGACCCCACAGTCTGGCAGAAGGGACTATGAGTATGCGGCAGATGGCACTTTCCGGCCTGATCAAGGAAATGCCGCCCATCGACCCGCCGATCGATAACGATGAAGCACGGCAGAAACGCCGGGATGTGCGGGCAAAACAAATTGCGAAAAATCCGGAGCCGGATCTTCGCGAGAAGGCCATCGATTACGGCAGACCCCTGCTGAAATACAAGACGGAAGAAAAGCTGCGTGAGATGCTGCATACCATTCAGACACCGACACTGATCCTTGGCGCGGTGGAGGATCCCATCAGCACGCCGGAGCTGATGATGCGTACGGCAAAGGAACTGCCGCACTGTAAACTGGTGATGTATTCCAATACCGGACACAATCTGGATACGGATCTGATCGAAGAGCTTGCTTTTGAATCGGAGCATTTCTTAAAGCAGGTGGAGAAAGACGGAAGGGTTTACGAGAGTGTACTTTAATTCGGCAATCTTCTTATTTGTTTTTCTGCCGCTGACGCTGGCCGGATGGTATCTGCTGAACCATTTCAAAATCTATCGAGGGGCGCTTGTCTTTCTTTCACTGGCGTCTCTCGTTTTTTATGGTTATTTCAAGCCGGCCTATCTTTTACTGATCCTGGGCAGTATCGCGGTCAATTATCTGGTGATGCGTGGTCTGCACCGGTGGGAAATGGGGCGGCGCGGACTGCTGGCCTTTGGTGTGCTGGCCAATCTGGGGCTGCTGGGATATTTTAAATACAGCGATTTCTTTTTGCAGAGCGTGAATATGATCTTTCATACGGATCTGGCACTGCTGCATATCCTGCTGCCACTGGGCATCAGTTTTTATACGATCCAGCAGCTGTCGTGCATCATTGACGCCTATCGACGGCAGGACTGTGATCCTACGCTCATCGAATATGTTTCCTATGTGACCTTCTTTCCACAGCTGATCGCCGGCCCCATCGTGTTATCGGAGGAGCTGATCCCGCAGTTTCGTGATACCGCGCTCAGGCGTTTTGATCCTGCCAATTTCGCGCAGGGATTGTCGCTGTTTATCCTGGGGCTGGGCAAGAAGATGCTGATCGCGGATGTCCTGGGACGGGTGGTGGACTTTGGTTATGAAAAGATCTACTGGATCGATACCGCATCCGCCTGGGTGGTAGCACTGTGTTATATCCTCCAGTTGTATTTTGATTTCAGCGGTTACTGTGATATGGCCAGAGGGCTGGGACGGATGTTTAATTTTACACTGCCGGAAAACTTTAAGCAGCCCTTAAAGGCACATAGTGTGAAGGATTTCTGGGCACGCTGGCATCTGACACTGACACGCTTCTTTACGAAGTATGTTGATACCCCGCTGGGAGGCAGCAGGGAAGGCGCAGTGCGGACCTGCGTAAATGTCATGATCGTGTTTCTGGTGAGTGGACTGTGGCATGGGGCGGCCATTACTTTTGTGATCTGGGGCGGGCTGCATGGGCTGGGTGTTTTGTTTGACCGGAGAAAGCATTTTGCGGCAAAAGACAATCTTTTCTTCCGCGTGGCGACCTTTCTTTTCCTGACATTTTCTCTTATGATCTTTCGCTGCGGCACGGTGGATTTCATGTGTCGCATGCTGCGGGCAATGTTTATCCCGAAAGGTGCGCGTTTCCTGCCGGAGCTGTGCTCCTGTCTGGCAGAACTGCCGGAGTTTTATATGGTGACCAGAGCTGCGGAGGTTTTGATGCCGGGAGCGGTGAATATCGTTTATCTGATCCTGCTGGGGCTGGTATTACTGGTGGCCGGGATCTTTCTGGCGGGAAAATGCGCGGATCAGATCGTATGCAGCGCAAAGGAAAAGGGATATCCCATGCGCTTTGTGCTGGCAGTGGCGTTTGTATTTACCTGCGTGGTGGTGAGCTTAAATCAGGTGAGCAGTTTTTTGTATTTTAACTTTTAGAGGATTTCAGGGTTTTACTTATGGAGAAACAGACGGCGATCAAATATCTCAAACGACTGGGGATCGCAGCGGCACTGATGCTGCTCGTGCCGGCGCTTCTTGTGGTGCTCTTTGATCCGTTTTATCATTATCACGGACCGGTCTTTGGCATGAAAGCCGTACTGGAAGAGCGGGATTATGAGGTGTGCGGCACTCTGGATCATTTTGAGTATGATGCCGTGTTGCTGGGGGATTCGCTGGTGGAAAATACCAATACCGCGTGGCTGTCCGATCTGTTCGGGGTGCGCACGGTCAAAGCGATCCGGGCCGGCGGCAGCAATGCGGATGTGCTCTGGTATCTGGACCGGGCCTATGAAGGGCACGAACTCAAAAAGGTGTTTTACTGTATCGATAAGGCGGCGCTGTGCGCGGATACAACGGTTACCTTTCCGGAAAAGGACTATTATTATCTGATGGACCGCAATCCGCTCAATGACTGGAAATATCTGTGGAACAAGGATGTGCTGCTGAAAAAGATCCCGTTGCAGCTGGCCTATAATACCGTGCTTTCCTATGACGAAGGGGAAGCCTATGCATGGTATCGTACCAAGAATTTTTCGGCGCAGGCAATGACGGCGTTTTACACACCGGCGGAGAGTTTTGCCGAAGCGCAGGCACTGCCGGAGGAATTGGATAAAAATATCGCCCTTTTGAAAGAGCGTATCCTGGCACATCCCGAGACGGAATTCATACTTTTCTATCCGCCGACTTCTTATCTGTGGTGGGACCGGGAACTGCGGGAAGGTACGCTTTCGTCAGATTATGAAATGTTTTGCCGGATCGTGGAGGCTTTTGACGGTCTGGATAATGTGAAACTTTACGGTTTCTTTGCGGCGGAAGAATACACGCAGCTGGATCATTATATGGATGTGGTACATTTTTCGCTGCAGGTCAATTATGAGCTGTTTGCGGATATGGCGGCTGACCGTTATGCAATGGATCAGCAGATGGTAGACACGGAATGGGAGAAGTGGCAGCAGAGGGTAGAGCGGTTTTCTTCGGAGGAGATCGCGGAGTACTATCCGGATGCGGTGTTATATCAGGGAGGAGACAGATGAGAGATTTTGATGCGGTAGTGTTTGATATGGACGGTGTGATCTTTGATTCGGAGCACGCGACGCTGGAGTGCTGGATGGAGCTGGCGGAAAAATACGCGATCCCGGATATCAAAACGCCTTATTATGCCTGCATCGGCGTGACCATGCAGCGCACAAGGGAGATCATGATGGAGGCTTACGGACCGGATTTTCCTTATGATGCGTATGCCCGGGAA
>JAFXQR010000061.1 GCA_017526985.1 Lachnospiraceae bacterium
AGTTTGATCTGGACGGCAGGATCTTTGATGCGAGAGCGCAGATCACAGGTGATGACTATCTGGATCTGGCCGGCCTCTATTATGAATGGACAGTAGAAGATGAAGTGACGCTGGCAAACTGGGGCGGCGGCAATATGAAGGGCAATATGTACCGCAATATCAACGAGACCGGATATGTGGATCTGATCACCTGGTATGATGTGGAGATCGGCATTTCCTACTCTCTGTCTGTTGCAGCAGAAGATCTGGACGGCTTTGATATTCAGGCCATCGCAGAGCAGATGTACAATGCGGATAATGAGCCGCTTTCCGGCTACAGCTTGAAGGACGATACGGAGTACTGTACTGAGCAGATTGAGATCGCGATGGCAAAGACACTCTCGGATACATATAAAGAATCCGGAGCTGAGGCGGAATCGATCACGGTATATGTTGACAAGATCTATGACAGCGTAGCAGAGGCGGAGTGTGAACCGGTAGCAGAGCTGAATCTGGGTAAAGATGCGGCAGCATTTGAGTGTCACTGCGAGATCGTACCTGCGGAAGGTGCGGATATCAATATCCTGATGGGATCGAACGGCGAACAGAATGAAGAAACCGGCGTGATCACCGTATACCTCCTGGGTGTACTGACCACACAGTCCGACGGCAGCTATACGATCGAAGGTCTGGGAACCGGCTGGTAAAGAAAGATTCAGGTATTGGGGGATGAACGGCTCTGCCTTGCGGCAGGGCCGTTTTTATGCTATGATTTAGGATTGGAATTCTATGGATATAAAATTCTATGGATAGAATTTTTATGGACAGCAATTTTTAATAGAGTTTTTTGAGGAGAGAAAGAAGGATATACTATGCGGATCCGTTTGTTGAAAGGTGATCATAGCGCAAAGCTCCGGAAATACCTGTTTCGGTTGGGCAGCTTTTTGTATTTTTCTGTTTGTTTTTTTAATCTGTTTACGGGATATGCGCACGCCTATATCGATCCCAGTGCGGTAACTTATATGATCCAGGCGGTGGCAGCAGTAGCGATCGCGGCAGGAGCGGCGCTTACGGTATTCCGCCACAAGATCGCAGCATTATTCCGAAAAAACAAAGGCATTGCGAAACATCGGAAGATCCGGCTGAAGAATGGCTGGGAGTATCTTTTGGGCGAGGATAAAAATTCTAATAGGAAAGGCACCGGGACGAAGAAGAAGTATTCCGTGAAGGAGGATCTGTACCTATGATAGATCTGATCGGAAAATTCTTCGGTTTCTTTATGTATTACTGCTACCGTTTTCTTCAGGATTACGGTCTTTCGATCATACTCTTTACACTGATCACCAAGATCATCCTGCTTCCTATCTCGATCATGGTGCAGAAGAACTCCATCAAGATGGTGCAGATGTATCCGGAGCTGAACCGCATCAAGGCAAAGTGTTTCGGCAACAAGGATATGATCTCGGAGGAGCAGTATAAGCTTTATAAGAAGAATCATTATCATCCCATGCTGGATCTGGTGCCGGTCATTGCACAGCTTGTGATCCTGATGGGGGTGATCAATGTAATCTACCAGCCCCTGACCTATCTGCTGCAGATGGGGCAGGAGCAGATCGATGCATGTCTTGCGGCATTTCAGGGGCTGACCGGGATCTCTCCGGAGGTTTCTTCTGTACAGATCCGGCTGATCTCCTGGCTGCATCAGGGGAACAGGGAGGCGTTTCTGGCATGGGTTCCGGATTATACGGCGGTACCTTTGGGGCAGGCGGAGGATATGGCACTGCTGGATCACAGCCTGGCTGAGTGGATGCGCTCCTTTAACACTCCGGATCAGACGGACGCGATGATGGCGCTGAACCTGCACTTCTGCGGATTTGATCTGGGTCTGGTTCCGTGGGAAGCAAAGGGGATTTCTCTGCTGGTACCGGTGCTGGCAGCCGCCTCCTCATGGCTGATGTGTTTTACACAGAACCGCTCCAATGTATTGCAGAGCGAGCAAAGCAAAGCAAATCAGTGGACCACATTGCTGATCAGTGTAGGTCTGTCTTTGTATCTCGGATTGTTTGTGCCGGCCGGTGTGGGCTTTTACTGGATCGTCAGCAATCTGTTCTCCATTGCGCAGATGTATCTGCTGAACTACTTCATCGATCCGAAAAAGTATATCGATTACGATGCGCTGGAAGAGAGCCGCAGGGAACTGGCGCAGATGCAGGCCCTTTCTTCCGGGGAGAAGAAGGAACGTTCCAAAGAAGAGATCGCAAAAGAAATCGCGGATTACAAGCGCTTTCTGGCATATCCGGCCAAGCAGATCGTCTTTTATTCCGAGAAGAACGGTTTCTATAAGTATTTCAAGGATGTGATCGAAGAAATCCTGGCGCATTCGGATGTGGTGATCCATTACATCACCAGTGATCCGAAGGATGAAGTATTCGGGCTGGCTAGCGAACAGTTTCAGGTGTACTACATCAGCGAGACCAAGCTGATCGTGCTGATGATGAAGATGGATGCGGATGTGGTGGTACTGACTATGCCGGATCTGCAGAAGTATCATATCAAGCGTTCCCTGGTACGGGATGATATCGAATATGTCTATATGGACCATGCGGTGGCCAGTGCCAATCTGACTCTGCGCAAGCATGCGCTGGATCATTTCGATACGATCTTTGCGACAAATGAAAAGATGGCGCAGGAGATCCGCATGATGGAGAAGGTGTACAACCTTCCGAAAAAGACCATCGTCAAATCCGGCTATTCCCTGATCGACAATATGATCGCAGCGTATCAGGAAGCGCACGGAGGGGAAGATGCGGCAGGCAGTTTTATCGCGATGCAGCCCGAGATCCTGATCGCGCCGTCATGGCAGGAAGACAACCTGATGGACAGCTGCATCGAAGAGATGCTGGATGCGCTGGGCGGCGGGCAGTATCATGTCACGGTGCGTCCCCATCCCCAGTATGTGCGGCATTTTGAAGAGAAGCTGAATCTGCTGGCGAAGAAATACGAGGACAATCCGAACATCGAACTGCAGACGGATTTCTCTTCCAACAAGACGGTGTTTGACGCGGATGTGCTGATCACCGACTGGTCCGGTATCGCATACGAATATGCCTTCACAACTTTAAAACCGGTACTGTTCATCAATACGCCGATGAAGGTGATGAATCCGGATTACAAAGAGATCGATGTGGTGCCTTTTGATATCGAAGCCAGAGATCAGGTGGGTATCTCTGTGGATCCGGACCGGCTGGACACTCTGGCAGATGTGGTCATGCGGCTGCTGACGGAGGAAGTATATTCCAAAGATGCGCTGAAAAAAGTGCGGGAAAATTACCTGTACAATGTGGGCAGCAGCGCGGAAGTGGGCGCAAAATATCTGCTGCATGAATTGGTCGAAGCGGCGAAGAAGGATGTCGCAGCGGAAGAGAATGAGCCGGTGCCGAAGAAAGCAAACGATGCCGGCAATGCTCAAAAGAAGGCTTCCAAATCGAAGAATGCACAGGTTTATTCCCCGGCCTGGATGGGACAGAATCTGATCGCCTCTTTTCGGAACCGTGTTTTGCTGTCGGCATTATTCCTGGCGTTACCGGTGATGATGGTGTGGATCTTAGGACCGCTGGAGATCTATGCCGGCAATGTGGGCGAGCTGTTCTTCGGCACAGGAAATTTCTTCTGGATGTTCCTGGCAGCATCTGTAGCAGCGGTAGCGGTCGGAACTTTGATCCTTTCACTGCTTCCAGATAAGGTAAGATATGTACTGCATACCCTGATCTTTGCCGGGAGTCTGTGTTGCTATCTTCAGAATATGTTTATGAATCAGGATCTGATCAAGAGCGACGGCAGCAAGGTGGACTGGAGTCTTTACAGTGAGCATTCGTTCTATACGGTTATGGACTGGGTGTTCATCTTCTGTGCGATCGTAATGATCACGCACCTTTTACCGAAGTTTATCGGGGTGATCTTGGCCGTTCTTGGGTCAGTATTTAGTTTATTGATAGGATATTATCCGCTTTCGGAGTCGATCGCTTTTCATGGGTGGCATCCGACGAAAGGATGGGTGATCACGGGGATTTACTGGATCTGTGTGGTGATCATTATTATTGCGAGCCGGGAGGGATCGATTATTCGGAGAAGACCGGCAGTTACCGGTATCGTATCGAAGGATCCGGAAGGCGATCCGGAAAAGATCATGGCAGGGATCACGGCATTTCTGATACTGGTACAGACTGTTGCGGTTTTCAGTCTGCTTTTTACCAATCCGTATAGTGTGAAGAAAGAGAAGATGTATGCACTGTCCGGTGAGCAGGAGTTTTGTGTGGCGCCGGGGAAGAATATCATCGTGCTGATCCTGGACCGATACGGAAACATAACCTTTGAGAATATGATGGAGGAGGAGCCGACAACAGAGCAGGTCGTTCAGGATTTTAATGATTACGAAGATACCCGGGAATTGCACTATGCGTGGTATGGCCGGACAGGTTTGATACTCAAGGACTTTACCTATTACAACAATGCCAACAGCAGATATAATTATACTTTTCCGTCGATCACACATATGCTGACGCTGGCGGATCCGATGTGCACTTCTACCACGACGGATCAGTATAAGGAACAGGCGTGGACCGAAACAGGAAGATCCCGGGAGTTTCATGATCTCTTGCAGGAGAAAGGATATACCTATCATTTCTATACCGGTTCCGGCAGTGCTATCTACAAAGATGCAGCATATCTGCAAGGCAGCATCGACAATGTGGAGGAGCAGAAGGATATTTCGTATAAGATCAATCACGGGTACATGTTTTATATTATGACCAAGTCCAGTCTGCTGAAATATGCGCCGTATCCGTTAAAGCCGTATCTGGAGATCCAGAGTTTCTACTATGACGGTATCGTATCTTTTGAAGGAATGGACACTTGTGTTTCTGATAACGGGGAGTATTATCGTATTTTGAAAGAACAAGGTCTCACGGTGGATGAGAGCATGGAGAACGCGCTGATCATCACGCACTTAAACGGCATCCACAATCCGCTGACGATCAATGAAAATGCGGAATCTGTACCGGCGGACACCGTCACGACCATGCAGGTACAAAAGGGCCTGAATGTGATCCTGGAGGAATACCTGCAGCAATTGAAAGACCTGGGGGTATATGATGATGCGACCATCATCATCACCGCGGATCACGGTCAGTATCTGGATACACTGGATCTGCAGCCGATCTATCTGATCAAGCCAGCGGGACAGACGCAGGAGTATATGCATGTGAATACCGCACCCATCAGCAGCGAAGATTTTCTGCCGACGGTTCTTACGCTGATCGGAGACAAGGGGGCTTTTGATCAGGCTGACATCTTCGATTGGAAACCAGGGGAATATCGGGAGCGCGCTACCTCATACTTTAACAATGGTGAGGATAAATACCGTTACACCGGTGACCGTGGGGGGCTGACGGATGCAGTGAAACAGGGAATCGTTGAGCATTACTCGACCCAATATGACTGGAACTGATCAAAAAACACACAACAGGAGAGAACGGAAATGAAAAAGCGAGCACTTGCACTGGCAATGACATTGACATTGCTGGCGGCCTGCGGGCAGGAAGAAAGCACCCGCGGAAAGATGCCGGCAGCAGAGGAAAAAGAAGAGCAGGAGACGGATGGAACCGTTGCGGAGACAACACCGGAAGCGGAGCCTACCGAAGAGGCAGTGCCGACGGAGGCAGCGGAAGAGAATCTTTGGCAGCCCTTATCCGACGCGGAACTGGCACATATTCAGGGCTATATGATCGATGCGGAGAACGGTTTTTTCCTGTCGGACTATTGCACACCGGAAATGATCGACTGGAATGAAGTGTGCTACAATGGCGCGGGGATCGATCTGCCGATTTCGGACAAACTCTATGATGCGATCGAAGCGAAGGAAGAAGAGATCTATACGGATGTGACTGCCATCAGCAGCCAGGGCCTGAGAGAGTTTGTATTGCGGACGACCGGAACGGACTATGACATAGCACAGAATCCTTTGAACTGGCCTTATCTTGATGAGGAGGATGTTTATTATTCTCTGCACGGGGATACCAATTACCAGCCGATCGAACTGACAAAGGGCGAAGCGAACGGGGATATCTATCGTCTGTATTATGAACGATATGATTTCAATACCGATACTTACCGGGAATATGTGATGACGGCGCAGATCTCCGAAGATAATCAATGGATGTATCTGTCCAATCTGCCGTCGGATAAGCCTACGCAGGCAAGCCTTCTTTCGATGAGTTTTTATGCGGAAGAGGATAAGGCGGCAATGGATGGATATGCACCAAAGGATTATGTGGAGATTCCCGAGGAATTGTCTCCGGAACCCGAACCGTGGTATTGGGTGCTTTTATTTGCGCTGGAAGATGATACGCATATTGTGCTGCACAGTGCGGACATCAGCACGGATATGGGTGAGGAGCTGGTGTGGAACAATATATTCCTGCCGGGGCAGGAACTGTATCAGACGGTACTGGATCGTGGGGAATCCGTTGCGGTACGGGTGAATCTGCCGTGGAATCCGCGTATTCATTTAAGCGTGGACAGCGGAAACTTTTATGGGGAATATTTCTTCGGACAGGATAATTATCGGCATCTGTGGACGGAGGAACGGCCGATGCCGGATATGCTGGTGATCGGACATGATTTTGTGGCTGAGGGACGCGGACCAAAGCCGCAGAATAACGTTCAGTTTTTCCGGATGATGGACGGGGACTGGATCTGGTTTGATCAAAACGGGGAGCCGGCAGCTGTGCTGTCATATCAGTTCAATCCGGGGCAGCTGGTGATCCGGACCGGGGAGAATTATTATGAACTGTGGGTGAATATGGAGCATATTCTTGTGCCGGACAGTGCAGTCGCAGACGGGATCAGTCTTTCCTGTTATGATACGGAGACCTTATCACAGTTTCCGACGGACGATTATGATCCGGATGCCCTGGGAGACTATCTGGTGGAAGTCTCTCATGCAAAGGGCCTGCAGACGATCACACTGGTACAGGCCAATAACGGAGACGGGATCCTGTCTTACCTGATCCCCGGGGCAGATCATACAACAACATCGTTTACATTTACCAGATATATGGGTGTCAATGAATAAACGGGAGGGCAAGAAAATGGCAGAGAATGAGATCAGAGATAACAAAAATATGGAAGAGGCGGCAGATGCGGATGCCCTGAGCTGGGAGGAGATTCGCACAGAACATATCATCCGGAATGAGTGGATCGATTTTCGGCAGTGCGCCTTCCGCTTTCCGGACGGGACGGTCTTTGAGCCGTATTACAACTACAGCCGCAAGGATTATGTGGTGATCGTGGCATCTGATACGGAAGGAAAGTATCTGTGTGTGCGCCAGTACCGGCAGGGCATCAAGCAGGTGACCACAGAGTTTCCGGCCGGCGGCATCGAGCGCAGGGACGGCAGGGAATACGGCGGTATGGACGGTCTGATGGCAGAGGACGGTATTGAAGCTGCCAAGCGTGAACTGCTGGAAGAGACCGGCTATGCCTCGGATGAGTGGGAACATTTACTCACGATCCCGTCCAATGCGACTATTGCGGATAACTACGCCCATCTGTATGTGGCGAAGAACTGCAAAAAAGTATCGGAACAAAATCTGGACAGTACGGAGTTTATCCGTGTGGTATCTCTGAGCGCCGACGAGATCGAGAAGCTCATCACGGAAGGCCGCTTTCAGCAGGCGGTACATGTGGCGGCTTGGTTTATGGCACAACGAAAATGATTTTCATCAGGGAAAAAGATCAAAATATCAAAGAAATCACCAAAAGATTGATATATTTGCGGTGGTTTCTTTTGTTTTTATGATTATAATAAGACAATATAAGAAGGGCAAAGAATGGCAAAAGAGTCATAGGAGAGCAGCTATATGGATGCAAAGACAAGCGTAAAAAAGCATAAGATCGATATGACGCAGGGGCCGATCATGAGGAACATTTTCCTCTTCGCGATCCCTATCGTCATCGGCAATATCCTGCAGCAGCTCTATACCACGGTGGATACCCTGGTCATCGGCAACTACTGCGGACATACTTCTCTGGCAGCGGTAGGCACCAGTGCACAGCCGGTGGAGGTGCTGCTGTGCATTTTTCTGGGCATCGGTACGGGCGTGTCCATCCTGATCTCGCAGTATATCGGCGCACAGCGTTCGGATAAGGTCAAAAACTGTGTGACCACGGCCAACAGTTTTGTTTATCTCTGCGGCATTCCCGTGGGGGTCCTCGGGTGGATCCTGACACCGGCGATCCTGGATTTTATGGGGGTTCCGGCGGATACGAGAGAAGCGGCGCAAATCTATACCCGGCTGGTCTTTTGCGGTGCGCTGGGCAATATCGGCTACAATATGAATGCCGGTATCCTGCGCGGGCTCGGGGACAGCAGCGCGTCTCTGTGGTTTCTGGTGGTGTCCTGTGTGGCCAATATCGTGCTGGATCTGACACTGGTGGCCGGCGTCGGGATGGATGTGAGCGGTGCGGCGTTGGCGACAAGTATAGCGATGTATTTATCCTGGTTTGTGAGTGTTGCCTATATCAAAAAGAAATTTCCGGAGCTTGGATTCACCCTGCTGCCGAAGAAACTGCATAAAGACGAGCTGCGCCGTATCATCGGCATCGGTCTGCCCATCGGATTGAATAATTCGCTCTATTCCTTCGGACATATGGCGCTGCAGACACTGGTCAATGCGCAGGGCTCTGTCTTTATGGCGGGAGCATCCGTAGCCGGGCGCATCACCGGTGTGGCAGGTATCGCAGTGCAGGCGCTCTCGGCAGCAGCCACCACCTTTTCCGGACAGAACTACGGTGCGCAGCGGTACGATCGTCTGCGGGACGGGCATATCCGCATCCCTTTGGCAAACGGGCTGATCACCTTTGGTTTTGCGATGATGCTGATCGGATTCCGTGCACCCATCCTGCGTATTTTCAATAAAGACGAGATGGTGCTGATGTATGCCAACCGCTATGTGGTGGTGATGCTTTTCTCCCAGTGGATCTACGCGATCTTTAATGTGATGATCTGTTTAGTAAACGGCACCGGCAAGGTGCGTTATACCACTATCGTCAATGTCCTGATGCTGTGGGCAGTGCGCATCCCGGTAGCATCCCTGATCAATCGCTTTTATGACGGTACCTGGGTGATGCTCTGTTTCCCGATCTCTTTCAGTTTCGGACTGCTTTGTATGATCGGATATTATATCTTCTGTAAGAGCTGGCGGGAGATCCTGTTTCAGGATGTCATGCCGGAGAGATTCACGGATCGCTTTTCGTTTCTTCGTCTTCGCAAAAGCCCGTAATACAAAAGAAAAGCCTTTAGGATATCGGATCCCAAAGGCTTTTTAAAAATATAGGTACGATATTTATTTAAAGAACTGCATTTCTGCAAGCAATTGTTCCGCTACATTCTTCAGTTCTTCTGCTGTGCCATGCAGTGTGCTTACGGTAGCGCTCATCTCTTCCATAGAGGCTGAGGTTTCTTCCGTGGCTGCCGCGTTTTCTTCGGAGATGGCCGAGAGGGAACTCATCGCATCCACCACCACATCTTTGGAAGCATCACAATCCTCTGCGGCCTGACGGATGGTATCGATACCGGCTACTGTCCGGTTGATATCTGTGATCAGCGTTTCGATACTCTGCAGTGCCTCGGACAGTACTTCTCTTTGCATTTCCGTAGCCTTGTGCACTTCATCGGCCTGACGAACGGCTTTCTGCGATTCCTCCAGCAGCAGTTCCATTTCCTTGCGGATCTCGGTTGCCATATGGGAAGAGTCATCTGCCAGATGCCCGATCTCTTCGGCAACTACGGCAAAGCCTCTGCCGGCCTCACCTGCTCTGGCTGCCTCGATCGAAGCATTCAGTGCCAGCAGGTTGGTCTGGGATGCGATGGAGTTGATGGAGGTGACCTTTTTGCTGATCCGCTCTACAGCATCGCTGGTGGAACGGATCTTTTCGGAGATGCCATCGATGGCCACACTCATTTCCTGAGAGGTAGCATCCAGTTTCTTCATCTGATCGGCAGTCTCTGTGCTGTTGGCGTTCATACCGCCGGCCATGGCTGCCAGGTTTTCCGCGCTTTCCGTGACATTCCGGATGTTATCGCTGATGCGCCCGGTATTTTCACTGGCGTGCTGGATCTCGTCTGCCTGCTGACCGGCGCCGGTCGCGATCTCCTGGATGGCCTTTGCCACATCTTCCGAAGTGATGGCCATCTGTCCGGCAGAATCTGCCAGTTCCTCCGAAGAAAGGGTCACCTTGCCGGCGGAATTTTTGATCTCTTCCACGATGTCGCCGAGTTTCTCAATCAGCGAATTGGCGGAAGCGATCATCCTGCCGAATTCATCCTTGCGACCGGTATAGCCGCGCACCTTCTGGAATTCGCCATTGGCCAGTTTGTCCAGCGTTTCGTTTAATACAGCGACCGGTTTGGTAAAGGAAGCTGCCATCCGCAGTGCGACGATACTGGCGATGGCAAGCATCACTACACCCATTGCCACGATGATCAGAGAGGTGCTTTTGGCAGAGGCCATGGTTGCGTTGTAATCACGCTCCATTACGATCACCCAGCCGGTCAGTTCGATGCGGCGGAAGGATACGATCATTTTCTTTCCGCCCTCGGTTCCGACATAGGTACCGCTTTCTTCTGATTGCGCGCGGGTAAAGTATTCCGCGCCGCTGCGATCGTCCGGCTCATCTTCCGCCAGGATCTCGCGCTGCGAATCTGCCAGTACGGCACCGTCTCTTCCGCAGATCAGGATATGGCTGTCAGCACCGGCTTCTTCTGCGAGAAATGCATGGAGATAACCGATATCATACAGACGGGTGATCACGCCCAGGATCGTGCTGCCGTCATCGGCCTTGATCGGTACCGCCGGTACGATGATGAGTCCGCCGGTGTCGTTGTTGATGGTTACATCCGAGATATAGTTATTGCCGGTCATTGCTTCCAGATAGTAATCCGTGGTAGACACATTTTCCAAAGGTCCCACGGAACGCACCATCATCTGGCCTCTTGGATCGATCAGCGCAGTGGGATTGTCATCCCCCAGATCCGCGTCGATCATCTGCAGGAAAGCCTTCATCTCCTGAAATTTGGATGCCTGTACCGGTGCCGGTGACGAGAGATATTCCCGCATGGACGGAGTGGCCGCCACTGCCTGGATCGCGCTGATATTGCGATTCAGCAGCCCGGTAAATTCACTCTCTACAATATCCAGCTGCTTGCTGTTGAGTGCTTCCGCGCTTTCCTGGGCCGTGCTGTTGGCGTTCATATAACTGACGGCGATGGCGATCGCCAGCGGGATCGCACACACCAGCAACATCGCCAGGATAAGCTTTGTCTTGATACTTTTCTGCCTGCCTTTTTTCTCGCTCATTTCGTAACCCTCCAATTCCTTGAAATAATCAAATTACTTATATTTGGAACATTATTTATACCCCTTCAAAAAATCCGTTAAACTCACCGAAGTAGGTTTCTTCGATCTTCCGGATATACAAGGTAGGTTTGCCGTCCTTTACATTCAGGACAAAGTGCATATTGCCCACATATTCGTCCAGGATCTGCGCGTACAGATATAAGCTGCCGTCCTTCTGCGGGAAGCCCTGGGTGTAGATCGTCTGCCGGTATTTCGGATCCCTGGTCTTGGCCGGTGCATCCAGTCCGTACGGGAAGACAAAGCGGTGTGCATCGGTGGTCAGGACCAGTTCATGATCGTTTACTTCCAGCGAGGTAAAACCGGATTTGTTGGGCTGTAATTCCCATTTGCCGAAGAGTGCGGTGTTTGCTGCAGGGGCAGCGCCGGCGGTCTGTTGCGGCAGTGTGGCGCCCAGATTTACCGGCACCGGATCGGCCTCCACGCCCAGCGTCAGAGCCACGCTGCGGATCTCATCCAGAATGTACTGCGTGCCGCCGCCCATCATTTGGGTATCCGCGGTGGTCACAAAGATCAGTTCCTGCTTCGGATAGATCAGTACATACTGGCCGCCCATACCGTACATCATGATACCGCCGTCCCGTACCATCCAGAACTGATAGCCGTAGCCCATCTTTTCATCCAGCGTTTTGCCGTCATGCAGGTTGGAGGTGTGATAGCTCATAGCATCTTTGATGAAGGCGGCATAGCGTTTCCAGAAGCTGCTGTCATAAATGCTGTCGGCACAGCCGCAGATGTCCGGGAAATCACGATCCAGCGTGTCGTTATAAAGCGCCAGCAGCAGGCGTGCTACCTTCAGCAGATCCTCTGTGGTGCAGACCAGACCGGAACCGCCGATCTCACTGCCGAAGGGATCGCAGAGCACATGTGCTTTTTCGGAAAAGCCGATGGCATCGAGATATACCTCCCTTAAATAATCCAGGATTCCTTTGCCGCTTACTTTTTTCACCAGAGCTGCCATGGTATGCGCGGAAGAAGTATCGTATTTAAAGATTATACCGGGACGGTGATCCGGCTGGGTGATAAAGAAGGATTCCACCCAGTTGGTCTTCATATTGATCTTGTAAGTCGTGGAAGCGTAGCAGGTACGCATGCCCAGCATATCTTTGAGCGTCATCGAGGCGAGGTACGGATGCGGATCGGCCGGGGTATATTCCGGAAAATATTTGATGATGGGATCGTCAAAAGAAATCCGGCCCTCCGAGATCAGCGCGCCCATAGCCAGTGCGGTAAACACCTTGGTAATGGAAAACATACGGTGAGGGTCCTTCTTCTGAAACATACCGAAGGTTTCGTCCTGCAGGATCTGTCCCTTTTGCCAGATCGTGATGCTGTGCATGGGAAACGGAAAAGCACTTGCGTTAAAATAACTCATAAGAACCCTCCTTACATATAAAGAAATATTGAAAACATTATGCTTGAAATAGAACTATTCCTAGTATATCATGAATTGGGAAATTCACACAAGACATAGTTATTTCAGGGGGCAGTTTTCTATGCTTTGGAAAGCGGATCTGGGCAACAACCGATATAAAAATCCGATCCTGTATACTGATTATTCCGATCCGGATGCGATCCGGGTAGGGAATGATTATTATATGACCGCATCTTCTTTTAATAATGTGCCGGGACTACCGATCCTGCATTCGAAGGATCTGGTGAACTGGGAACTGATCGGTTATGCGCTGCAGAAACTTCCGGAATTCCGATATCGGGATCCTATCCACGGATGCGGTGTGTGGGCACCGGCCATCCGTCATCATGATGGGATCTACTATATTTATTTCCCGATGCCGGACGAAGGCATCTATATGATCACGGCACACAATCCGGGCGGCAAATGGAGTGAGCCGGTAAAAGTTTATGACGGGGCCGGGTTTATCGATCCCTGCCCGTTTTGGGATGAAGACGGCAGGGCTTATCTGGTAAATGCCGTGGCCAAATCCCGTATCGGTTATAAAAGCGTACTGTATCTGTCGGAGATGAGTCCGGACGGAAAGAAACTGATCTCGGAGCCGGTGAAGATCTACGACGGTACAATGGATGGCAATGTGACCACGGAAGGTCCGAAACTTTATAAGAAATACGGCTATTACTATATCTTTGCGCCCGCCGGGGGCGTCAAGACCGGCTGGCAGGTGGTCTTGCGCAGCAAAGAGATCGGCGGACCCTATGAAGCGCGTATCGTAATGCGGCAGGGAACCACCGGTGTAAACGGACCGCACCAGGGCGCCTGGGTGGAGACAGCACAGGGCACGGACTGGTTCCTGCACTTCCAGGATGTGTTTGCGGCAGGGCGTATCGTGCACCTGCAGCCCATGCAGTGGACGGCGGATTTCTGGCCCATCATCGGTCAGCCCGGCGTGTTGAGCGCCTTTGCGGGAGAACCGGTAACGGACTGGGTCAAGCCGGTCCGGACAGAGACGGAGAGCGAGCGTGAGACGCAGCGGGAACTGCGTTTTACGGATATCACCGGCAGACTGGTGCCGGGTTGGCAGTGGAATGCAAATCCTTCACCGGTATGGATGCAGCCGGCAGAAAACGGAGGTATCTATCTGACGGCGCTGCAGGTATCGTCCAGGCGGCCGCTGGCGGACTATCCCAATCTGCTGCTGCGCAAATGGGAAGCGCCGGCGTTTAAGGTGCAGGCGGATATGGATCTGACGGAGATGGCAGAAGGTACGGCAGCCGGTATGATGTCCATGGGACTTACCTATGGCGGTATCGCGGTGGAGAATATCGAGAATGGCTGCCGCATCTGCAAGATCACCGGCACGCAGGTTTTTGATGCGGGTATGGTCTATGCGGATGAAAAACGGGAGTATATCCAGATCACCAGGGACATCGCGCAGAAGATCCGATTTACATTGGAAGTGATCCCCACCAACAATGTGGCAGCACTTTCCTACAAGCCGGAATATAAGGAAGGGGAAGAATCCAAGGTGCTGCATCCGGAGGAAGAGGTGCGTATTATAATGCAGGATCGCGGCGGCAGGGAGCTGGTACGGATCGCTGTGCCCGGATCGGCGGGCCGGTGGGTAGGTGCCAAGTACGGTTTCTTCCATGTCAAGATGGGACTGGATAAAAAATGGCAGGGGACAGAGACGGAAGAGATTGGCTGCGTAAAGATCTCGGATGTGATCCTGACCTGATCCGTTGTTAGAAAAAAACATAAAATTTTCACAAAACCGGAGACAAAAGTTTCCGGTTTTTTCATGAAGCGGAGTTGTGCGATTATGACAAAAAAGCAGAAGAGAGTGATACATAATTAACAAACAAAGAATAAAAATGTATATGCAAATTGTGTATGATGATGGATTTAGATGTACTATTTTGTGATTTTTGTGAAATGAAAGAGTTTACATGCGGTAATTTATATGAAAAATACACATAATAATTGTGTAATTTTTCTGTTGCACGGAAAAACAATACATGATATATTGACAGAGTAAGAGTGAAAGCGCTTACAGAATATAGGGGACGGTGCAGAGCAACCGTTAAGAAATTTTATTCCAAAAGGAGGAACAAAATGAAAAAGAAGATCGTATCAATGTTACTCTCTTCCGTGATGATCGTAAGCTCTCTGGCAGCTTGTACGAACAACAACGGCGGAGAAGGTGCAGGCACAGGCACTACCACCACGGTGGAAGTGAAGAATGAGGATGGGACTACCAGTACGGTAGAAGTAGAGAAAACTACTACCGGCGAAGTAAACGCTGAAACCGGCACTTATGAAGTAAAGGATCTGTACATCACCGTTGACGGTACTCTTACCGCAAATGTGGACAACGGACAGGACGCTTTTATTCAGCAGTGGGAAGAGGCAGTCAGCGCTAAGCTGGGCCACGATGTGAAGCTGCACATCAATCAGCCGGATCACTCCGGATACGCTTCCAATGTAGCACAGATGCTGGCAACCGGTCAGCCGGGCGATGGTTCTTATCCGGATGCTCTGATCATGAGTGCCGGTATGTTCCGTCAGTACGCAAACGAAGGTCTGCTTTGGGATATGGCTAAGGCTTATGACAATGCAGAGTTCCAGGCTCGTGTGACATTGCCGAGCGTAAACCTGAATATGCGTGATGCACAGGGACATCAGTATGGCTTCGCACCGACCTATGGTAACGGCTGCGTAACCTACATCAAGCAGTCTTGGCTGGATGCAGCAGGCAAGAAGATCGAAGATATCAAGACATTCGATGACTATTATGCACTGTTGAAGGATTTCACAAAGGATGGCCAGACCGGTGTCATCGCTGCCGGATTCGGTAAGCTGGACGAGGCTCCGTTCATCAACTATATGCCGGAATTCTGGCAGGGCGCTTATCCTTCCTTCTATCAGAAGCCGGGCACCACAGAGTGGATCGACGGTTTCCAGGAGCAGGCTACCATCGACGCACTGGACAGACTGGCAATGGCATATAAGGACGGCGTGATCGATAAGGATACCGAGGGTGCTTCCACAAAGATCGCTCGTGAGAAGTTCTTCTCCAACGACCAGAGCACTTCCGAAGGTGTATTTACTTACTGGGCTGGTACCTGGCTGCGTACACTGACCAACAACATGGAAAAGAACGATGTAGATAACGATCTGGGCGATGACAGACTGGTACAGCTGCCGCCGATCAAAGAGATCGAGGATACCTGGGGCGGTTACATCAACCGTGAAGCTCCGGTATGGGTAATCCTGGATGACGGTGATGGCAATGACCTTCGTGAGCAGGCAATCTTCGATGCACTGTTCGAGACCATGCTGGACGGCGATACTGTACAGACTCTGTGGACCTACGGTGCTAAGGGTGTTCACTGGGATACCAAGGCAGAAGAGTTCGTGACCAACCCGGACGATCCGGACAAGAGAAAAGAGTACAGCTATGAGGAAGGTGAGTTCCACCTGCTTCCGAGCCCGAACGACCCGAACTCCCTGTGGAAGAAGAATCACCTGGATTCCGTCCTGGTAATCGCACCGCTGACCAACGGCTTCGTAGATAGCGATCCGCTGGTAGAGAAGGGTAACGAGTTCTTTACCACTCACTGCGTAGATGCTCCGCAGGCTCCGAGCAGCGAGATCTATACACAGTATGAGGCGGATCTGGCAACCGACAAGACCACCTGGATGAACAAGGTTGTAGCAGGCGAGATGACCGGTGCAGAAGCGATCGCAGAATATCAGGCGAAGTATGGCGATATCGCACAGCAGATCCTGGATGAGCTGAACGCAAAGTAATTCAAGTTTTCACTCTTGCCTCTATCGGTACTCCTGGTAGAGGCAAGAATTTTCAAAAGACCGAAATCAAGGATTTAGAATCCGAAGTATCCAAGAAATTACTGATAAGCTGAAATGACGGCGGCCCGGAAGAAAGGGGCCGGGCTGTTATGCGAGAAAAAAGGAAAGGAAAAAACTTATGGACAAGAATAAGCCGTCCGTGAAAATAAGAAAAAAACCCTTAGGGCAGCGGATCAAAAACAATTTTGGTTTTTATCTGATGTTTCTCCCGGTTCTGCTTTTCGTAGTAGTCATTTACTACTGGCCGATGCTGGGTATCCGTTACTCCTTCTTTAGTTCCAAGATGGTTCGAGGCGGTGGTCTGGAATGGACATTTGTGGGGCTGAAACATTTTGAGACGATGTTTAAAGCGCCGGAATTCTGGACTGCGTTTAAGAATACATTGATCATTTCCATCGTGAAATTGTTACTGAACACTTTTGCGGCAGTTGTGATCTCGATCTTCCTGAATGAAATGACCAGCCTGTTCTGCAAGAAAGCAGTACAGACGATCATCTACCTGCCGCACTTTATGTCCTACGCGGTAGTAGCAGCGATCTTCACACTGTTCCTGTCCACCTCTTCTTCCGGTATGATCAACGAAACACTGAAGAGCTGGGGCTGGATCAAAGAAAGTATCGATTTTATGCACACATCCAAACTGTGGCGGCCGGTGTTCTACATCGTCAACCTCTGGAAAGAGACCGGTTGGGGAACTGTCATCTTCTTTGCTACACTGTCCGGTATCAGCCCGGAACTGTACGAAGCTGCCGAGATCGACGGTGCTACCAGACTGCAGAAGATGCGTTATGTAACACTGCCGGCACTGGCAAACACGATCATCATCGTGCTGATCCTGAATGTTGCGAAAGTACTCAACATTTTTGAGCCGGTCTTCGTTATGTACAACAACCGTGTATTTGATGTATCGGATGTTATCTCGACCTACATCTATCGGAAGACCTTTATGACGGCAGTGCCGGATTACGGTTTCTCTACGGCGGTTGGTCTGTTCAAGTCACTGGTTGGTTGTGCTCTGATGCTTGGAAGCAACTTTGCATCCAAGAAGATCCGCGGACGCGGTATTATTTAAGGAGGTTTGAAAAATGGCTGAGAATGAAACAAAAAAAGTACAGGCCTCCGAAGCAGAGGAGAAACGCAGCACACCGAAGATCAATATGGTTGGAGAAAAAAAGCCTACCAAGATCAAGCTGTTTGATGTAGTCAACTATCTGGTATTTGCGATCCTGACACTGATCATCCTGATCCCGATCTGGAAGGTACTGGTAGACTCCTTCAGTGCCGTGGGTGTATACCAGTTCAAGCTGTGGCCGACAGAGCCGACGATCGGCGGTTACGCAACGATCCTGAAGACACAGAAGTTGTTCCGCCCGCTGCTGAACTCCTTCATCACCACCATCGTAGGTACCCTGTTGGGTCTGCTCCTTTGTACACTGGGTGGTTATGTACTGAACCAGTACGATATGCCGGGCCGTAACGCAATGTCCTACTTCCTGATGGTAACCATGATCTTTTCCGGCGGTATGATCCCGGAATACCTTGTTATGAGACAGCTGGGACTCGTCAACAATATGTGGATCCTGGTAGTAAAGCATGGTATGAATGTATACAACCTGGTGCTGATGAAGAACTTCTTCGAAGGCATTCCGGCATCCCTGTATGAAGCAGCACGACTGGACGGCTGTTCACCGATGCAGATATTCTACAAGATCGTGCTTCCGCTTTCCAAAGCAGCGCTGGCTTCCATCGGTCTGATGTTTGCCGTGACCGTATGGAACGACTTCAGTACCGTACAGATCTACATCACCAATCGCGACCAGGTAAACTTCCAGTATATGCTGCGCGTAATGGTCATGGACGGCGATACGCCGACAACGGCATACAAGGTATCCCAGTCCACACTGTACTACTCCGGTATCGTATGTGCGATCCTTCCGTTTATGGTAGCATATCCGTTCCTGCAGAAGTACTTCGTCACCGGCGTAAATGTTGGTGCAGTCAAGGAGTGATCCTCTTCGCAAATGCGAAAATTAATCCACCCCCGGCCATCGCGGCCGGGGTTTTTGTTTTCAGCCAAGGGCAAAATACATAAGATACAAGGGCAAAATAAGGCAAATCCACATGATTGACAAAAAGGCGCGGGCACCGTATAATTAAGATTGAAAGCGCTTACAAAGGAGGCAGCCATGGCTCGCATTATTTATGCCGGTGACAGTACGGTAACATTCAATAAGATCGCAACCTATCCGCAGATGGGACTTTCCCAGGGATTGCTTTTGTATTTAAAGGATGAAGTGGTGCTGCGCAGCTTTGCGATCAATGGCAGAAGCACCAAGTCTTTTATCGATCAGGGGCGTCTGGCGCAGATCGATGCATATCTGCAGGATAAAGGATCAGAAGAAGATTTCTTATTTATCCAGTTTGGACATAATGATGAGAAACAATCGGATGCGGCGCGTTATGCGGCGGCATTTACCGATTATAAGGATAATTTAAAGCAGTTTATCGCGGTGGCAAGAAAGCATGGCGCCAGACCGGTGCTGTTTACGCCTATCGCGAGGCGCCTGTTTGATACCGATGGGAAGTTTTTGCCGGGCAGTCATACGGATTATCCGGAAGCGGTGCGGCAGGTAGCAAAGGAAGAAGATGTGCCCTGTATTGATATGACCACACTGACCGAGACCTATCTGTCCGTGATCGGTGATTTTGCTTCCCGTGGGATGTATGTGTATCCGAAGGATAATACGCACCTGGTGATGCAGGGGGCGATGGTATATGCCGGATTTATCGCGGACGGTCTGCGCAAGCTGGGGCATCCCTATGTGGACCTGCTGGTGGCGCGGGATGCAAAGACCGTGGATGATGACGGGCTGCTTTCCGCAGATCCGTATATGCCGCTGGGAGATATCGGCAAACTGGAACAGATCAGTGACAATATTGATGCGGCATTTCACAACGAGACAGAAGACTGATACACGATGATACAGGGGACCTTTTTCGGGAAAAGGATATCAGAGTGATTGATGATGCGTGGACTGAAAAAATCCGAACGGAAGCATTCACAGGAGCTGGAGCAGAAGTTCGTAAAATATTATAAGAAATACCCGGAGAATTCGCTGAAAGTACTGCTGGGTTTTTATAAGGGGCAGTACCATAAGTTTTTGATCAGTTGTTTCTTCTTTATGATCAAGCATTCACCGGCACTGTTCTCCTCACTGCTGATCGCCAATGTGATCAATGGTGTACTGGCAGGAGGCGAAGATGCAAAGCGCGCGATCTTTTTCAGCGTGGGCATCTGGCTTGGGCTTTTGACGATACATCTGCCGGCGAATTATCTGTATATGAAATACCGTGCCCGTGTGACAAGACAGACGGAAGCGGCTTTGCGGGGGGCATTGGTGCGGAAGCTGCAGGAGCTGTCCATCCCGTATCATACACAGGTACAGTCCGGGCGATTGCAGTCCAAGATCATCCGTGATGTGGAAGCGATCGAGACCTTATCGTCGCAGTTATTTATGAATGCCATGAACATCACCCTGAATATGGTGATCATGATCGGCATCACGGCGGTGAAGAACCGCATTATCCTGGTGTTCTTTGTGCTGGTGGCACCCATTGCGTCGCTGACGATGGTGGCATTTCGCAAAAAGATCAGCAAAGAGAACCGGGACTTTCGTGTGGAGATGGAGAATACCTCTGCCAGAGTGATGGAAATGGTGGAAATGGTACCGGTCACGCGTGCGCATGCGCTGGAAGAAGTGGAACGCGAGCGCATGGAGAAGCAGTTGGAAGAGACTGCGGAAAAAGGATACCGGCTGGATATGGTACAGTCCAATTTCGGTGCGGTAGGCTGGGTGGTCTTTCAGGTTTTCCAGGCACTGTGCCTTGGTTTTTCCGGTTATCTGGCGCTGAAAGGCAAGATCCAGGTGGGCGATATCACCTTTTACCAGACCAGTTTTACCACGGTGGTGAACCAGTTTACGGCGCTGATCAATCTGTTGCCGGTGCTGACCAAAGGTCTGGAATCGGTTAAGTCCGTAGGAGAAGTGCTCTCCTGCGATGATGTGGAACACAACGAAGGCAAAGAAGAACTGACGAAGCTGTCAGGGGAATATGAATTCCGCAAGGTGTGCTATTCCTATCCGGATTCGGAAGGGGAAGTATTGAAAGACCTGAGCATGCGTGTAAAGCCTGGGGAGACGGTAGCCATCGTGGGCAGCTCCGGCTCCGGCAAGACGACGATGCTCAATATGCTGATCGGTTTTATGCTTCCGAAAGAGGGGCAGATCCTGGTGGACGGCAAGGACATCAGCGAGATCAATCTGAAGAGTTACCGGCGCTTCTTATCGGTGGTACCGCAGATGCCGCTGCTCTTTACCGGTACATTGCGTGACAATATCACATACGGTCTGGAGGGTGTTACGGAAGAGGAGCTGCAGAAGGCTGTGCAGGCGGCCAATCTCTCGGAGATGGTGGCCAAGTTGCCGCAGGGCCTGGATACCATGCTGGAAGAACATGGTGCCAATTTATCCGGCGGACAGCGACAGAGGATCGCCATCGCCCGTGCCATTATCCGGGATCCGCAGGTGATCCTTCTGGACGAGGCAACCTCGGCGCTGGATGTGATCTCGGAAAAAGAGATCCAGGAAGCAATGCAGCGGCTGCAGAAAGGCCGCACCACCTTTATCGTGGCACACCGTCTTTCTACAGTGAAAAACGCGGACCGGATCGCGGTATTGTCGGCCGGTAAGATCGTGGAAGAAGGCAATTACGCGGAATTAATGGAGAGGAAAGGAATCTTCTATCATATGGAGAGCTTACAGGTGAGTCTGGCATGAGCGAAGGAAGAGGCTTTGGATTTATGCAGTTGGACAGTCCGTTTATGCGTTTCCTTGGAACGATAGCGGATCTGATGATACTGAATTTTCTGACGATACTTTGCTGTATCCCGGTGGTAACGGCCGGAGCATCCTTTACGGCCATGCATTATGTGCTGACCAAGATCGTGCGTAACGAAGAGGGCTATATTGCCAAAGCGTTTTTCAAAGCCTTTAAACAGAATCTGCTGCAGGGCATCTTTCTCTGGATCGGTATGATCGGTGTTGGTGCGCTGTTGTATATGGACTGGGTGATCCTGAAGTCCAACAGTGACAAATTTCCGGCGGCATTGCTCATCCTGCTGTATGCGGCGGCATTGGTGATCTACCTGATCGCCTTGTATGTGTTCCCGGTATTGTCCCGCTATCATAATACGATCCGGGGAACACTGAAGATGTCCTTTTCCATGGCAGTGTTCGGGATCATCACACTGCGGACGATCCTGAACGGCGTGCTCTTCCTGGCACCGTTTGTGGTGCTGTGGTACGGCGGCTGGAATTCCATTCCGTTTCTGGTGGTCTTCTGTTTTACGGTACCCGGATATTTCCGTGCGATGCTGTATAACGGACTGTTTAAGAAATACGAGCTGTCGCCGGAAGAACTGGCCAGAGAAGCGGAAGAAGCAAAAGAGAAACGCGCGGAACAGAAAAAGAAACTGGACCGCAATCGTTTTCATTAAGAACAGGATTTTAGAAAGGGAACAGAAAAATGCGTATCGGGATTCGTTTACATGATACCAAAAAATGTCCGTTAGCGGAACGGCTGCAGATCGTGAAACGCCAGGGATTTTCCTGCGTACACATCGCGCTGGGCAAGACCGACGGCCTGCCGAAAGAGACGGATGCACTGACGCCGGGCTATGCGTTGTGGCTGAAAAAAGTCTTTGCGGATGCGGAACTGGATATGGCAGTGCTTGGGAATTATCAAAACCTGGCACATCCCGATCCGGCAAAATTAAAAGAGATACAGCACCGTTACACTGCGCATCTGCGCTTTGCGGCATTGGCAGGCTGTGGTATGGTGGGGACCGAGACCGGTGCGCCGAATGAAGATTATCATTATGATAAAGAGGCCAATCACAGTGCGGAAGCATTGGAGATCTTTATCAACAATCTTCGGCCGGTGATCGCGGATGCGGAGCGTTTCGGCGTGATCCTGGCCATCGAGCCGGTGTATAAGCATATCGTGTGGAATCCGAAACGCGCCAGAGAGGTACTGGACCGCATTGCATCGCCGAACCTGCAGATCATCTTTGATCCGGTGAATCTGCTGGATCCGGACAACCTGGACCACCGGGAAGAAGTGATCGAAGAGGCCATGGACCTGCTCTCTCCCGAGATCGCCATGATCCATTTGAAGGATTATGTACTGGAAGAC
This sequence comes from Lachnospiraceae bacterium, assembly GCA_017526985.1. Lineage (GTDB taxonomy): Bacteria > Bacillota > Clostridia > Lachnospirales > Lachnospiraceae > NK4A136. Next base: position 22,996 of record JAFXQR010000061.1, read on the forward strand.
GGCAAGATGAAGGCGGTGGGATGCGGTTTCGGCGAGATGGATTACAAAAAGATCGTGGAATTTGCCGAGACGAAAAAGCCCTTCATCCACGCAACCTTGGAAAACACATCACCGGAGACGGCGGAACAGTCGCGAAAAGTGATCGAGGAACTGATGAGTCAGTATCATAAATAAATTATTGAAAAAGAACTACATAGCGGAAGCTTAAGAACAGACAGACCGTATATTCAAAACAAGGAGGTATTTATGACAAACGAAACGAAGCAGCAGATCCAGGATTATATTGCATATCTGCTCAAAAATTCCAGTGCGGAGCGTCCCATGTGGAACAAAGAGATGATCCGTGAAAACAAGCCGAACAAGTGGAATTATATTGACGGCTGTATGATCACGGCCATCCTGCAGCTGTATGAGATCACGGGGGAACAGCATTATTTTGATTTTGCCAAAGAGTTTATCGATTTCTTTGTGGAAGAAGACGGCAACATCAAGACCTATAATGTGAAGGAGTATAACCTGGATAACATCAATACGGCCAGCAATCTGTTCCTGCTGTATGACAAGACCGGGGATGAGAAGTATAAGAAAGCACTGGATCTGGTGCGTACCCAGCTGGATACCATGCCGCGTACCAAGGAAAACAGTTTCTGGCACAAGGATATCTACCCGAATCAGGTGTGGCTGGACGGATTGTATATGGCAGAGCCGTTCTATATGCGCTATGAGACACGCTTCAACAAGATGGGCAAGTGCAACGATGTGATCCATCAGTTTGAGAATGTGGAGAAATATATGAAGGATCCCAAGACGGGATTGTACTATCACGGCTATGATGAAAGCCGTGAGATGTACTGGGCGGATCCGGAGACCGGCTGCAGCCCGAACTTCTGGCTGCGTGCGCTGGGCTGGTTTTCACTGGCACTGGTCGAGACGGCACAGGCAACGGATGAATCCTTGTATTATGAGAAACGCTATCTGCAGACCCTGCTGGAGAATCTGGTGGATGCACTGCAGCCGTATCAGGATGCCAGTGGTATGTTCTATCAGGTGGTGAACCGTGCGGATGCGAAGGGCAACTATCTGGAGACTTCCGGTACCGCGCTGATCGCATACGCTATTTTGAAGGCTGTGCGTCTGGGCTTTTTGGCGCCGCGCTATGCCAAGATCGGCGAGAAAGCCTTTGACGGCATCGTAGAAAAATACCTGTCCCGTAACGAAGACGGCCTGCTCAAGCTTTCCGGCATCTGTCTGGTAGCCGGCCTGGGTGGCAAGAACCACAGGGACGGTTCTCTGGACTATTACTTCAGCGAGCCGGTGGTAGAGAACGAAGCCAAGGGTGTCGCTCCCTTCCTGCTGGCATACACGGAAATGTTAAGAAGAGGGTAAAGATATGGAATTTACGATCATCGCGGTCGCGAATCGCAGCGTGACCATTGAGCGCAACAATAAAAGTGCCTACGAGACCGAGGTGCCCTGCCGCCTGCTGCTGAACGGCGAAGTGGTCAGGGAAACCACACAGAATGTGATCACGGTATTTGACCTGACACCGGACACCGAGTACGAACTGGTGATGGATACCGTAAGCGACAATGCTCCGGTAGGCCGGCGTTTCAAGAAGCGTTTCCGTACCAAGCCGGAGAGCATCCTGCTGGATGTTCGGACCTTTGGCGCTGTGGGCGATGGCGTGCATAACGATACCGCTGCATTGCAGGCGGCGATCATGGCGTGCCCGGAGAACGGTACCGTATGGCTGCCGAAGGGGACCTATTATTCCGGTCCGCTGTTTTTCAAAAGCAATATGACCTTCTGGGTAGATGAGGGCGCAACACTTCTGGGGGATACCGACCGCAGCCATTATCCCGTTCTTCCCGGTATGGTACGCAATCTGTACCACAACGATGAAGAATACAATATCGCTTCGTGGGAAGGCAATCCGCTGGACTGCTTTGCTTCCCTGATCACTGCGATCCATGTGCAGTATCTGGATATCATCGGACAGGGTGTGATCGACGGCAATGCGCAGAACAGTGACTGGTGGGTGAATGCCAAGGTAAAGCGTACCGCATGGAGACCCAATACTGTATTTATCGCGCACAGCAAATATGTGCGTATGCAGGGCGTGACGGTACAGAATTCGCCGACATGGACGATCCATCCGTACTATTCCGATCATGTAGCCTTTATGAACCTGACCATCACCAATCCTTCGGATTCGCCCAATACCGACGGCTTCGATCCGGAGAGCTGTGTGGATGTGCTGCTGCTGGGGACAAAAATCTCCGTCGGGGATGACTGCATCGCCCTGAAGAGCGGCAAGCTGTATATGGCACGGTTCCATCACAAGGAGACCAGAAATGTGGTGATCCGTAACTGCCGCTTAGAGCGTGGGCACGGATCCGTCACGGTTGGTTCCGAGGTGGCCGGCGGCGTGAGCGGCGTGCATGTGAAACAGTGCATCTTTTCACAGACGGACCGTGGTGTGCGTATCAAGACCAGACGAGGCAGAGGTGAGCGCAGCGTACTGACGGATCTGACTTTTGAAGATATCAAAATGGACCGTGTGCATATGCCGGTGACCGTGAATATGTTTTATTTCTGCGATCCGGACGGGCACAGCGAGTATGTGCAGGACCAGAGCGAAAAAGAGGTGGATTATCGCACACCGTATATTGGACATATCAAGATAAAAGATGTAGAATGTACGGGTGTGGATTCTTCTTTTGTGTGCGCCTATGGCCTGCCGGAAGCGCCCATCGGCAAACTCACATTGAAGCGTGTGAATGTGAACTTCCTGCCGGAAGAAGAGCGGGTGGCGAAATGCCCGATCATGATGGATGGTTTTCCGGAGATGAAGGGCAACGGGATTTATTTGAAGAACCTGACCACGCTGGAGATCGAGGATGTACGGATCGTCGGTAGCGCAAATACGGAAGCTACTCTGGAGAATGTGGAAGAACAGGACATCTCCAATCTGATTTTTGAAGAATAATATTTTGATATATACGAAAGGGGAACAAGAAAATGAACATCTTAGTAATCAACTGTGGCAGCTCTTCCTTGAAGTACCAGCTGATCGACTCCGAGACGGAGAATGTGCTGGCAAAAGGTCTGGTAGAGCGTATCGGCATCGAAGGAAGCTGCATTACCCACACCCCTGCAGGTAAGGACAAGGTCGTAAAGACGCAGCCCATGCAGGATCATAACGAGGCAGTGCGTCTGGTGATCGAGGCACTGATCGATCCGGAGCACGGTGTGATCAAGTCTCTTTCCGAGATCGGTGCGGTAGGACACCGCGTAGTACACGGCGGCGAGAAGTTCAAGACCGCAGTGAAGATCGATGATTCCGTGATCAAAGACATCGAAGATCTGAGTTCCCTGGCACCGCTGCACAATCCGGCCAACCTGATCGGTATCCGTGCATGCGAGAAGAATATGCCGGGTGTTCCGCAGGCAGCAGTGTTTGATACCGCATTCCATCAGACCATGCCGCAGAAGGCATATATGTATGGTCTTCCGTATGAATATTATGAGAAGTATAAGGTACGCCGTTACGGTTTCCACGGCACCAGCCATGATTTCGTATCCAACCGTGCCGCAGAGATCCTGGGCAAGGACCGCAAGGATCTGAAGATCATCGTTTGCCATCTGGGCAACGGCGCAAGTGTCTCTGCCGTAAAAAACGGTGAGTGCGTGGATACTTCCATGGGTCTGACTCCGTTGGAAGGTCTGATCATGGGTACCCGCAGTGGTGACCTGGATCCGGCGATCCTGGATTTCATCTGCCAGAAGGAAGGCCTGTCCATCGACGAGATGAACACCGTGCTCAACAAAAAGTCCGGCGTATATGGTCTGTCCGGCGGCGTATCCAGCGACTTCCGTGATCTGACCGCAGCATCCAAGGATGGAAACAAGCTGGCGCAGATGGCACTGGAGACCTATTGCTATCATGTAGCAAAATACATCGGTTCCTATACCGTGGCAATGCAGGGCGTAGATGTGATCGCCTTCACTGCAGGCATCGGTGAGAACGATACCGGCGTACGCAAGGGTGTATGCGAATACCTGAAGTTTATGGGTGTGAACATCGATGAAGAAAAGATCATGATCCGCGGCGAGGAAGTGACCGTATCCACTCCGGACAGCAAGGTAACCGTTATGGTGGTACCGACTAACGAAGAGCTGGCGATCGCAAGACAGACACTGGCGATCCTGTAAAAAGATGAAAAGACAAAACGATACCCCCGGCAAACTGCCGGGGGTATTTTTATACGATATCATTTAAGATTCGGATCTTTTGTTTTCTGGGTGTCGCGATGATCACCTGATCACCCTTTTGGATCGTTGTATTACCGGAGGGAACGATCAGCTCGCCGTTGTGGAAGATGGCGGCGATCAGTACATTTTTCTTGATCTTAAAGGCTTTTTCCTTAAAAGCAATGTCCAGCAGTTTGAAATCGGCACCGGCTACCAGTTCGCGGATCTCGGCCTGGCCTTCGGCAACGATGTAGAACTTGCCCACTTCGTTCATGGTCTGGTCGCTGTCGTGGCGGCGGATAAAGCGCAGCGCGCGTAACGCGGCAGTTTCCACCGAAGATACCGTGATGTCGATATTGACTTTGTGCAGCAGCTGCAGGTGTTCCGGTACTTCCACATAAGTGATCACGCAGGGGATGTGGCAGGACCAGGAGAACATACTGATGACCAGGTTCTTTTCATCGCTGCCGTTTAAGGATACTACCATATCCATATCGGTCAGGTGTTCTTCCTTCAGGATCTCCAGCAGTTCGCCTTCACCGGTACACAGGATACGGCTGTTGGGGAAACGCTCCATCAAAGCACGGCATTTGGCCGGGCGGTCTTCCAAAACGGTCACGGCATATCCGTCGTTGATCATCCGCTCCATCAGGCTTTCAGCGATACTGTTGCCGCCGACGATCATCACTTTTTTCACTTTCTGCCGGCGGATCCCCAGAGATTCCAGGGTTTCTGCAAATTCATTTTTGGAGATGACCACCGAAAGATTGTCTCCGGCTTCTACCACAAAATTGCCGTCCGGGATCGTGAGCTTGTCATTGCGCATCACGGCTACCACCAGCATATCCGCCTTGCTGGATTTTTTGATGTCCAGCAGGCTGCGGCCGCAGAGAACGGAATCCGGCAGGACATTCAGGTCCATGATATGGATGCCGTTTCTCCAGGAACCCACCAGCTTGGTGTAGCCCGGCATACCGATATTGTCATAGATCTCATCCGCCACATCTTCCCGCGGCGTGATGATCATATCGATGCGGTATTCTTTTTTCAGTTCTTCGCGCTCTTTGACAAAGTCCGGCATGGTGATGCGGGCTGCGGCAAAGCGGGTACCCAGGTTTTTGGCCTGCATGCAGCTCAGCAGATTGATCTCGTCGATGGGTGTCAGACATACGATGGCATCTGCAGTCGTTGCACCTGCCGCGATCAAAGTTTCACGTGAAGCACCACTGCCCACGATACCGTTGACACTGTAACGATCCGTCACTTCGTTGATCAGTTTCCGGTCTTTGTCGATAACGACGATATCATAATTTTCCGATGCCATGGACGCGATCAGCATCAGTCCTGTGCGTCCCAATCCAACCACTATGACCTTCATTTCTCTCCTCCAACAGGCTTATAACTCATTCGTTTTGCCTTGTGTTTTTCCAAACCATAATATACACGGCGAACGGTCAGCCCCTGTACCAGTACCGTGAAGAAAATCGTAACAAACGCGATGTTCAAAAAGATCTCGTAAACTTCTGCAGGCAGATAAGCCTCGGTCTCCATAGCAAGCGCAAGGGAAAGACCGCCTTTTAATGCCGACCAGGTCATCAGGGCGACAAATTCCGGCAGGTTGTAATTGCCCGGGATATTGTGTCCCGTCAGAACTGTGCTGATGCTGACGCCGGCTGCTCTGGAGAGGATCAGTGAGATCAGCGCCACCGGGACGATGATCGCGGCAAATTTACTGATGGATACGGTGAGTACCACAAATCCGATCATAACAAAGAGCACACCGTTTAAGATGCCTTCCAGGATCTCCCAGAAGTCGGTGTAGAAATGGTGCGGATCGATCACATCCACCTGGCGTTTGATCTTGTCCATATTGTAGGAGAAGAAGAAACCGCAGATCACGGATGCCAGCACACCGGAAAAGCCTACATGTTCGCAGATCATATAGACCAGCAATACATTCAGAAGGGCGATCAGGATATTCCGGATCGGATCCCTTGAGATCTTGATCAGCTGGAACATCAGAAATGACATACCCAGAGCCACTACTACGGCCCCCAGAATCTCTTTGGTCAGCAGTACGGCTACATTGCTGTCACCGCTCTTGGTGATGATGGAGCGGACAAAGATGAACAAGGTAACGCCGATACCGTCATTGAATAGGGACTCGTTTTCGATGACCGAGCAGACATTCTTGGACAAGCCGATCTTGTTTAAGATGCCCGTAGCGGCGATGGGGTCGGTGGGAGATACCACGCAGCCCAGCAGTACGCAGGTCCAGAAATCCAGCGGCAGACCAAAAGCCATGGCAGCCAGATACATCAGTCCGCCGTAGAAGAAGGATGCGATCAAGGTCGTCAGAAAAGCCAGCAGGCAGATGGGACGCAGATTTGTTTTGAACTTGCCCATATTGACCTTGCTGGATCCGGCAAACAGCATAAAGCAGAGCATACCGTCCATCAGGTATTCCCGGAAATTAAAATCCCCCAGCTTGCCGATCAGGTTCTGCAGCGGTTCCATCGGGAAGACGGCGCGCAGCAGCAACAGGATCAGAGAGAGCAGGGATGAAAAAAAGATCAGGGCGATATCACTCTGAATGTGGAACAGTTTGTCATTCACGGTTCCGATGATCACAATATACGCTAAAACAACGATTAAAAAGATTTGTATACTCATAACGCATCTATTATACCATAAAGTGGAAAATACACAAGATGATCGCATTGCATTCCGATGTGGGCGGCGCGCGGCAGATCACGAAATTCTTATATCCAAGACCTGCGTGTTCGTGATATAATGAGAAATCGGCAGAGAGAATGGACAAGACAAAAGAGATAAGTTCCAATAAAACAAAAGGTAGCAGTTAAGGAGTTCATTTATGAAGGAATATGTAATGGGAAACGGCGCGATCGCACTGGGCGCGCTGAAGGCCGGGGTGAATATCGCCTGCGGCTATCCGGGGACACCTTCGTCCGAGATCATCGAGACACTGTCCAAATACCCGCATGAAGGGATGCATCTGGAGTGGTCGGTCAATGAAAAAGCTGCGCTGGAAGTGGCTTCGGCAGCGGCTTATGCAGGTGCGAGAGCACTGGTGACCATGAAGCAGGTGGGACTGAATGTTGCTTCCGATCCGCTCATGTCCCTGGCGTATGTGGGCGTGGAAGGCGGCATGGTGGTGGTATCCGCGGACGATCCGGGGCCGATCTCGTCCCAGACCGAGCAGGACAGCCGGAGGTTTGCGGATTTTGCAAGGATTCCGGTTTTTGATCCTACCTCTCCGGAGGAAGCGTTTGAGATGATTCAGGATGCGTTTGCGTATTCGGAAAAGTATAAGACACCGGTGATCTTCCGGCCGACGACCCGTGTCTGCCACGGCTATGCGTCCATTGAAGCGTCGGATGCGTATCAGCCCAAGGCATTTGCCGGTTTTCAGAAAGATGCCGGCCGTTTCGTGATCTTCCCGCGGCTTTCCTATAAGAACCATGGAATGATCGAAGAGCGGAATGTACATATCGGAGAGGATTTTTCAGAATATCGTTTTAATACCGTGGAAGGTGCCGCTTCCGCAAAGGCGGTATTGGCCAGTGGAGTGAGCTATCGGTATGCGAAAGAGTTTTTAAAAGACCATCCGGAGGTGAAGCTGATCCGTGTAGCTACGGCATTTCCGCATCCGGAAGATTTCCTGCTGCGGGCGCTGGAGGGGGTGGAAGAAGTCCTTTGTCTGGAAGAACTGAGCCCCTATCTGGAAGAAACCGTATTGAAGCTGGCAGGAAAACATAAGCTGACCGTGAAGGTATACGGAAAGCTGACCGGGCATGTGCCGGCTATGGGTGAAAACAGCGCCGACAGCGTGCGCGTGATCCTGGAGAACTATCTGGGCATTACGGCAAAAGACGCGGAGAAGGACGAGACACCGGCGCTCCCGGCCAGACCGCCGGTATTGTGTGCCGGATGTCCCCACAGAGCATCGTTCTATGCGGTAAAACGAGCAATGACAGGGAAGAAGACCTATTATTGCGGCGATATCGGCTGCTATACCCTTGGTAATGCCATGCCGCTGGATATGGTGGATACCTGCCTGTGTATGGGGGCCGGTGTGACCATGGCCCAGGGATTTTCCCATATGGATCACGAAGGCAAGGTCTTTGCGTTCATCGGGGATTCCACCTTTTTTGCATCGGGTATTACCGGTGTGGTCAATGCTGTTTATAATGAAGCAGATGTGACGATCTGCATCCTGGATAATTCCACGACAGCCATGACCGGCCATCAGCCGCACCCGGGAACGGGCCGGAATATGATGGACCATATGACCGCTAAGATCAGCATTCCCAAAATCTTAGAGGGCATTGGTCTGACAAAGGTCGTGACTGTGGATCCGCTGGATCTGAAAGTTTCCATTCAGGCAGTACAGGAATGCGCGGATCTGCCGGGGGTGAAGGCAATCATCTTCAAATCGCCCTGTATCGCCATCGAAAAATCGACAAAGAAATGTGCGGTAACGGATGACTGCATCAACTGCAAGAAGTGTATCCGTGAAACCGGATGCCCGGCATTGTCCGTGGCAGACGGCAAGGTAGTGATCGATGCTTCCTTATGTACCGGCTGCAGTCTGTGCGCGCAGGTCTGCCCGGTAGGAGCGATAGGAGGTGCAGAGAGATGAATAAAGATATACTGATCTGCGGCGTCGGCGGACAGGGAACAGTCCTGGCATCCAGGATCATCGCGGCTTCCGCGATGACGGAAGGCAATACGGTACATTCGGCCGAGACCATCGGTATGGCACAGAGAGGCGGCCCGGTGACCAGTCATGTACGGATCGGAGAGGCGGCATATTCGCCCCTCATCCCACAGGGGAGCGCAGACCTGATCGTAGGATTTGAACCTTCGGAAGTGGTGAGAAACATCGGCTATCTGTCGGAGGACGGGATCGCGGTCGTCAATACCACAGCGATCAAACCGGTGACGGCATCCCTTTCGGATAGCGGCTATGACGGAACGGAAATGGTGGAGTATTTAAAGAAACGCGGCAACTGTATCTTCGTGGACGGTGCGAAGGAATGTGAGATGCTGGGTTCCGTGAAGTTTTTGAATATCCTGCTTCTGGGTGTGGCAGCAGGTTCCGGAAAGCTGGGGATCTCCGTCGATACCATGCGCAGCGAGATCGAAAAGCGGGTACCGGAAAAGTTCCGGGAAGCCAATCTGCAGGCGTTTGATAAAGGGTGCGCGATCGCATCTTAAGCAATAAACAGCATATCTTAACAAGGGGGAAAGATCATGAAATTAAATGAAACACAGATCGCACAGGTGGATGCGCAGATCAAGCGTCTGATCAAGACCGACAGCTACTATGGTAAGCTGTACCGGGAAGCCGGCATCACCGGTGTGAGTTCACAGGAAGATTTTGAAAAGCTTCCGTTCTCCAGTAAGGCAGATCTGCGAAATGCTTATCCGCTGGGGATCCAGGCCGTTCCCGATGAAGAAGTGGTGCGTATCCATTCTTCTTCCGGTACCACAGGCAAGCCGGTCATCATCCCTTATACCGCAAAGGATGTGGATGACTGGGCCGTTATGTTTGCGAGATGTTATGAGATGGCAGGTATCACCGAAAAAGACCGTCTGCAGATCACGCCGGGCTACGGCTTGTGGACGGCAGGCATCGGTTTTCAGGCCGGCTGTGAAAAACTGGGCGCTATGGCTATCCCCATGGGACCTGGCAATACCGAGAAACAGCTGCAGATGATGGTAGATCTGAAAGCTACCGTGATCTGCGCGACATCTTCCTATGCACTGCTGCTGGCAGAAGAGATCGAGCGCCGCGGTATGAAGGATCAGATCTTTTTGAAGAAAGGCGTGATCGGATCCGAGCGCTGGAGCGAAAAGAAGAGAGAGTATATCCACGACAAGCTGGGCATCGAGCTGTATGATATCTACGGCCTGACCGAGATCTACGGTCCGGGTATCGGTATCAACTGTGATAAGCAGAGCGGAATGCATTATTGGGATGATTATCTGTACATCGAGATCATCGATCCGGTGACCGGGAAACCGGTGGAAGACGGCGAGGAAGGCGAGATCGTGATCACCACACTGGTGAAGGAAGGCGCTCCGCTGCTGCGTTTCCGTACCCACGACTTATCCCGAATCATTCCGGGCGAGTGCCCTTGCGGATGCAAGCATCCCCGACTGGACATCATCCGCGGCCGAAGCGACGATATGTTCAAGGTACACGGCGTGAATATGTTCCCGAGTCAGGTGGAAGAGCTGCTGGGACAGATCGACGGTGTTTCCAGTGAGTACAACATCAACATCGCACACGATGATGAGATCAACAAGGATGTGATCCTGATCACTGCGGAAGCAGAGGGCCGTGTCAACTTTGAGAAGACCGGCAAGCTGATCTGCGAAGCGTTTAAGTCCAAGATGAATGTGACCCCGAGAGTGACCATCGTTCCGGTGGGTACTCTGCCGCGTTCGGAAAAGAAGACGCAGCGTGTCTTTGATCACAGAGAAGAATAAAAAAGCTCCCATCGCAAAGGGATGGAAGCTGCGAAAGGCCGGAGGAAAGGAATTTCCCCGGTCTTTTTATTTGGAACTTTCTGCCTTCTTTTTTTCGGCGTTTTTGACGGCCTTATAGACCAGATCCGAGAGGAATTTGACTAGGACTGCGACAGCCGAAGTGATCACGATCTGCGCGGCAAACAGCAGCAGCAGGTTCTTGTTGGAAGACAGATCATAGTGTTTATTCGCGTAGATACAAGCCTGCCCGATCACGATATGGTGAAACAGGAAATAAGTGTAACTGTAGGCGGACAGTACATTGACCACCTTCATAAAACGGGGCATCTTCTTAAATACGCCCTCCAGTGTCAGGAAGATAAAGAAGGTGCCTATTGCCAGGATCACGATGGATGGCGTCATATCAATGGGCAGTTTGGAGGGATAGATCAGATAGAATCCCAGCAGCGCCACACCGATGGCAGCTGTCCACTTGGGGATACGGTCCATGACTTCCACCAGAAACATACCGACGATAAAGTCGTAGATCTTGATGGTAAAGTTGTTGTAGGACGGAACATCGTGCCAGGGCATATACTGATAGGTAGCCAGGGCGATGATGTAATAAACAGTCGCGATGATCAGCGTGAGGTTCCGGTGTTTGAGGATGCACTTGCGCAGCAGCGGGAACACGATGTACATAGGGATGAGACAGCCCAGGAACCATTCCCCCAGCATCAGCGTAAAGGTCGGGATGTTGAAGATGGAAAGGTATCCGTCCATGCCCAGCAGAGTGAAGATAAAGCATAAGGGCGAGGGTTTCACCCCGGTCAGGCTCTCAAAATAGACCGGAAATTCAAAGCCGATCAGAAATAGGTAGATGGAATATACAATGTAGGAAATGTAAAAGGGGATCAGGATCCGCAGGAACCGTCCCTTGTAAAAATCCTTTACGGAGAAGTCGGCTTTCCGTTTGCTCGACATCATCAGCCCTCCGCCGGAGAGCATCAGAAACAATCCTACGCCGATGGCCGGGAAGTTCATATTCTGATTGGAATGCAGCGGTTCGATGGTCTCTTTGAGCCGGATCCCCTGTAACTGCAGTGTCACCAGCGTGTGATAATACACCACCCCCATCAGGGACAAAAGCCGCAGGACGCTGATAAACTCATAGCGCCCGGACCTGGCGGTGGTTGTGTTCGTATTCTTCTTGTTGGTATCTTCTGACATTTGTAGCTTCCTTACCTTTTTCATTATCCTTACAAATCATACACTACTTTCACGGAAAAATACAGAGTTTTGTTGTGCGGGGCGGTTTTTTAGCAGGCTGAAAGCTGTGCAGTTATGGATGAGCAGGGGATACTGGAGACGGAGAAGAAACCGGAGCTTTTTAATCACGGTTCTCGAATGTCAGACGGTTGTGTTGGAGTGTGTCCGCAAGATAGAACATATCAAAAATGTCTTTGTATCGTGTCGAGTTCGGCCCAAATTTCAAAAGAGATCTGAGTTTTTCTGTGAACATTTGCTCTTTGGAGTTTATAAGTAGTGTTGCACTACCATCATAGCAAGCAATATCGAAACAAAACTCGTCTTGCTCTATGTTGAGGTTTTTATGTACGCCAAGATCAATTTTACTCTCTATGGAATCGCCGATATCATCCGAAATGATGACATAAACCCGTTTCCCATGATAATCTTGTTGCTTGAGTTCTGTTATTTTTCCGGTTTGACGAATATGAATGCCTTCAAGACAATCAAGTTTCTTGATAAATTGTCGGATTGAATCATCACTAAGAGAATATCGGATAAAATCGATATCCATATCCTGCGTTGCTCTTCGCGCATCGTTGGAAATGCTTCGCATCACAACGCCGCCTTTTATGGTAACATTCCTATTAAGAGAACTTTCTGAAATTGCTTTAAGGACAACATCCTGACATACCTTTGCTTCAGCATTGTCGTCAACATATCCATCTGAATTAGCCTTTCGGATCATTTCTTTTATCGTTGTCAATTTTAAAATACCTCCATTTCAAGTGCGTCACTAATCATTTTGCTTCGCGGAAAGGTCTCCGCATAGTCCTGTATACGTTCAATATCAAGATCATAGATCAGATTCCTGTAATTTCCGATGATCTCCTTGTAATAGTCAAAAGGGAATTTATTCTTAAACCGTAGAAGTTCTATCAGCATTCTTTCTTTATCATAAATCCTGATAGTCGCGTCTCTTCGTTCTATGGTTGTAACACCAATGTTTAGTAAATCGGAAAGAATGTAGTACTGATGGACACGGCTATCTTTAATGTAAATAGCGTGCTTGTCAGTTGCGAGATGGAATTCATCCGGAATGACATCTGTAAGACCATGATAATAGAAAGCACTGTCCAGGGTAATAATAGCTTTAGGGTATTTGAATGCAATTATAGCCAATGTTGAAACATCGGGAATATCAGAATAGACGCCTTTTTCTAGTTGATATAGATTTCCTGCAGATATTTGTTTTTTAATTTGATAATCAGATTGCCATTTATGAAGGCAATCAGGATATGAATATAGCATGATACTCCAATTGCAGCAAACATAGGCTAATTGTATAATTAGTCCTATATTTACTATAAAGATTCTTGGTTATTGGTTAATAACAATATTACACTTATTATAGGCTTATTGACAATCGCGGCCTATAATAAGTATAATTGTATACGGTGAAACTATTATTGTCAATATTTACATCGCAAACACAGAATCTATTTTGTTTTTTAGCATATACCTCATATTGTTTCCCTTTCCTGTTCAGTATCAGAAAATCTTCTACCATCTATGAAAGTCATCGGGGCAACAATACCATGCACCGTTACTCCAATGCTATTCCTTGCCTTCGGAGCAGTCTTTACCTTTCGGGCATATGCGTCTAACTCCGCGGTGGTTGTATCTACTGTTGAAGAATTATCAATTTTCGGCATATCGTGTAGCTTTTTTCAATGATTTCGTCGTGTTTTCTTTGTGCCAGTCTTTTCCTCATAATCCCGGATAGCTTGACGGATAAGAAAGATTACCTCGCCGTTGATGGAACGCCCATCGTATTCGGCTAATTCTTTTAATTTTGTATGCGTATCACTGTCGATACGAAGCCCCAAATGTTTATCTTTTTCCATAGGTATTCTCCTTTGGTCTCAAATTAAGTACACTTTAAGACTTGAAGATGCTATAATGTTCAAAATGTACTTAAAATAAGTACATAAGATTTTTGGAAAGGATGTGATATTTCGTTTCTTGTTGCCTACTTTAAGTAAAAACATAAAGGAGGCATCATATGGAAAAATACGGTTACATCAGGGTATCGTCCAAAGATCAGAATCCGGAACGGCAGTACGAGGCTTTGATACGATACGGCATCGATAGGGAGAACATATTTGTAGATTACTTGTCCGGAAAGGATTTTAATCGGCCTCAGTACAAACGAATGCTGAAAAAGGCAAAAGAGGGCGATGTACTTGTCGTTAAGAGTATTGATCGATTAGGACGGAATTATGAAGAAATCATTGAGCAGTGGCGTTTGATTTGTCGGAAGAAAAAGATTGATATTGAGGTGCTCGATTTTCCGTTGTTGAACACCAATCAGACCAGAGACGGATTGACCGGGGTGTTTATATCGGATATCACTTTACAGATTATGGCATATCTTGCCCAAACGGAGCGTGAAATGATACGGCAGCGTCAAGCGGAAGGCATAGCAATCGCAAAAGCAAAAGGGATTCGATTTGGAGCGGTTAAAAAGGAAGTGCCGGTATCGTTTCTTGAAAACTATCAATTATGGAAAAGTGGAAAAATATCATCGCGGGAAGCTGCAAAACGATCGGGAATGAGTCATACGACTTTTTATCGACGATGTAAAGAATATGAAAATATTTGTGAAAATTGTACCAAATAGTAGACTTTTTGAAACGAATTTGATACAATTTAACTATAAAATTTGTATAAGGGAAAAATTTTCAAAGATTCAAAAAATCAGATGTTTCCTGTTGTCTACTTTGCGAAACAATGTAAAAGGATTGGCCTAAATTATAATTTTCTTGAGGAGGAGAGCTAAGAGTATGGACAAAAATCAAGAGATATACAAGGAATTGATAAATGCATGTTACGAAGATTATGCTGTTTGTTTTGCTGATATTTTAGGAACCAAAGAATTATTGATTCAATCGAAAACTCCTTACGATGCGGGGTTTCCTGAAGCTATACTCAATGCTTTAGCAAACCAAGCGAACAGTATTGAAAAAATAAAGGTTGTACAGATATCAGACTGTATGTACATAATAACAAAAATAGAAAATATAGATGAAATGATTCGTTTTTTGGGATGTCTTATTTTGCAGTTATTTAATAGTAGTGAGCAAAGAATAAATTATACCGGTTCGAATCCTATAAATAATTGTGATATGCCAATATTTATGTTGCGTGGTGGAATAACGCGAGGGAAAGCAGTTTTTCTTAATGAGCAGAAAAATATTATAGGACCTGCTTTATGTAGAGCCTATGAAATTGAATGCCAAGAGGCAATTAAACCAAGAATTGTTTTGGATGGTAATATAATAGAGATATTTAGAAACCGAGAAGATATTTTCTCGATAGACGAAGATGGCAAATATTACTTTGATTTTCTGAAATATTGGACGAGTCGAAAAGAAAAAATCAATCTGGATTGGATGATTCCGATTTTAGAGAATAAAATAAATAAATGCATAGAAGAGGAAAAGAAAAAAGAAAATGAGAAAAATGTGATAATAAGCAAAAAAGACAAATTTGAGTGGATGATAAAATATATTAGAGATAGAGTTAATTAAAACTATATCTAAGATGATAATAATGATAGGCCACAAGGTACAACATATGGATAAGTCAAATAGGTAGGGAGGTATTGATATGGGATTATTAGGTGGTTTGTTGAATGCGGCTTCTGAGTTTGCTAAAAATACAGCCGAATACTATGAGAGTGAGCAAAAGAAAAACGCATTGATGGATGCTTCTGCTGTACCTGTTGCCGAAATACACAAGCGTTTAAAAAATGCTGGATTATCACTTGTTCCTGAGAATGAGGTTGAAGAATGGCGATATAATTGTATTACGGGAAATAAGGAATACTTCGAAGAAAACACGGATTATAAATATTATATAGATGAATATGGGATGAATCCTATAATGTATCAGGTGCTTGGGAAAGAAATTTGGCATTTTAATACATCATATAATTATGCTAATAAAAATATATGGGGACATAGGGAGGGGGATATTAGGCTGATTTCAAGAAATCGCTATTATGAAGAGTCGTATCATAATTTAAACATAAAATATGGAGAAAAGTTCAAAAGACTTCAAATATCATATCTTAGGAATCTTGCAGAAGAAGATCCTCAGTTCAAAAAAGTATATTTAGAAATTAGAGAAAAAGATATATGCACAGAATTAATGCGTAAGGAGGGGATTCTTCGAATAAAAGCAAGGACTCAAGCTGAATTATTGGAGAAAGATGAGTTTGAAAATGATAAAGAATATGAAGAGAGAAAAAGAAATTATTATGCAAATTTTCTCGAGGAGAATGATGCTATAACGACGGATGCTGATTATATATATGAAGTAAAAGAAGTGGCGAGGAAACGCGCAGAAGATGATTATAATGCGTTTATGAAGACAGAAAAAACAAAACTGTCGTTATTGGACGAGAAAAAATTGACTTTGCTTCATATGTATATAGCTCCACCAATTGCATGGAAATTTAAAAGATATGATGCTAATGAAGAAAAAATATATTTTATGGAATCTGAGGCAATATCATTTAGTCCTTTTGGATATTCTATAAACCGTGAGATAGCAAGAGAAATAAAAAATAATCCCAAGAATGTGTGCTGGAATTACAAGTATTACAGTACAGATTATGATCCTTTGAAATTTCGTATAGAAATTGAAATAGTAGTTCCGGACGATAACACTATAGTTCCAAATAAAAAGGCCTCTATTGTTATAGAAAAAAATATATTTATAGATGATCAGGTAGTTTTATATAATAAACTTTCCAAAATGTCATTATTTGAAGCTATTATAGAATGGCAATATTACTTAGAAAACCCTCAACCGTATGATTATGATATATATCACCGTAACATAACTGATCGATTGAAAGGAGCATCCCGAAAAGAATTAGAACAGTATTATAATAATAAAGAAATAATGTTTAAAATTAGAAATATTATTGAAAATTGCATTAATGGGAAAATGTGACCTCTTGAATTTCAAGTGTCAAAAAACGATAGGATACTTTATACAGAATTGTTGAGGATATTAATAAATATGTTAGGGGATATGATTTTATTTCTCTAGAAATTGTTATACTCGTTGTGGTATGCTAGTTCCTTTTCTGTTAGCTCGAATTGGATATTTCGTTACTATGAGGAAAAATCACGCATATGTTGTTATTATTGATTTAGTAGAGAATAATACAAGCAGTTTATATGGGCTACTAAGGTCAATGATATTCTAGAATTGTTGAAGGATACTGTGTACCGTTACAATATAGACAAAGGGCGATAAAAACTGACAAGAACCGGCTCAAGGGGACGAAAGGAGGTAGTCAATCCGTACAAAATATGCTAAACTATCTGCAGGAGAGTAAAGCTACTTCGGTGGTAGATGAGGCCACCAGAGAGATAGACGGCTATGTTCGGGGCGTAAAGGAGAACCCGAAAGCAGAGGAGGCGTATATTGTCAAACCGCACGCTGTGGGCGGAGGAAAATGCGGATTGTTTTCGGAGACTTTGCAGCTGAATCGCGGAATGATTTCGGCGGCCGCAGGATGCTAGCGGCGTAACCGCGGGTTCTCGCCGGTTTGTTTGAGCGGCAGATATTCTGCTGTTGAAACAAGGCCGTGAGAAGTGCCCACAGCCTTTGTACATTGATAGATGAATAAG
>JAFXQR010000062.1 GCA_017526985.1 Lachnospiraceae bacterium
CGTCAGCGCCGCTTTATTAACGCTGCGCTCGACCCTTCGCTCCGTCAGACGGATCTCCGGTGTGATCCCTTTCTCACTCAGCACCGGATAAAATCCACCAATGCATTCTGCAAGCAACTGGTTGATATACACCGTCTCCGTGGGAAGTTCTTCTTCCTCCGACAGGATCACGGAATACTTAAACAACTCCTCCGTCAGCTGCTTCATCATTCCGGCCCGTTCTTTCATGATCGCGATGTAACGATCCTGTTTTTCTTTCCCCTCCGTTTTTTCCAGCATATCCAGATATCCGCAGATTGCCGTCAGAGGCGTCCGCAGATCGTGGGATATGTTCGTGATGGCCGTCTTTAATTCCGCATTCCCCTGATGATACTGCAGATGCTCTTTTCGCAGTGTCTGCAGACTCGTATTTAACTGTCCGGCCAGGTATCGGATATCTTTATCTCCCACGGACACATCGATGAGCGTATTGGTATCGGTTTTTGTCTTTTCGACAAACGCATCCGCGATCTCCCGTACCGACCTTTTAAGCAGAATGATCTTTATACACAGAGCCGCGACGCTCAGCAACAATATGCCGGAAAAAACATAAACCATACCCTACACTCCTCGTTTACTACTTTAAGTCACGCTTTTTGAAAATGAGCATTCCCGCCGCAAACAGTACTACAGACTCCGCTGCCTGCAGAAATGCGCTTTCCGCATCGATCTCTTCAGACGCCGACAGCATCTGCGAAACCGGGCATAACTTATGAAGGATCTCATACCCCTTCCGCCGGCTGCCGCCGACATAATCCGGATTATATACAAACGCAGGATCTTCCGGCACCTGTTCATATTCCGATAATGCCTGCGCCGGTATCATTTCTGCGGCCAGATATTCCGGCTCAGACAGCAACTGTACCGTCATCACTCCGCAGATGAGGATCCCAAACGCTGCAAGCAGTGCAGCTACACACCCGCCACTCTTACTTTGCACGCACAGTCCGATCAGAACAAACAGCGCGGTTAGCATGGTAAATCCGAGAAAGGAGATCACCAGCAGAACAATCAGTTCCTTTGTACTCTTTGTATACCCACCCAGTAACAGTTTACCCAGAACCGTGGTGGTCAGCCATACAAACACATACATGATCATTACGGCTGTATAACACACGGCAAAACTGCTTCCATAGATGCTGCGTTTGTCGTGCCCTGTCGCAAGTTTGTTTCTTAATGTACCGAATTGATGCTCCGATCCCAGGAATGACCCGATCAATACTGCCGCCGGCAGCACCATTGTAATAAAACCGGATAAGAGGTAATCGTCCGGCTCCGGAAGACTCCGTCCCGGCTCCGGAAACAGGCATTCTTTGATCATATCAAAGCCACCGACAAAGAACAACACTGCCAGGCAGATATATAAGATCCTGATCCGGAACAATCTTTTGATCCCTGCACGGATGAGTTTATTCATGGCTGCCACCTCCCACCAGAGAGATGTAGTAGCTTTCCAGACTCTCATCCCGTTCACTTGCCGTGATCAGATCACAGCCGTATGCATCCAGTTTCCGCACGATCTGCGACAATACAGGCTTTGCATAAACATCCGCGTTATGATCATCCAGGATCTGATATTCCGTCCCCATCGCATCCAGCACCATTGACAACGCTTTCATATCCGTCACCGTGAGCCGGATGCACTTACGGCAGGCCTGCTCCAACTCTTCAGCGCTCATCTCCCGCACGATACGCCCCTGATCGATAAATCCGTAATGGGTGGCCAGTTTGGAAAGTTCATCCAGGATGTGTGATGAGATCAGGACCGTGATCTTACGCTCACGGTTCAGCTTCAGGATCAGTTCACGGATCTCGATAATGCCCTGGGGATCCAGTCCGTTGACCGGCTCATCCAGTACCAGAAAATCCGGATCACCGCAAAGCGCAACGGCTATGCCAAGCCGCTGGCGCATCCCCAGCGAGAAGTTCTTTGCTTTTTTCCTGCCGGTGTCCTTTAGTCCCACAAGAGACAGTAATTCGTTGATGCCATCATAAGCCGGTTTGCCCAGCACATCATACTGCTGCTTCAGGTTTTCCTCTGCCGTCATATCCAGATAGATCGACGGAGTTTCTACGATGGCTCCCATTCTGCGTCTGGCGCGGCAGATCTCCCGATCCGTATTTTTCACACCGAACAATTCATACTCTCCGGCGCTCTCCTTCTGCAATCCGCAGATCAGCCGGATCAGTGTTGTTTTTCCGGCGCCGTTTTTCCCGACAAAACCGTAGATCGCGCCTTTGGGAACACTCATCGTAAGACCTTTAAGCGCTGTAAAATCCCGGTATTTTTTTTCCAGGCTGTTTGTTTTCAGAATGTATTCCAAAATATCTCACCTTCCTCTCTGAAAACAGAATAGCACACAAGCATTAAGAAAACGGTTAAGAAAACCGTTAAGAATTGGTTAAGATATTATGATGCTTCCGTCAGCATAAAACCGATCCCCCATACCGCGGAAATATACTCTTTTCCCGCAGCCGCCTTCAGCTTACGCCGCAGATTGTGGATATGGATCTTGAGCGAATCCTCCGTACAATCCGGTGTATCTTCACTGATGCTTTCCAGAATGGTAAGCTTTGCCACTACCTGTCCCGGCTTTTGCATCAGCAGTTTTAAAATGGCATATTCTGTTCTGGTCAGGCGTATCTCGTTGCCGTCGCAAACAACCGTATGGGTATCCGTATCCAATGAGATTTCCTGAAAGCGCAGCACATTTCCATCCGCAGCTGCCTCCGCCTTTCGAAGCTGCACATCGATACGCGCCAGCAGTTCCTCCATAGCAAAGGGCTTGGTCATATAATCTGCCGCGCCTCCGCGCAGGAGCCCCACTTTATCCGCAATATCTGCCTTGGCACTCAGAACGATCACGGGTACTCCCTTGATCTGCGTCATCAGTTCTTCCCCGCTTATCCCCGGCAGCATCAGATCCAACAGGATCAGATCAGGTTTGTGGCCGGATAAGAACATCTGCGCTTCGGTTCCTGAATACGCCGCGGTCACCTCATACCCTTCTTCCGTCAATCTTTCCTTCAGCATTTCGTTGATATGCTGGTCATCATCAACGATCATGATCTTTTTCATTATTCCAGAAAACTCCCGTTTACTTTATTCCTGCTTTTCAGTACTCTTATTTTCCTGTATTTCCAAAATCATATTACACCTATCACAAGAAACTTCCTGAATTGTTATTGTTCCTGTTATAGCATTATAAATATCGTCGCTTATTCTATACACTATTTGCTCCACATTTCTTCAGTCATACTTATATCCATTGACTGACGCGCTGTGCGATCACATCCCCCAGTTTTTTCTGATTTTCCGCGTCCAGGTGCACGCCATCTGCGTCGCTCGCATGAACATATTGCGCCGCATCCAGATATTCACAGTCATACATATCCGCCAGCGTCTTATACCATCCGGCTAACTCTTTTGAAACCTTTACAGCGTTTTCGTAACCAAAACTGTCTCCCAGCCACGAATCCCGGATAGCTTCCGAAATATACGGCGGAGAGATCAACAATATTTTAAACGCATCCTTACAGCGAAAACGATTATAGGACTGCACCTTTTCCAGCATGATCTGCATTTCCCCGGCGATATCCATAGCGGAATAGGAAAACTTCCGCTTGCAGTCATTCGAACCGAGCATAAGGATCAGCAGATCAAACGGCGCCTGGGATTCCATACAAGGGCCAATATATTTTATGCCGTTTTTCTCACCTTCCGCGGGGTCTTCCGTTGCGATCGTCCGGCCGTTCTGTCCCTCTTCGATCACGGTATAACCTTCTCCCAGATGTTTCTGCAGCACCTGCGTCCATCGTATTTCTTCGTCAAAGCGTATCCGCCGATCCGGATCATATCCCCAGGTCAAGGAATCTCCAAAACATAAAATTCTTTTCATAAACACCTCCGTTATAACATGTCGTCTGTTTTCCTCAATCTTTCAGCGGCAGCATGATCTCTGTTTCCACCAGAAACAGATCTTCTGCTTCGGTACAGTTTAAATGGTACTCACCGCCATACTTTTTTACCGCGCGTTTGATGTTGTTGATGCCAAAACCGTGATCCGGTGAATTTTTGGAAGATACGATCTTTCCGGGTACCAGTTTTGTCATGCTCTTATTCTTTTGCACGATCATCAAAAAGTTGGCACTCTTTTTAAATTCCAAAACAATCTTCTTATCCTCTTCCGGAAGATTCTTACCATACAACCGGCTTACCGCTTCGATCGCATTATCCAGTATGTTAGAAAGAATCGTGACCAGATCCGCTGTCTCGATATCCAGGCCTGCGAGATTACCGGAAATACAAAGCTCCAGTCCTCGCTTTTCCGCTTTCGCATGCTTGTCTGCAATGATCACATCCGCAATATCATTCCCGCTGCGATAAGGCGGTGCTGCTGCTTCGATCTGTTCCGCAATATTATCGATATACGCGATCAGTTCTTCTTTGCGTTCCTGCATCGCCAGTTCCTTCATTGCGATCAGATGATTCTTCATATCATGGCGGCTGCGTCTGGTTTCCATACTGCTTTTTTTGATTGCTTCATAATGTGCGTTTCGCGCATCCGCAAGCATGCCGTCAATCTTTTTCAATTCTGCCTGATATCGGTCATTAGACCATCGCGGCGTATAATAAACTACCATACCGGAAAGCAGCGCCGATACCAGATAGCACAGCGGTGCCAAAATCGTATCATGCTCATGGATCACGCAAAAGCAAAGCAGATTTATCAGCAATATCACTAGCAGAGATGACAGGATCGCGGATACACCGGGGATCACCGGTTCTCTTTTTGCGCAGACCATTGCAAAGGGGATCAGAAGAAAAACAACTGCCAGCGCACTGACCGGATAGAATAAAGCATGCAGATATTCCGTGTCACCAAAAGTTTCCAGAAAAGAGAGTGCCTTATGGATATCATAACCGATAAGAGTGCTTAACAGAATACTGAAAACAGCCGTCAGAATATGCGCGCCTTTTTGTATCCAGGAAGCAAGATCTTCTTTTTGTACTGCTTTTCTTCCAAAGATAAAAAGCCACATTAAGAATGCGGCTATAAGGATCAATATGAAAGATATGATTAAATATGTATATTTCACTTCCGGAAAGTCCACCTCATCCGGCCTTCGGCCACCTTCTCCTTCGGTCTAAGTCCTGCTAAACTCACTTCGTTCGCTAAGCAGGAACTGGTACCCTCAAGGGGAAGGCAAGAGCATCCTCTCTTCTGATATGCCATTTTGTAAGGTGAGGGCAAGTAATAATTCATCTTACAGTTTTCTTCACATGTTCGTAAAGTGCATTTTTGAAATCCGCAAAGCAGGAGCGGCTGATGGCGATCACGCTGCCGTCATCCAGAACGGCTTCCCGGTCTCTTAGACGTGCCACATGATCTAAATTCACCGCGCTGCAGCGATGCACCTTCCGTATCGTATCATTGATACGGTTAAAGATCTCGATCGCTTCACTGAGTTTTAATCGTGTCGTTATAGAACCGGAAGATGTAATGATACGCACGTTATTGTTGTCCGATTCCAGAAATAAAACCTCCGAAGGGATCACAACGATCTCTTCTCCTCCGGCCTTGATCATGACACCCTTGTGACTTGATTTCATCAATTGGATGTCCTGCAGTGTCTGTCTTAATTTCTCTTCTTCCACCGGTTTCTTCAAAAACCGAAAGGCATTTACTTCATACCCTTCAAGTGCCATCTCTATATGACTGGTCAGGAATACGATGGGCGTTTCAAAATCCGTTTCGCGGATCTTTTTTGCCGCGCCCATTCCGTCCAGTTCACCCATCTCGATGTCCAGAAAGATCAGATCGTAATCCATCGAAGAAGACAGC
>JAFXQR010000063.1 GCA_017526985.1 Lachnospiraceae bacterium
TATTGATCATGTTGATGAGAATGATATTAGGATGTCGGAGGTGAATGATGGGGAGGCTAGATTTGATAGCATTACATCATTTTTTAATTCGATTTTGAATGATGAAGGCATAGAAGAAAGCGTGTCATTTGAACTGAAAGGGATATGAATACTAATATAGCAATGCTTCCTTACAGTTTGTGCGCGGACTTGTATCTGTAAGGATGAAAGACGGCGTAACCTGTATCCGTGCAGGGCGATTGTAAAGCGGAGGTCGTTCTCCGCCGCCGTACTATAAAAACAGAATAAAACAGCGAAATCGCGGTTATGAGAGAAATCTTGTAACCGCTTTTTTTATAACTTAGGGACACAATGTCCCTAAGTTGCAGGATATACGAAAAGAACAAAGGAGGAAGATGTTTATGGCAGACGGTGTTTATTCCCGCAGATTCCAGACCATAGCGCAGATGGCAAGGGATGCGGCGGGAGAAGTGACGGGCAGTGAGGAGGCGTGGAGACAGTTCCTTAATACTGCCGGAGAGGTGTACCGGTATCCGTTTATGGATCAGCTGCTGATCTATAAGCAGCGGCCAGATGCAAAGGCGGTTGCAACGATGGATTACTGGAATAAGCATATGAAGTGCTGGATCAAGAGAGGATCGAAGGGAATCGCCCTGATCGATGAAGATCTGGACAGCGGGAAACTGAAGTATGTGTTTGATGTATCGGATACGACGAGGATGTTTCCGGAGAGCCAGTGGCCGTATATGTGGCACATGCATCCGGAGGATCAGGGGGAGATCATCAAGAGTCTGGAGAGGACTTACGGAAAGACATTTGATGACTGCTCCTTTGAGTACCGGATCGGTCAGATCGCGGATAAGATCGCCTGGGAAGTGAGTGAAGATATCGCGGCGGAACTGGTAGAGCGAAACGGATTTGACCTCTTTGGATCTTCAGATGCGTTCGTACAGGTCGCTATGGTGCAGGAGACGATCAAATCTTCCCTGACCTACGGGATACTGCACCGTCTTGGCGTTGAGGACGATAAACTGGACTCCATGGTGGACTTTAAGTACCTGGGGAAGTTTAAGGATCTTTCATCCTTATGCTGCATCGGGGAAGCGGTATCATCACTTGCAAAGCCGATCCTGATCGATATCGAAAAGACCACACACCGCATGGAAAAGAAGCGTGCGTGGGAGAGAAAACAAGCCGAAAAAGAAGCACAGAAAAAAGTCGAAAAACCCCTTGAACAAGAGCACGAACAGAGGTACGATGAACTCAGTCTGGACGAACTGATAGCCGGCGTGGCGCGGCAAGACCACGCAAATAATGAAAACGGAGGATTAGAAAATGAAACTGAATTACAAGGAGTGCGGGGAGTACCAGATACCGGAAGTGAGACCGAACGAGGAGGCGGAGGGCTTCATCGGGAAGTACGGGGGAATGAGGAAGAAGTACCTGAAGGAGAAACGGAGGGGAACCTACTCGGCGATGCTGCTGGAAGGGACGCTGAAGACACATCTGATGCAGGTGCAGGAAGAAGCACTGGCGATGATGGAGAGGCTCACCGAACAGATGGCGAAGAGCGAGGGAGTGACGGAGGAACTGAAAGCGAAAGATCAGATGGCCTGGGTGAGACGGATGAACAACATTCGGAACCGGGCGGAGGAGATCGTGAATTCGGAGCTGATCTACGCGTAGAGCTTGCGGATCCCGAGTATGAACAATTAAGTCTGTTTTCGTTGATCGCAGACCAGATCGACGTGATAAAAGAGGCAGCGGCTAAGGAGAACATTCCTACCGCTGCCTTTTCCGTTTCGGACGAGATGCTGGCGGATATCCTTCGTGCCGGCGGCGGTGCAGAGGACAGCAAGATCAGGATCTATGCGAAGTATCTGGAGGAGATACCGCCGGAGGATATGGCAGGGATCCTTAAGGATGAGTATGGCAGGACCGGAAAGGGATTTGAGTTTGACTACCGTGCGATATCCGTCTGGTTTGATGAAACGGGGATCAGTATAAAGGAGGGGATGAGCGCCAAAGGAGGAGGTGCAGTACATTTCCCCTGGGAGAAAATAGAAGAAAGCATCCGCCGTATGGTGAGAGAGGGCAGCTACATAGACCGTGCAGCTGCTTTTTTTGTGGTGCCCAAGGAATATGATCGTGTGGCGGAGAAGCTCCAGTATTTTTTTCGTGATGGTATCGATTCCGATAAGCTCGGGATTACTTTTGATACGTATTCCGTGCCCGACCGCATAGAGCAGATCAAAGGGATGCTTAAGACTTACGAAGGGCGTAAACAGTTGATGGATGCCCTGAAGGAAGCAGAGCGGCTTTTGCAGAGCGGGGAAGAGGAACTTATGTGGCGATATGTGGCAACGCCACAGGAACTGATCCCGGAGATCATGGATCTGTCATGCCTGGAGAATGGAGTGGGTACATATCCTTTGTTTGATACCGTACCTGAGGTGAAAACTGCCTTTATCACGCAGGATGAGATCGACTCCGTACTGCTTGGCGGCAGCGGCGTATCGCAGGGCAAGATGCGGATCATGGCACATTTTGAGGAAGGCGGGAGCCTTAAGGATCATGCGGACTTCCTGAAGAAAGAATACGGCATTGGCGGCAGGAGTGATGCAATCGCCGGCGTATCCCACAGCTTTGAAGATCATGATGCGAAAGGGATCAGCATTACGAAGGGTGATCTGATGCAGCCGGATCACAGCATTTTCCTGAAATGGGAGAATATCGCCAGACGGATCGGGGAACTGATCGCTGACGGCACATACCTGAATGCGAAGGAACAGGAAGCCTATATTGCCTTTAAGGAACAGAAGATAAAGGAGGCTGCGGCAAAAGAGAATGCGATCCTGATGGGCGCGGCAGTGGAAGCGCTTGATGAAGTAACAGATGTGATCGACGCCGTGTCGGATATAAGCGATGAGATCGAAGACCGGGTAGAGCAGGAGATCACGGAAAAAGCGGATGCAATATCGGAAACGGTAGAGGATATCCTTGACGGTGACCTGTCTCTGCTGCAGCCGGAGCAGGAAGAAGCAAAGGCGGTTACAGCCCGGGGGAATAACGACCATAACTTCCATATCACGGATGATCATCTGGGGGAAGGCGGTCCGAAGGAAAAGTTCCGCAGGAATGTGGACGCGATCCGTACCTTAAAGCAGATCGAGGCAGAAGGCAGGGCAGCGATCCCCGAAGAACAGGAAGTATTGTCAAAATATGTCGGCTGGGGCGGACTGGCAGATGCCTTTGATGCGAATAAGGAAAACTGGAGCAGTGAATATGCGGAACTGAAGGCGCTGCTTACACCGGAGGAATATGCTTCAGCACAGGGCAGTACCTTAAACGCCCACTATACTTCTCCCGTGATCATAAGGGAGATGTTTTCTGCGCTGGAGCGGATGGGCTTTGAAAAGGGAAATATACTGGAGCCTTCCATGGGCATCGGCAACTTCTTCGGTATGCTGCCGGAGAGCATGGAGCAGAGCAGGCTGTATGGCGTGGAAAAGGATGATATCAGCGGGCGTATCGCAAAGCAGTTATATCCGGGGGCCGGTATCACGATCAGCGGGTTTGAGAAGGCACCGTATTCCAACGACTTCTTTGACCTGGCTGTCGGCAATGTGCCTTTCGGTGAATATGGTGTGGCGGATCCAGCCTATGATAAGAATCATTTCCTAATCCATGACTATTTTCTTGCGAAGAGCCTGGATAAGGTGCGTGCCGGTGGTATGATCGCTTTCATCACAACCAGCGGGACCATGGATAAGCAGAACAGCGCGGCAAGGAAGTATCTGGCGCAGCGGGCAGACCTGATCGGAGCGGTGAGGCTTCCGAATGATGCCTTTAAGAAGAATGCCGGGGCAGAGGTGTCAACGGATATCCTGTTCTTCCAGAAGCGCGACCGCCTGCAGGATATCGAACCGGACTGGGTGCATCTGGGAACGGATGAGAACGGTATCGCAATCAACCAGTATTTCGTGGATCATCCGGAGATGATCGCAGGACATATGGAGATGGTATCCGGGCCATTTGGCATGAGGGCACAGTGTATCGCGGATCCCGGTGTGGATTTTGCAACAAAGCTTTCGGAGTGTATGTCCTATCTGGACGGGAAGTATGAAGCGATAGAACAGGATGCGGAGAATGCTGTGGAATATGCCTCCATCCCTGCGGATCCTAACGTGCAGAACAACAGCTTTACGGTAGTGGATGATAAGGTCTATTACCGTGAGAATTCCATCATGGTGCCGGCAGAGGTATCGGGAAATACCGAAGCGCGGATCAAGGGCATGGTAGGTATCCGGGAATGCACGAGGGAGCTGCTTGACCTGGAACTGTCGGATGCACCGGAGGAACAGATCAATGCAAAGATGAAGGAGTTAAATGACCGATACGACCGCTTTGCAAAGAAGTTCGGATGTATCAACAGCACTGCCAATAAGAGGGCTTTTTCGCAGGATGCCGGCTTTGCTCTGCTCTGTTCCCTGGAGAAGATGGATGATGAAGGCAATGTTGCCGGCAAGTCGGATATCTTCTTTAAGCGGACGATACAGAAGGCCGAACCGGTAACATCCGTAGATACGGCTACGGAAGCGCTGACGGTGTCCATGCAGGAAAAAGGCTGTGTGGATCTGGAGTATATGTGCGGGCTCTGTTCCATGGAACAGGAGAAGCTTGTCGGGGAACTGAACGGACTGATTTTTCAGGATCCGATGAGCCATGAGTGGCAGACGGCAGATGAATACTTAAGCGGTGATGTACGGCATAAACTGATGCTGGCGCAGACCGTGGCGGAGAGGGATCCTGCTTTTGAAATCAATGTGAAAGCACTGGAGAAGGTGATGCCCAAAGACCTGGATGCATCGGAGATCGATGTGCGGCTCGGCGCACCCTGGATCGATCAGAAATATATCGAAGACTTTATGCGGGAAGTATTGCAGACGCCGGAGCGGTATTTCTACCGGAATATCATGGGCGTGCAGTTTACGCCTGTGACCGGTGAGTGGAACATCAAAGGGAAGAATGCGGATTACGGCAATATCACGGCGAATGTGACCTATGGTACCACAAGGGCGAACGCCTACCGCATCCTGGAGGATTCCTTAAACCTGCGGGATACTCGTATCTATGATACGGTCCGTGAGGATGGGAAGGATAAGCGTGTCCTTAACAAGAAAGAGACCATGCTTGCCGGGCAGAAGCAGGAAGCCCTAAAGACCGCTTTCCAGAACTGGATATTTGCGGATCCGGAGCGCAGGGAACAGCTGGTGCGGAAGTATAATGATCTGTTCAACTGTACCAGACCACGGGAATATGACGGCAGCCATCTGAAGTTTCCGGGAATGAATCCGGAGATCGAGTTAAAGCAGCATCAGCTGAATGCAGTGGCGCATGTACTGTATGGCAATAACACGCTGCTGGCACACTGCGTAGGTGCCGGCAAGACCTTTGAGATGATTGCGGCAGCGATGGAATCGAAACGGCTGGGGCTCTGCCGGAAGAGTCTTTTTGTGGTGCCCAATCATTTAACGGAGCAGTGGGCCAGTGACTTTCACAGACTGTATCCCGGTGCGAGGATCCTTGCGGCTACGAAAAAGGACTTTGAGCCGGCGAACAGAAAGAAGTTCTGCTCGCGGATAGCGACCGGTGATTATGATGCGGTGATCATCGGGCATACGCAGTTTGAAAAGATCCCGCTGTCACTGGAAAGACAGCAGGCAGGGATACAGAGCCAGATCGATGAGATCGTATCATCCATAGCGCTGATGCGGGAAGAACGCGGGGATCCCTTTACCATCAAGCAGATGGAAAAACTGAAAAACTCTCTGGAGACGAAACTGGAACGCTTAAACAATGAACAGAAGAAAGATAGCGTGGTAACCTTTGAACAGCTGGGCGTGGACAGACTCTTCGTGGACGAAAGTCATAATTATAAGAATCTGTACCTTTATACCAAGATGCGGAACGTAGCCGGTATCGCACAGACGGAAGCGCAGAAGAGCACGGATATGTATATGAAATGCCAGTATATGGATGAACTGACCGGCGGGCGCGGTATCACTTTTGCATCCGGTACCCCGATCAGCAACAGCATGACAGAGTTGTATACGAATATGCGCTACCTGCAGGGACGTACACTGAACCAGAAGGGGCTGGCACATTTTGATTCCTGGGCGGCTACTTTCGGTGAGGCGCAGATCACGATCGAACTCTCGCCGGAGGGGAACGGCTACCGTGCAAAGACAAGGGTTGCAAAGTTCTTTAACCTGCCGGAGCTGATGAACATGTTCAAGGAATGTGCGGATATCAAGATGCCGGACCAGCTGAACCTGGATGTGCCGGAGGTGGACTATGAGAATGTGGTCTTAAAGCCGAGTGATTTGCAGAAGGAAATGGTGGAAGCACTTGGCATGCGAGCGGACATCGTGCGTGGCGGCGGCGTGGATTCCTCCGTCGATAACATGCTGAAGATCACCACAGATTGCCGTAAACTTGCACTGGATGAGCGCCTGATCGATCCGATGCTGCCGGATGAGCCGGACAGCAAGACCAATGCCTGCGTGGACCGTGTGATGCAGGTGTGGAATGAGACAGAGCCGACCAAAGGAGCACAGGTGATATTCTGCGACCAGTCCACACCGAAGGGAGACGGCAGTTATAATGTCTATGATGATATCAAGGCGAAACTGATGGAGCGTGGCGTGCCGGAGGCTGAGATTGCATTTATCCATGATGCGAAGACGGAACCGCAGAAGGCAGAAATGTTTGCAAAGGTGCGTAGCGGTCAGATACGCGTGATCATCGGATCCACTTCCAAGATGGGCGCCGGTACCAACATACAGACCAGACTGGCGGCACTGCATCATCTGGACGTCCCCTGGAGGCCAGCTGATGAAGAACAGATTTTGCGCTACATAGCGTGAGAAAAATGGAAGAAACAGTGATTTTATAGGCATTACAGAGCTTTCCTATCAATAGTATAAGCATTTCATAAAACGGTACAGTTACCACCAAAATGGTGGTAATTTTGCCGTTTTTGTCATTTTTTACCACATTTTTATGGAAAATACGCTCAAAATGTGGTAAAATTACATAAGTTTATGAGCGCGAGTGAAGAGGGTGACATAATGATAAGTAGAAGAGTTTTTAATCGGATAATATCAGTCATTCTGATTATTTCTATGCTGACTTCAATGGTTGGTTGTTCTAGTGATACACCTAATACCGGGTTGTCTGATCCTAATCCGCAGGTTATCACAGAAAATATTGAAGTAGAGAATGTTGATATAGAGGAAATTATTACTGAGCATATAACAGACGAAATATATCTTGAAGAATTCGTAATTGCCGAAAACAAGATCACAGAACTGCTACTTGATGAGGAAATGATAAACGAGGTGGTTCTGTGTAAAACAATATATGTTCCAGAAGAGAATATTGAAGATTTTGCGGATCACAGCCAAACGGCCCAATTATTTGGCGAAGGCTTTGATATAAAACCTGTACTTAAGAAGGTCGCTATAGGGACGGGGATAATTATCACAGTAGCTATTGTGAAAAAAGCAGGTGTTCCTAAACCAATTGCGAGTGTAGTTGCTGCTGCTGCTGATGAATCGATGCAGTTTGCGGCATCTGGAGCAGCAGTTGGCACTGTTTTTGGTGCATTTACTGGGGCTGCGAATGAAATAGATGAATCAGGGAGAGCTACTGCTGTAGCAGGTTTTGCGTTGGCAACTGCGGGATTGATTATAACTGCTGTTTCACTAGTAGGATCTTTACCGTCGGCAGGAACTTCGAGTTTTGGAGTTGCAGAAGGAGTACATTTGGCCTGGGCTGGAATAAAGTTCTTGCTTGCGGCAGGTGCAACCGTTTATGCGGCTCGTGACACAGTTAAGGCTTTTACATCAACGGATGTTTCGGAAATAGATTGGGACAATGTTGATTGGGATGCGGTAGGTGTGGCTTCAGCGCAGCAAGCAATTCAAAATGGTGCTGATGGTTATATGTGGGGCGCTATTTATGGGGCCATAGATGGTACGGTAGAAGGATATTATCTAAAATATCATACGCCGTATAGCCAATATAGCAAGAGAATAGAACAAACGCCTAAGAATGATGAATATGGTCATTGGTCTGGCGAAAGAGGGGAATCAGAGTATATTTATGATAAATCCAAAACTATTAAGATTTCAGAAGAGAGATCTGTGACAGTTGAAGCCGGAACAAAAGTCACATATCAAAACGGAGTTCCTGATTTTTCACCTTTCCAAGTGGAACAAGTGAAGATACAGGGGATGACAGCAAGCAGAACTAGTAATTTCAAACTGGCAGATGAGGCTCTTGCTAAAGAATGGACAAGAATTAGGCAAGGCGGTAAAACTTGGACGGCAAGAGAGGTTGAGGCATATAGAACAAGCAACGGGCTTACTTGGCATGAAATGAACAATATGGAATTGATGCAGTTGGTTCCAACTGAAGTGAATGCAGGATTTGGCCATCTTGGTGGAGTTGGCGAATACAATGCTATGGTTCGTGCGGAAGGGGGAACAGGATTTGAATAAGACATTGACGATAAAGATATGGGAAAGGGATTTTACTTTACCAATCGAGTACGATTGCTATGAAGGAGAGGATATTACAGAGGAGCAGATAGAGGCATTAAAGACCTTCGCATCTCATAAGAATTGGATTGAAGCATCAAAAGGAGAGGTTGAGGCGTTTTGTAGAGATCAAGTTCTTGAAGATGAAGAGAATCAGAAGAAGGATAATATTTTTAGTTATATAAAACCAGACTACATCTTTGTTAAAAGAGACGAAAAAAATGCAAGAGTAGCCATTATGTGTAAGTATCGATATGAGCCGGAACACGGCTTGGCGATAGTTTTTATGGCAGATGGAGAGATTACAGTAGGAATTCAGGATATTATTTTGTAACTATGTGAATAATTAACGGTGGAGATCCATTGTTAAGCAAATAAACGCAAAGGAGATCAAAAAATGAACAAATTCAAAAGAAAATTAGCTTCGATGCTTGCTGTTGGGCTTACAGCGGCTACGCTTACAGGATGCGGAGAGGTAACATATACTGCGGATTCAGGATTTTTCTATAGTAGTGATAAGGGACATACCTATGGCGATGGAACCAAGGAATTTGCAGTAGGCGAGACAGTTTATATGAAGGTAAAGTTCAAGGTTACATCTAATCAGAAGGATACTTCGCAGGTTAAGTGTCAAACCGCACGCTGTGGGCGGAGGAAAATGCGGATTGTTTTCGGAGACTTTGCAGCTGAATCGCGGAATGATTTCGGCGGCCGCAGGATGCTAGCGGCGTAACCGCGGGTTCTCGCCGGTTTGTTTGAGCGGCAGA
>JAFXQR010000009.1 GCA_017526985.1 Lachnospiraceae bacterium
GGCGGTAAGGGCTTTGAGATCGGAAGCAGTATGTTCCCGACCTTTGGAAAGTATTATGATGAGAGCCTGAACCATGTATATGATCAGGATCTGGAGAAGGCAAAAGCGCTGCTTGCGGAAGCGGGCTATGCAGACGGATTTACCTTCAGCATCACGGTACCGTCCAACTATCAGCAGCATGTATCTACCGCAGAAGTATTGGTAGAGCAGTACAAGAAGATCGGTGTGACTGCCGAGATCAAGCTGGTAGAGTGGAACAGCTGGCTGGAAGATGTATATATGGGCAGAAACTTTGAGTCCACCGTGATCGGTGTTGACGCATCCGTTCTGACCGCACCGGCACTGCTGAGCCGTTTCGAGTCCGATGCAAAGAACAACTTCATCAACTTCAGCTCCAAGGATTACGATGCGAAGTATGAAGAAGCTGTTGCGACCACAGATGACGCAAAGGCAACCGCGCTGTATAAGGAATGCCTGCAGATCCTGGCGGATGATGCGGCAAACGTATACATTCAGGACCTGCCGACCTTTGTGGCACTGAACAAGAAATATGCGGGCTATAAGTTCTACCCGCTGTATGTACAGGATTTTGCTTCTCTGTACATTGTGGAATAAATAAGATATAATCATGCCCGGGTGCGGCTTCCCGTATCCGGGCATTTTTTGAGGATAAACTATGAAACATTACGGCAAAAAACTGATCTCGATGCTGCTTACACTGCTTGCGGTGTCTTTTTTGGTGTTTGCCGCTTTTGAGATCATCCCGGGGGATCCGGCGCTTTCCAAACTGGGGGATAATGCCACCCCGGAAGCCATTGCTGCCCTGCGTGCCGAGATGGGGCTGGATAGACCGTTTCCGGTACGGTATTTCAGTTGGCTGGCAGACTGCCTGAAGGGAAATCTTGGCGAGTCTTACAGTTATCATATGCCGGTCAGCGAGATGATCGGCGATAAACTTCCCATCACCCTGACTATGGCGATCATGTCTATGCTGCTGACAATGGCAGTATCTGTACCGTTAGGGTTATTACTTTCCAAATATGCTTATAGTAAGCTCGACCGGGCGGGATATGTGGCGAATCAGTTTTTGATGTCTATCCCGTCGTTTTTCCTGGGGATCCTGCTGACCTGGTTTTTCGGCCTCATCCTGAAATTGTTTACTCCCGGTGGCTTTGTATCGTATAAAAAGGATTTTGCCGGTTTTCTGGGCTATCTGATCTTACCCAGCATTGCCATAGCGATACCGAAATGTGCAATGTCGGTAAAACTGCTGCGCAGCTCCATACTTACAGAAGCGGATAAGGATTATGTTCGTACCGCCTACAGCCGCGGAAACAGCACAATGGAAGTGCTATACCGGCATGTGCTGAAAAACGCTATGATCCCACTGGTTACCTTCTGGGGGATGGCAGTTGCGGATACCATTGCCGGTAGTATCGTGGTAGAGCAGGTCTTCAATATCCCGGGGATCGGCCGTATTATGCTGACCTCCATCTCCCACAGAGATTATCCGGTGGTGGAAGCCATCATCCTGCTGATCGCTTTTGTTGTAGTTGTTATGAATTTTATCGTGGATCTTTTGTACCGCAGACTGGATCCGAGAATGCGTAGAGAATGAAAACAATCCGTGAATGGTTAAAAAAGCATAAAAACTTTAATATGATCGCCGGTGCCGTGATCACGGGGCTCATTCTTTTGATTGCCGTGATCGGTCTGTTTTATACGCCGTATCCCTCTACGGAAATGAACGCGTCCTTGAAAAACTCGGCGCCGACCATCAAACATATCATGGGCTGTGATAATTACGGTCGTGATATCTTTAGCCGTGTGATGGAAGGGATCCGCAATACCTTCTTTATCTCTTTAGCGACTGTTGCCATCGGTACGGTGGTGGGCGTGCTGGTGGGAAGCGTGTGCGGTTATTTTGGCGGGCTCTTAGACGATATTCTGATGCGTATCAACGATGCGCTCTTTGCGTTTCCCAGTATCCTGCTGGCGCTGGTCATCATCAGCTTGCTGGGGACCGGCACACAGAATGTGGTGCTTGCGCTTGGTATCGCATTTATCCCCAGTTTTGCACGTATCGTAAGATCTGAATATAAGAAGCAGGTTTCTCTGGATTATGTACAGAGTGCCCGCCTGATGGGGGCTGGACATGTACGGCTGATCTTTGTACACATCCTGCCGAATATCGTTCCGGTATTGCTTAGTTCTGTGATGATCGGATTTAATAACGCGGTATTGGCAGAAGCCGGCTTAAGCTATCTGGGCATTGGTGTGCAGCCGCCCGAGGCATCCCTTGGACGCATGCTTTCCGAAGCGCAGTCGTATCTGTTTACGGCACCATGGTATGCTATTTTCCCAGGTCTGGTGATCGTGCTGATGG
The DNA here is from genome assembly GCA_017526985.1 of Lachnospiraceae bacterium. Lineage (GTDB taxonomy): Bacteria > Bacillota > Clostridia > Lachnospirales > Lachnospiraceae > NK4A136. Next base: position 2,387 of record JAFXQR010000009.1, read on the forward strand.
TACTTGGTTTTGCACTGTTAGCTGAGGGGATGACGGAGGAATGATTATGTCAGAAACCATCCTGGAAGTAAAAGATTTCGGTATCGAATTTCATGATCATGACAAACCGGAGCGCGTCGTTGAGCATGTCAATTTTTCGCTTCAAAGGGGCGAAATCCTTGGCATTGTGGGTGAATCCGGCTCCGGCAAATCCATGTCTGCCTTGGCGATCGCCGGACTGCTTCCCCGTAAGAAACTCAAAAAAGAAGGACAGATCCTGTTTCTTGGGGAAGATCTGATGACCATGGAGCGTAAAAAACTGCGTGGGTTGCAGGGGGATGAGATCTCCATGATCTTTCAGGAGCCTATGACAGCGCTGAATCCGACCATGAAGATCGGCAAACAGGTGGAAGAGGCCCTGCGCATTCATCATCCGGAAGTGACGGCAGAAGAGCGGAAGCAGCGTGCCCTTACCTGGCTTAAAAATGTGGAGATGGATGATCCGGAGCGGGTATATGATTCCTATCCGCATGAACTCTCCGGCGGTATGCGCCAAAGAGTGATGATCGCAGCTGCCATGGTGGGTAATCCGCAGCTTTTGATCGCCGATGAGTGTACCACGGCACTGGATGTTACTGTACAGGCGCAGATCATCCGGCTTTTACTTGAAATCAATAAAAAAGAGCAGGTTTCCGTACTCTTCATATCCCACGACCTGTCTTTGATCCGGCAGATCTCCCATCGCGTGATCGTTATGCAGCTCGGTCATATCGTGGAACAGGGCGATGTGGAACAGATCTTTAATCATCCCAAAGAAGAATATACCAAAAAGTTGATCGCAGCCATTCCGAAGGTAGAATTATGATAAGATCCGCAATTCCACAATCACGTCGGATATCGCGGCGCAATGGCTGAAGCATATCGGATCCCGCCCAAGATATCGATATCTGCTGACGCCGGAGAATCCGATGGGAGCATATCGCAACTGGCGGGAGATGATCCCAAATCTGACTGTAAATGATGATAATTTTCAAAGCTGGCCCAGCGGACATATGTCTACGATTGGTGTGCTGATCGTATTGCCGTTATTGGTAGATTGCCTGAAAAAGAGAAGCTCTCACAAGAATCGTATCGTTTTTTTGGGCGTATGTCTTTATTTTGTTGTTGCGGGATATAACCGGATTCAAATGGCGGCACATTTTTTATCGGATGTTTGCTTTGGTACTCTGGATGCCTGTCTGATCACTTTACTGATATGCTCAATATTGTCGAAAATTTGTAAAATTGAAGGAAACGACGGTTGCGAAAAATCTAATCCGGATTGGTAACGGTATAAATCGTCAGAAGGAGCGCGTTAGGTTGTTTCAAAATATAGTATCAAATATTCTGATTTCGGCAGTAATGGGCAGTGCCATACTGTTACTTCTGATCTTCATTACGGTTTTCATTGAGACGCCGGTCATCATAAGATCAGGAGTTACTGATAACCGGCGTTTTATCTGCGCGATCAACATCATAACATGTATCCCTTTCAACATGATTAGTGTCCTTCTTTTATATGTTGGCAAACATTTTTTTAGGCCTGAACTTGAAAGAATGCCGTATATTGTATGGTTTGTGTTTGCAGAAGCACTGCTGATTCCGGTCACAGAGGCGTTGGCGTACAAAAAACTCTCTGATGTCAGCCTCAAAAAAGCGTTGTGTGCCAGCTATTTTGCTAATGTGCTGTCCTGCGCAGCCGGTCTGGTGGTGGAAGTGCTTTTTCGGCTATTTTGATTCCGGAATAAGTTTTTTTGTATATTGCAATTCATTTATAATCTCATTACAATATATACATTAAAAAAGAGGGGAGAGTAGAGTGCTATGTTATTAGATCCCAGTGTAGGCGGACCTTTGGAAGAATTTGGTTTCCTTGCTGTATTGGCATTTTTTATTGCCGGAATATATATCGTGATCAAAGGTGTAAATATCGTAACCAACGAACTGATCAAAAAAGCACAGACGCCGAAAACTATACCGGTAAAAATAAAAGTGATAGAAGATGAAGATAATGAACAATCAGATCAATTAGCTTTTCTTTCCACAGGAGATCATGGCGATAGTATAGATTCAGATCCGGCTGAGAATGCAGGTGTTGATTCGATTGAAAATAAGAAGGACATTGTTTGATGGAAGCGTTCCTGGTGATCATAACCGATTGTATTTTGCTTGTTATCTATTTGATCTGCGCATATTTTATTACGATCAAGACGGAAGCGCTTGTTTTGAATGAGGAAGGCATTTCGGCCGATCAAATGCTGATAAAAGGTCTTGTAATGTTTTCTTACGGAATTTATTACACTGCTTCTTTGGGAACTGTAGGATTTGGATTTATGCTTGAAGATAGTATACTTTATCCGCTTAGTTTTCTGCTTCTTTTTTTGGCATTAATCTGGGTTCCGCTAGGCAAATTGGTATTTGTACCATTATTGAGAGCGCGAATATATAAGGAAATGACAGGAGAAAGCCTCAAAAGGACTTTATTTGCCTGCTATTTTTCCGGATTTTGTTCTACCGTTGTAAAAGTCCTCTTGTTTTTGGCAATCTCTCAAGTGGCATCAAAGGTTACCGGGTACATTGACGGACTGTTTCCTTATCAGGCATAAAGCGATATATTATGAAAAATACAGTATTCGTCAGAACATATATTATTGCTTCAATGGCTTTAATGCTTTTGGCAGCCTGCAATCGTATAACAACACCTGACCAAAATTCAACAGAATATAATATTGAGTCTATCTCTTCAAATATTTCTGAGCTTTCATCCGCGGAAAATGAAAAAAACATTTCTGCGAATAATACCATTTCGACGAATGAAACAGTATCCGGAGATGCAATCGAATTAACTGTATCCGAGAATATCTCTGAAGCGGATATCGATAGCGTTTCTTCGAATTCTTCCGAAGAGTCTGATAATAGCGAACCAACTTCGGTATACGATGAGCCGGAATCCAAAGATACCAGTCACACCGACCAAAGCGCCCCTTTGATTCTAGATATCAACAAAGATCCGCAGGTAGCCATCGGAGATACCTTTGATATCCACAAGTTCATCGGTTATGCGGATGATGTGGATCGATCGGTGGACATAGAAGTAGAAGGCGAAGTGGATACCGGAACCGAGGGCGATTATCCGTTGCATTCCACTTTAAGGGATGATGCCGGGCATAGCACTACAGCAAATATGAAGGTTCATGTGGTTCCTGAAGTGATCAAACCGTCTAACAATGGCCGAAGGGAAGCTTTTGCTGATTTTATCGAACGATATAAAACCGAGAATACTTCTGTCGGCATTGATATCTCCAGATGGCAGGAGACGGTGGATTTTGAACAGGTAAAAGCGGCCGGATGCGAGTTTGTCTATATGCGCATTGGTGGCTACGATGAAGGTGAGCTATATACGGATCGTTATTATCGTCAGAATATTGTCGGAGCCAAAGCGGCTGGGCTGAAGATCGGGATTTACTGGCATGCCGAAGAAGGAAGTGATCAGGAAGTAAGAGAAAGCGCTGCTTATCTGTTGGAAATTCTGGCCGGTACCGAGATTGATTATCCGATTGCTTATGATTTTGAGGATTTTCTCCATTTTGAACGCTACGGTATGAATCTTTATGACCTCAATCGGCATCTGGATATTTTTGCAGAAGAGATCGAAGCCGCAGAATACAAGGCTTGTCTCTATAACAGTAAATATTATCTGGAATCCATCTGGACCAATGAAGTCGGGCATCCGGTATGGGTGGCCAACTATACAAAAGAAACCGGCTATCAGGGAGATTATTTTTTATGGCAGCACTCCAATACCGGCCGGATTGACGGGATTGAAGGTGATGTAGACCTGGATGTGATGTATTGGGATAGGATTTTATAAAAAAACTTAAAAAGCCATAAAAAACGGCAGTCTAAAACGTATCTTTCTTTAGACCTGTATATTTGTACGGATGGAAGGAGAGAACGGTTATGAAAAGTGAGAATAATAATATTACTGTGCAAGATGAAGATATCGCAGAGGAATATGCAGCGAGCGTAGAGAAAGGCTGTTTTAAAGATATAGTTGGAAATATGCTCTATATTAAAGCTTTTCGTATCGGAGCCTGCATTGCCGTGATCATGATCTTGCTGGCCTTATATATTATGAACCGGATGATCATTGTCCGTATTCAATATGATATTGACGGGCAAACGATCGATCATAGTATGGGCGAGATTCCCAATATTGCTTTATTGGATGGTGGTATGCGTTGCTTTGGCTTTGGAAAATGTATGGAAGACGAAAAGGTTTTTATCGGTTTTGATCCCAAAGGAGTGTCTTTGTTCCGGTTGGAAGATACCTGCGAAGTAGCCGGGATCCCCAGGGAATGCTGCTTTGATTTTTCGTTTCCGCAGAACAAAAAGCATTTCCGGGACGAAACGCTGTATATCCATTTCGTTTCAGCTGAAAATGGAGATTATACCTGCTCCGCAGATTGCAGCAATCAGAAAACCTGTATTGTGACGATCAATGATGACTCCGGAGAATCTGAGGATTTGCAATAGGATATTTTATACCAAAACAATGGGCGGTCTGTTGAGCTTACAGGCTGCCTTTTTATCGGAATCCGTAGTGGAATCTTTAAAAAATATGGCAAAATACCTACGAATATGCTATAGTAATTTATGTTTTGTTGATTTTTGGAAAGAGATGGTTCATTTTTGGTGAAATTGAGTTTCCGCATCCGAACATTTTTGCTGTATTTTGTTGTTTTTTGGTTCACTATCCATTTAGTATTTACCACGATCACAGGAATAAGCGGTTGGGATCCTTTTGGGGATCTGCCTGGGAAAAAAGGCGTTGTTGCTTTATTTGCCTTTACTGCTGCGTATGGGATCGTTGCTGCTTCCGCAATTGTGTTTGGGGATAAAGGAACCAGAATACAATGCGAGATTATGTCTGAATTTGAAAACAGAGGATATACTGATTGTTTCCTCACACTTTGTGATCAGGAGATCAAACGGCTGATCGCTACCAATAGTGTATATTCAAGATATCGCCCATTTAGCCAGTATGTATTGCTTCGCTGTGATGGGTTGTTGAACTATGGGCGCGTATATGAGGCTGCGAAATGTATCGATCTGATCAATATCAATGATATACTGACACATTTGAAAGGGGCGTATAGCGTCGTAACAATTCAGGGATATTTTAATAATCAAATGGATATTTCCGCAGAACCCGGAGATGTAAACAGAGCAAATGCGGTGTTGGAAGCAGCAAAGCCGTATATTAAAACATATCGTGATTCCGGAGCCATCGGCCGATTGATGGAATATGAGTTATATGCATTATACTATCTGGCAATCGGAGATTATCAAAAAGGATTGCTGAATGCACAGGCGATGATCGCATATTCCAAAAGTGCAAACGCAAAGTTTTCCGGAAATTATCAGGCTTGTCGGATCTGCTTGAGAGCAGGAGATTATTCCTCGGCCAAGGCTTATCTTGCAGAAGCGGAAGCCAATGCAAAACGACCAAGTTGGAAAAATGCGGTGGATTACATGAAAAAATGTATGCAACAAGTGACACAAAATTAATAAAGGACACAAAATGGAAAGATCAGATATTCTTGTAAATTTGGATGATGTAAGCGTCAGCTTTGGAAAGAACGAAAAAAAGAAGGAAGTATTAAAAGGTATTTCTTTTACCATTGCGCGCGGTGAGATCGTCGGACTGGCCGGAGAAAGCGGTAGCGGAAAGAGCACGATAGCCAAAGCTATACTCGGAATGGTACCTGTGGAGAGCGGCAATATTACGCTGAACACCAAGGCTCCGCAAATGGTGTTTCAGGATCCCTACAGCTCCTTAAACCCGGCCAAAACCATCGGCTGGATCATGCAGGAACCGCTGAAACTCGCCCCGAACCGGGATCCGGAGGCAAAAATACCCGATGCCGACACAAGAAAAGCAAAAGTGGCCGAAATGCTGCGGGAAGTGGGTCTGGATGAGAGCTATATGGTACATAAGCCCCGGGAGTTGTCCGGTGGCCAGAGACAGAGGATCTGTATTGGCACGGCACTGATGACAGAACCGGAACTACTGATCGCGGATGAGCCGGTATCTGCTTTGGATGTGACCATACAGGCGCAGGTACTGGCGCTTATGAAAGAACTGCACGAGAAGAAGAACCTGGCCATGCTCTTCATATCCCACGACCTGCGGACGATGTATCATTTCTGCGATCGGATCCTGATCCTGAATAAAGGGAGGATCGTTGAGGAAGGGGCGCCGGATACGCTGTATCGTGATCCGAAAGAAGAATATACAAAACTATTACTGAAGAGTGCCGGAATTTCTAAAACATGAAATTCCGACATTTCTTTGCGTTTATACTGTTTAGTCAGGATCAAGTGAGGAGAAAAAAGGATGTGTATTCAAAGATTCGAAAGCATTAGAGCAAAAAGGCTCTTGACGCTGGGATGGTGTCTGATCACTTGCGCCGGATTGGGCGCGTGCAATACGGAGAGAGGCAGGATGCATCAGGATTCTACGGAACAGATGTCGGATGCTACGGCAGAATCGGAAGATGCCGTCGAAAAATCGGATGCCAGCGGAAAAAAAGAGGATGTTGCGGAAGATGAAAGTGAAGTATCAAAGGATTCGGTTGAAAATGCGGAAGAATCAGAACAATTTGCGCCGGATGCTATGAAAGGTGATGCGATCAGCCGGCTGATCGGCAGATACGTGGAATGTGAGGAACCGCAAGAGGATAGTGATTATGCGTTTTTGGCGGAAAAGCTTGTCGTTTCCTGGCTTAACACGTTACGGACAGAAGAGGGCAGATATGAGCTGAAAGAATTTACGCCCAGTTATACAACAGTGGAAGCCAAAGGCTATGTTGGGAATGGAATAGAGTTTTGCGCATCGGTATATTTTGAGACAGACATAGAAGATGATGATTCGGCTTTTTATAGTCAGGACGGTTATGATACTTTTTATCATTATTATCATGGCCCAATGGTCTATGTTCGCTGCCATTATGAGAATGGGCACTGCGAGGTGGTTGATTATGACGAGGCCTTTCAGGCAGATCTCACCGGGGATCTGAACGGAATAACCGCAGATACCGGCACCTATCCAACGTTTTGGGAATTTTATGATGACGAGGAAAATCTGGAGAAACTGATGAGTATGGTAAACGAACCGGAGGCTGCCGATTCTGTGGCAGGATCTCCTATTCTGCTTGCAGACGGTCAAGTCGGCTATGTTTTTATATCGCCCTGGACCGGCACGCCCTGGGAACAAGGCGGCAGATCTTACGGGGTATATGGCAATTATTTCTTTACATCAAAAGAGGCAACCTATTCATCCCCGATTGACTTCAAGGATGGATCCGGCCCCTGCACGGAACAATACAGGGAATCGTTTGATCTTATCTGGGATGACTATAATGGTGATGGGAATCCGGAATTTGCCATTAAACAGGACGTTGATGATGAGGATGCAGACGGTGCGCGTTATGAAGTGCGTTGTATGTCCAATGATATGACGCCCCGCGACAGCCGTTTTGATTTTTATATGGCCGGCCGGCATGAAGAGTGTATTCATCTGCAAATGACAGAATATGGAGCTGTTATCTGGGATCTGGTAAATGGCACGATGACACCGAATCAGAGTATTGATGATTTCAGGATGTATTCCAGACGGTATTATCTGCCGGGAAACATGAGGGGATATACCGACGAAGAGGAGATACAGTGCTTTTTCTGGAATAATACGGGCAGAGATATTTATACCGGAAACACCTACTATATAGAGCAGCTGGACGGCAATAACTGGGTTAAAATATCGGAAGAACGACAGATAAATAGCGTAAAATGCCCTGCTTACAGAGATGTGACGCTTACTTTTGATATTTCAGGTATTCCGCGCACGAGCGGCGAATATCGCATTGTGCTCGGAGATGAGTGGGTGTGCGGCGGTTTTTATATACGTGGAGACAGGCTCAGTGCTCGGATCCTTCAGGATGATACCTCTGTAACCATTATAAACGATGGCACGGCATCTCTCAGAATCTATGAGCTGTGCTGGATGAAGGACGGAGAAGTGGCGGGTAATATCGAAAATGACGGGAAAAGAGATTTTGGCATCGTTCCGGCCGGGGATGCAAAAAGGATAGAGATCAATCCCCTGCCTTCTTTTGATGGAATGTATTCTGTCAGGGCAGATGTTGGCGTGATCATCGAAAGTGAGCCGGTGGAATACTGATATGCAGGATGATAATTATAAATTTTTCTGTGGCACGAAGATGAAAAACATAGTATAATCGCATTTATGAGCATATTTAAAAGATTTTACCCGAATTTATACACAAGAACGACCTATAATATCGATTTTATCAAACTGTTTGACCACGGTTTTCGCGGGATCATCTTTGATATCGATAATACCCTGGTACCGCACGATGCGCCTGCAGATATCAAGGCGACCATGTTGTTCCGCAAACTGCAGGCGATGGGCTTTCAGACCATGATCGTGTCGAACAACAAAGAGCCGCGTGTCAAGAGTTTTGCGGATGTGGTAGGCAGCGGATATGTATTTCTTGCGGACAAACCCGGTACGAAAGGGTATCTGGAAGCAGTTGACCGTATGGGCCTGCGCAAAGAGCAGGTCATTGTGATCGGCGATCAGTTCTTTACGGATATCTGGGGAGCGAACCGCAGCGGTCTGAGATCCGTTATGGTAGGACGCATCAGTTCCAAAGAACCGCCGCATATACACCTGAAACGTATGCTGGAACAGCCCATCAAAAAGGCATATTTTAAGACACGCCGTAAAAGCGGCAAGGTTGGCGAGACTGCCTGGGATGATATGAGAGTTGAAGAATAACGTTTCCGATCATGATTACGGAAACACCGGAAGGATATTTGAGATTTATGAGTTTTGAGATCAATGCAAGAACGATATTACTCGGATTGCTCGGGCATCCGGTGGCACATTCCGTTTCTCCGTATCTGCAGAATAAACTGGCGGAAGCCTGTGGATTGAACCAGCGCTATATGGCGTTTGATATTGCGGATGAGGAAGCGCTGGAAGATGCGGTCTGGGGCGGCTATGCTATGGGAGTAAAAGGTTTTAATGTGACCGTGCCCTATAAAAAGGCTGTGATGGAGTATCTGGACGAGATCGATCCCATTGCGCAGAAAATCGGTGCTGTAAATACCCTCAAATGGACCGATAGCGGCTGGCATGGCTATAATACCGATATGCCGGGGTTGTTGCGGGCGCTTGCCTATGATGGCGTTGAGATCAAAGGAAAGAATGTGGTGCTGATCGGCGCCGGAGGAGCGGCAAACGCAGCTCTCTGTGCTGCTTTGGAAGGCGGGACGGCTAGAGTATTGATCCTGAACCGGACGGTGGCAAAGGCGGAAGAACTCGCAGCACAGTTTGCAAAGGAATATCCCTTTATCCCGATCGCTTGTATGGGGATGAGAGATGATTTTTGCGGCTTTATGGAAGGTTTTAGCAATGAATGGATCGCGCTGCAGACTACCAGCGTTGGGATGCACCCGGATGTGAACGGACTGCCGGTGGCTTCGGATGAATTTTATAAGCTGTTATCTGTCGGATACGATATCATCTTCAACCCGAAAGAGACCGCGTTTATGAAGCGGACGAAAGCACATGGCGGCCGTGCCTTTAACGGATTGCGTATGCTTCTGTTTCAGGGGATACGATCTTATGAGATTTGGAATGATGTGTCGATCAGTGATGAAATAGCTGGTGAAATCCTAAAAGGGATGGAAGCTGCTATTGTAAAATAACTATACTCGAAATGGAGGAAATAGAAAGATGAAGGACAAGAATTGCGGTTATTGTATGAGAGGTGAATTGCTGGATAAGTTCGGTATCTTTATCTGCGACCTGAAGGTATCCAGCCTGATCCTGTTTAAGGAGCAGACCAAGCCGGGACGATGCATTGTGGCCTATAAAGACCATGTAAGCGAGATCGTGGATATCTCTGAAGAAGAAATGCATCTGTTTATGGATGATGTGGCACATGCGGCCAGAGCGATCCATGCGGCTTTCCATCCGGATAAGGTAAATTATGGCGCGTATGGCGATACCGGATGCCATTTGCATATGCATCTGTGTCCGAAATATAAGGACGGCGATGAATGGGGCGGCGTATTCCAGATGAATCCGCAGAAAACCTTCCTGACCGATGCGGAATATGCAGAGATGATCGAGAAGATCAAGGCAAATCTGTAAGGAGTGGGCGTTATGAAATTATTGATCATCAACGGGCCGAATATCAACTTTCTCGGGATTCGTGAAAAAGCAGTCTACGGCACGCAAAGCTACGACGCGCTGCTGAAAATGATCGAGGGTAAAGCGAAAGAAATGGATGTGAAGGTGGAAGTGTTCCAATCCAACCATGAAGGCGCGATCATTGACCGGATCCAGGATGCTTATTCGGACGGTACGGAAGGCATTGTGATCAATCCCGGGGCTTACACACATTACAGCTATGCGATCCGTGATGCGCTGGCAAGCATCCGGATGCCCAAGATAGAGATCCATATTTCGGATATCATGCAAAGAGAGGCTTTCCGGCATGTCTCTGTGACTGCGGAAGTATGTAACGAACAGATCAAGGGGCTGGGGCTGGATGGTTACCTGGTGGCTATGGAACACTGCAGGGACCTGATCCTGAAGCAGGAAGAAAAATAATATAAACTTGAAAATGCCCGATGTTACTGAATTTTTTCGGTAAACGGGCATTTATCATATGCTTTCCGTTATATGATCAGGAAATATAAGGAGATTGCAGTGGAGAAAAACATTATTCTGGTTGGATATATGGGATCCGGAAAAACAAGCGTATCAAAAGCTTTGGAAAAGATCAGCGGCCTTACCTTTTTGGATACCGATGAAGAAATTGTAAA
>JAFXQR010000064.1 GCA_017526985.1 Lachnospiraceae bacterium
GTGTTACAATTCATTTCAGATACCTCCGTGTTTTGAATAAGTATTATTGTCAGCAAACAACTTGCTTATTCTACATCGAGGTATCTATTTTTTCACCTTCTTTCTCTGGGCTGCCCTACTCTTAGAATTATACAGGAAGCTCCTTATAATGAATTTACGTCGATACCGACGCATAGATTCATTATAAGTTACGGTACGTTCCTCCGGAATAGCGGTACTCACTTCTGGAATACCGGTATCGTTTAAAAACGGAATAGCGGTACAGTTGTCCGGATTTGCGGTTTAAAACCGTCCGGAATACTCAATGATCTTGATTATTGTGGCAATAGTAATGAAGATATCAAATATAGCATATCCTGCAATATCATTACTACTCTGGTATTTCTATTTATGGTTTTTATATGGTAGTATTCTTGTTGGACGATATGTAGGGAAGAAAATATAATCTGAAATAATATTGAGATAGTGAAAGCCAAAATCTGATTTGCAGGAGAGAGGAACGATAATGATAATAGAAACAGAAAGATTACTCCTGCGCCCTTTTGAAAAGATACCGGGGGTCAGACCCCTTTGACCGGCTCATAAAACTCGGGGGGATAGTTTAATATATGATACGATTTCTTGTTTTCAGTGATCTGCATTATGATGAAGTGACGGATGGGGATGCGCGGATAGAGGAAATATTGGTAAATGCCCAAAAGCATGATTTGAATTTTGTTGTTTCATTGGGCGACCTGTGCACTCCGGTCAGGGAAAATCAAAAAGTATTGGAGCGATTCAGATCCTTAGGTATTCCTTTTTACAGTGTTATAGGTAATCACGAAACGGACAAGTGTACACTGAGCGATATATCAGACTTTTATTCAATTAATAATCCGTACTATTCTGTAATATGTAACGGGTATAAACTGATCTTTATGAACACCTGCTACCTGAGCAAAGACGGAAGAGAAGAAATATATTATAAAAAGAATTTTAAAAGTGAAGGCGCGGTATATCCGATTGTTCCGACAGAAGAAGTCCGGTGGTTACAAGAGAAACTAAATGATGATGCGAAGTGTATCATTTTTTCGCATCATAGTTTTATAAATGATTTTCCTAGAAGAGGAGTTTATAACCGTGAAGAGATCCGTAAGATCTTCGCAGGAAAGCAGGTACTGCTTTGCTTAAACGGTCATGATCATGGGGATGACTATTCGCTTGTGGATGGAATACCATACCAGACGGTGAATTCTGCAAATTATGCGTGGTTAGGTACCCAGATCGCAAGCTCCAAAGAATTGCAGGAAAAGTATTCGTATTTGAATGGTATGCTTCAATACAAACAGGCAATGAGTGCATACATAGAAATAGATGACGATGCTATAAGAATATGTGGCATGGATGGTGAATATCTCTCCGTTACACCCGATGATATCGGATTATCCGACTATCGGTGGAACGGAGTATCGATCAGACCGCGAATCAGTTCGCAGGTAATTAAGAAATAGGTGACCGTATACCTTTACAAAAATGTTAAGAATCTTAATTAATTCGTAAAGGTACGCGGTTACACATTTCCGGCAGGTCCAGAGGATCAGTTTGTTGCCGGCGCGTTTCTGTGCAAGCAGGTAGCGGATCAGCGGGAGAGTCCGAAATATTGTACTGATTCAAATCCGGCCGGATTGCAGGGTAGACTGCATTCCGGGTGCATGGTATAATCGGAACGTGTTGCTGACGCAACCGCGCTCAGCGCGAGCGTTCTGCAGGCAGATCGCTATTTTTGGGATTGGGAGAATACGGATCCGGTATGGATGAGAATATTATTCAATATGTGAAAAAGGATAAAGAGTTGCAGAAGCATATACTGAAAATGCATCTGAAATCGGAAGATATGTTCAGCATATTCTATGTACTGGGATTCTTCTTATTCTTTGAATTGATTTTTGTATTTGTGTGGCCCGTGATCGTGCTTCCGATTATTATTGCAGAAATCCTGCTTGTAGTTTATAAAATATTTCATCCCGGATATACCGTAGAGGAATATGAAGTCAGAGAAATTTATGACAATATTATTTCAAGCAAACTATTATACATTGAATGTGTAGTGACAAAACCTGGTAACAAAGGGGTAGATGGCTATCTCAGAGGGAATATTATAAAAAGCCGTAATGAAAAGATCAGTATCGGAGACAAAGTGATCGCTGTTAAGATCGGAAAAAAAGCCATTGTCACAAAATATCACAGTTAATATACAGGGAGATATGAAAATGTTTGAAAATGTAGATTTAGACAGTTTATGGTATGAAGGGGGGGATTCTGAAGAAAAATATCTTTATTATGATAAAGAAGAATATGAATGCGATAATGAGGTGTCGGATGAGCTGGTCGAAAGCATAGAAAATGATCTGGGTTTTAAATTGCCCAAATCCTATATCTTTTTGATGAAGCAGCATAATGGAGGCATTCTAAAGAAAACCTGCGCGCAGATAAACAGGAAAAAAAGATATTATGACATTGAAGGCATCTTTGGACTTGGAAGAACCAAACAATGTTCCATATATGAGGTAAATAAAGATAAATCTTATTATGAAGAAAACTTGATCGCAATTTGTTACGCAATGTCAGGAGATGACAAGGTTTATCTGGATTATAACAAGTGTGGCGCGGATGGCGAACCAAGAGTGATCGCGATCGGCAGAGATGATTTTGATGGTCCGAATCCCAAACCATTGGAACTGGCTGCGGACTTTGAGACTTTTATAACATCATTGCGTGAGTATGACGAAGAGAAGGAAGTTGATGTAAAATTTGCGCCGGACGATAATATCCATAAACTGGTAAAGAAAAAAGTTTTACTGGAAAGTAATCTGTGGATCTATACCCTTATGTTGATCGCTCTTTTCATACCGGTTGCCGGAATGGTTTTGCATATAAAGTTTTTGGCAAAACTGATATCTTTCGGGATCATTATCGACCTATTTCTGCTTGTGCTCTTTATAGGCGGATCCATAGATATTTTCAAAAGACAGTATAAATGCTGGTATGATGAGATAGAAGAGATCAAAGTAGAAAACGGCATAGAAAATTATGTGTTGAAAGACACGGACAGAAAGATGTTTTTTGTTGTTTCGAAAAAGGAAAAAGTAAATGTAGGAGATCGTTTTTTATGTACGACGGATGGTTATGCTATTAAGTATGATCCAAAACAGTAAAAAAGCACAGGTATCCGGTATCGTTACACGATCGTCAGAAGGATAAAGAAAAGAGGTAGATAAGGTAAAATGAAGAAAAAAATCCCAAGTGATGAGGAAATAAAGAAGTACAGCCATAAAAAGATGACAGAGCCTTTGCTGGAACATGCTTCGGAAGAAACCATAGAAGAAGTGTGGAAGCTTGTTAAGAAGCTGGCGTCCTATGCCCGTGTGCCGGGAACTTTGGCGGATCATAAAAAAATGGCGGTATTTGCCGAAAAGGATGCAGTAGCCGGTGTTGTTCTGGATACGCTGAAGGATATGGGATATCCCTTTAAAAATACGGATTTTATACCGGATATCGCAGGGTATTATTATTGTATCTCACTGATATCACAAAGCATGCACAGAAGAGATGAAACGATCAAACTGTTTCATGAACTGCTCGATCATGCGATCGATATTCAATCCGACAGCGCGCTGCCGCTGGCCAGAAATATGGAAGCTTTGTCAAAGGACTATCCGGATCTGGCAGAGCTATTTGAAAAAGCAAAGATCATCTATAAAATGGATGCAATACGTTCTGTCAGGGAATGGGTCCCTATACAGATCGACAAGCTCTATCGTGGTTATATAAGCGCAGAAAAAACAGAAGAAGAATATATAAATGTTGCAGATCCGCAGGACGGCAAGGTTGTTGTTGATGTGGATGAAAAAGAGTATGTCGTCAGGATCACAGAAAACGGAAAAGACATTTTCAATAAAAACTTCAAACATTACAGCTATGATATGATCGTGTATGCGGTCGTCAGAGATGTTTTGCTGAGAAAGCACATGGAAGAAATGCAGATCGAAGATATTGCGGATACGCGGGTTGTCGAAGCTATGAGAGCGGATCTTCAGAAGTTATACGGTGATATTGCGATCACAGTAAATAATCAGGAACTCAGCTATATCATGGATGGGTACGAAAAATATGATAACACCAATTTACCGCAGGAGGTTCGCAGCTATCTTGAAGAACTATATAATGATCCGGATCTGAAAGATGCACTTCTCTTTGAATGTGATATCGAAATCGGTGATGCGGCATGGGTTAAGGAACAGGAGGAAGACGATTCCTGGTTTGAAGAACTTATGGGAACGGGCGAATCCAGTTATAAGAATATGAAGCCTTTTGCACATGACGGCGTAGGCGGATTGTGGGTTGTCTTAAATAATGAAATGATCGGGTATATCGGTACCGAGGGGGAATGCGGGATCATCGCCCGGAATATACATGAGTTCATGAATATCGTGGCAGTCCATAGAGGATACATAGATGATCTTCTCAGTATTGACCTGTTAAAGTCCAAGGAAGCTTTCCTGGAGGAATATGATGGACCGAATGAGTCGGATTATAGTAAGGAATATAACCGATTTATCAAGAAGCATGGATTTACGAAGGATGTAAAGAAAATATACGAGTATCTTATAAAAGGCATCACAATGAAACCGTTTTTTCAGGTGATCGCTACGGATGATGAATATGAAGACTCTTCTTCCATGCTTGGAAGCGATGACGGACAGGAAGCGCTGGAAAAGCTTATAGAGATGCTGCCATCCGAATAAAAAACGAAAGTGGACGCAGACTGCCCGGTGTAGCCTGCGCGCCTCTGTATCTTACTGTTAAAAAAGAAATTAGAGAGAAAAATAGGTGACCGTGTACCTTTACAAAAATGTTAAGCATCTTAATAAATTCGTAAAGGCATGCGGTTACAATATCTCACCCACCATTATCCCTGAAGAGATTGGGATTTCGTGTAAAGAAATTGAACAGTTCTATCGCAGAATGGTATTTAACTGTATTGCTGTGAATCAGGATGACCATGTAAAAAATATATCATTCATTAATGGATAGAACCGGAAAATGGAAGCTTTGCAGAGCGGACGGGGATAAAGGAGAAGACCTGCGATCATATCAAATCCATAATCGCAGAGAGGGGCAATATGGCGCAAGACCTTTGAGAAGGCTGTGCACATTACTATGGTAACATCGTGTGGCTTGAAAAGAAATGAATACTGGAATGTTGCGCAATATGATATTTCCATAAATGCATTGTTGGGTGGATGAGGTGTAAGTAAACTATACGATAACCTATCTTATAAGAACTGTATCATTACGGTACGGTTTTTTTTTTTCGTCAAAAATTCAATAACAGGAGGTCAAATACCATGAACCAAACCTATGCTTACATGCGCGTGAGCACGAAAGAACAGAACGAAGACCGCCAGATGATCGGCAAGGACCTGATGGGCACCTTCCTGTCGGATATCGTGCTGCAGGTGCTTAGCTTCGTGGCAGAGAATGAGCGTGGCAATATCCGCCAGCGTCAGAATAGGTGACCGGTTACTTTTACAAAAATGTTAAGAATCTTATCAAATTCGTAAAGGTACGCGGTTACATGGTAACGCGGATAAAACGGATGATTATCCAAGAATGATGCGATATCGCCAGGCGAAGATCGACAGCGGCAGGATGAAGAAGGGAGATAATAAGTATAGGCATCTTCCGAATCTCTACATGATCCTGATCACAGACTTTGATCTGTTTGGGGAGGGGCAGAGGTTATATACTTTTCAGCACCGATGTCTGGAAGTTCCGGAAATACCTTATGAAGATGGATTGAGGATTTTATATTTCAATACAAAGGGGACAAGAGGCGGTAGTCAATCTGTACAAAATATGCTAAACTATCTGCAGGAGAGCAAAGCTACTTCGGTGGTAGATGAGGCCGCCAGAGAGATAGACGGCTACGTTCGGGGCGTAAAGGAGAACCCGAAAGCAGAGGAGGCGTATATGACGATCGGTGATATTATAGACAGGGAAGTGGAAGAAGCGGTAGAGAATACTACCAGGTCTACCAAGATCAATGATATTCTGGAATTGTTAGAGGATGCAGAGGGGGATATTTCGGAAGTATTGAAGGAGAGGTTGTCGGCGATGACAGATCCGGAACAATTGAAAACCCTTCATAAATTTGCGGCGAAAGCAGAGAGCGTGGCAGAGTTTGAGAAAAGAATGAAAGAAATGGAATAAAAGCAGTAAATGGTTGTGGGAAAGAGCCTTCCGGTTGGAAAGGCTCTTTGCTATAGAAGCAATAGAAGGGAAGTAGCGGATCATGTTACCGGATTTTTCATCTCAGAAAGAAAAAGAAAAGTATTTTCATTCCCTTGGGGAAGAGCAGAAGATCGATGCGTTGAATGAAATGATCGATGAGGCGGGGCATATCGTCTTCCTTGGCGGCGCCGGCGTGTCTACGGAGAGCGGGATACCGGACTTTAGGAGCAAGGACGGGCTTTATCATAAGAAAGATAAGAAATTCAGCGCTTTTAAGCCGGAATACCTGCTCAGTTATGACTGCCTGGACCGCAGATCAGAGATATTCTTTGACTATTTCCGAACTAAGCTGGATTGCCGGAGCATACAGCCGAATGATGCGCACAGAAAGCTTGCCGAGATGGAGAACAAGGGAAAGCTAGATGGCGTGATCACGCAGAATATCGACGGACTTCATCAGAAAGCAGGCAGTAAGAAGGTGCTGGAGATCCATGGTAGCACATTACGGAGTTATTGTGTGAGTTGTCATGCGGAATATGGTGAAGATTTCATCTTTGAGAATACGGAGAGTATTCCGCATTGTCCGAAGTGCGGAAAGATGGTGCGGCCGGATGTGACACTGTATGGCGAGTTTCTTCCGCAGCGTGCCTATGAAGAGGCAACCGGACTGATACGCTTTGCGGATCTGCTGATCATCGGCGGAACATCCTTGGAAGTCGGATCGGCGGCACAGCTGGCACATATGTATCATGGGAAGTACCTTGTGATCATCAATAAAGGCAAAACCAAGATGGAGGGCAAGGCGGACCTTGTGTTCCATGACAGTATCGGAAAGGTTATGAACCGGATTGAGGTGTGATCTGTGTTTTGTTTGGAAATGTTGTAGAAACGGAAATTTATTTGGAAGGATATGAGCGCACGATCGATATCCTTCGGAAGGATGTTAGTACGTATTGATTTCCTTCTGAATGATGTTTATACTGACGGAATAGAACTTAACTGTAAAGGGAGGGACTATGGAAAAGAAAAAAGTGGTAAAGCCGGTGATCGTTGCACTGATCATTCTGCTTGGCATATTTATCATTTGGAAGTGTGCTGTCGGCAAGGCGTCTGCGGTTTATTCCTATAATATGCAGAAGATTGAGCACAGTGATTTCTTCTATATTTCTAGGACGGCCTATTTTGACGACAGGGTCGAGTTCAAGGTGAGCGGTGAACCTGTGCCGGAGCAGTTGAATTATAGTACTCCGGATGATGCAGAGGCTAAGGTGGATACGAAGAGCGATACGGTGATACTTTATTCCGATCATCCGGAGAATATAACTTCTCTGGAGGTTTCAAATTCCTGGTACAAACTCAGTTTCCGCTATCTGAATACAAAAGAATATGCCTGTATCTGGACGACCTGGGCCGATGATCTGGGCTGGGTAAATTATTCAGGAGCAACAGACCGGTATTATACGGAAGAAGAAAAAGAGCAGCAGCGAGCGGCGGCGGAGAGAGCAAGAGAACAAAGAGAGCAGGCCCGAAAAGAAGATGAAGAATTGTTCCCGCTATTTGAGGGAGCCTGGATGAGTGATGACGGGGATTATTTTGAAATCTCCGACAACGGCTCGGGGCACCGGGTAAAGTATTATTGTGCGGCGACACAGGTTGCAGAGGAACACGATGGTTTTGTTTTTTCGCGTTGGCAGGAGAATGCCTATCAGATGAGTTATTCCGAAGGCAGCTGGGGCCTGTTTCTGACATATGATGTTGAATATCTCGGAGAGGATTTCTTCCTGTGCTTCGGAAAGAAATTCTACAAGGCGGATGAGCAGACGCAGCTGCAGGAAAAGAAGTATACAAGAGAGTATTTTGAAACGCTGGATAGGGAAAGTTCACTGGAGGATATTGTTGCAGATCTGGGAAACTACGGCATTGAGGGATCGGGGATCCTATATCATGTCTGGCATCTGGACGACGGAACGGAGGCAAAAGTTGTATTTGACAGTGAAGGCAGGATCGTTATGATCTATATCGTCAGCGAGGATCAGAGTGAACGGATCTACAAGAGAGAGTATTAACAGAGAATAGGTGACCGTATACCTTTACAACAGTATTTTATGGGGGAGTTGTATACACTATGATACGTGAAGCGAAAAGAGAAGATTTAGCTGAGTTGCTTGAATTGTATCTGTATTTACATGAAGACAGCATTCCGGAAATGAATAGCCACCTTGAGAAAGCATGGGAACAGATTCTTGAAGATCCCAATCATCATCTGATCGTGAATGAGATTGATGGTCGGATCATATCCTCCTGTGTGTGCGTGATCATACCGAATCTGACCAGAAATGTGAGGCCATATGCGTTTGTCGAGAATGTGGTGACGCATGCTGATCACAGAGGAAAAGGTTACGCAGGAGAGTGCCTGGCTTATGCAAAGAAAATCGCTGAGCAGGAGAATTGCTATAAAATGATGCTGCTTACCGGATCGAAGAAGCCGGAGACTATGCATTTCTATGAAAAGGCAGGATATAACAGCATTGATAAGACAGCTTTCATACAGTGGTTAGGGATGGATCAGTAATTCTGTAGAGAAAACTATACGAAAAGGAATGAGAATGATAGAAACGGAACGACTCCTGCTCAGGGAGTATACAATGGATGATTTTGATGCCCTGTATGAAATAATGTCGGATGCCGAGACGATGCAGCACTACCCGGCACCGTTTGATGAGGCAAGGACCAGACGATGGATCGAATGGAATCTGGAAAACTATGCCAGGTACGGATTTGGATTGTGGGCGCTTGTCTTAAAAGAAACCGGTGAGTTCATCGGAGACTGTGGCATTACCATACAGAGTATTGACGGAGAAAAACTGCCGGAGATCGGATACCATGTTCATAAAAAGTACTGGAGACATGGCTATGCAAAAGAAGCTGCGAAGGCCGTCAGGGATTGGGCTTTTGAGAATACGGAGTATCCGTCATTATATTCATACTGCAAATATACGAATGTGGCATCATACAAAACTGCCGAAGCTATAGGAATGCATTTTGATAAAGAGTACCCGGATGAGGCAAACAAGATCACGCACGTTTCCGTGATCCATAGAGCAGATCAAAGAAATTGCTGAAGAAAGAAAAAGATAAGGGAACGGGATCTGGACAATAAATTAAACTGGGCCGGAGATGATCTTTCTGTTTTCTCACAGGTTTTTGTGCATAAGGATAAGCACATTACAAGATCCATGGAAGGACTGGTTCAGTTGATCAAAGCTGTAAGCTGAGGAGAAATATGATCATTAATACAGGACAAAGAACAGATATACCGGCTTTTTACGCGGAGTGGTTTTCAAACAGAATAAAAGAAGGTTTTGTCTGTGTTCGAAATCCTTATAATCCGAATCAGGTGAGCAGGTACCGGCTGGATCCGTCCGTAGTCGATGTGATAGGATTCTGTACAAAGAATCCGGCACCGATGTTTCCTTATATGGAACTGATTAAGGATTTTGGACAATACTGGTTTGTAACACTTACGCCGTATGGACGGGATATCGAGCCGAATGTTCCGGATAAACATCGCTTGATAGAGGATTTCAAAATTCTATCCGATACGGTAGGAGTGAATTCTATAGGTTGGAGATATGATCCTATCCTTTTATCGGATAAATATACGTCGGAGTATCATTTACATGCTTTCAAACAGATCGCAGAAAGTCTGAAGGGATATACGAAGACTGTGGTTATAAGTTTTATCGATCTGTATCCAAAGGTCAGAAAGAATTTCCCGGAGGCAAGAGAAGTTTCTCAGACTGACAGATTAAAGCTCGGACAGAAGATAATAAGGATCGCGACGGGATGTGGCATGACCGTTAAGCCGTGTGCAGAAGGGAATGAACTGGCGGAGTACGGAGCTGATTGCAGCGGATGTATGAAGATCAGCGATTATGAAAAGGCGATCGGTAAAAGACTTACAGCACCAAAGAAGAAAGGTGCCAGAGCTGAATGCGCCTGTTATCTGGCTTGTGATATAGGAGCGTACAACACTTGTCTTCATCTTTGTAAATATTGTTACGCGAATGCTGAACCTGCAGTAATATATGCACAGAACAGATTACATGATCCCACTTCGCCATTCCTGATCGGAAATTATATGGAAGGTGATAAGATACATGAAGTACCGCAGGAATCATGGATAGATATGCAGGAGAGTCTGTTTTAGGGCTCTACTTTCCGTAGGTATCGATATCAGAAAAACTGATCTATAATCGGTGATGGGAGGTGAGAGTATATGAACCAATATGTTACAGGTGCAATGATTAGGGAACTGCGGGAAAAGAACAGGATGACACAGCTTCAGCTGGCGGAAAAGCTGGGAGTAAAAATGACCGTATACCTTTACAAAAATGTTAAGAATCTTAATTAATTCGTAAAGGTACGCGGTTACACATTTGCTTCATTTATTGAGCACAAGCAGCCGGCAGAAGAAAAGGACGGATCTTCATCTTCTTCATCCATAGGCGCTGCCTTATACAGTTCTTCAACAAATTGTTTTCCCAGACTGCTTAGTTCGTCGCGGAAGATATAACCGATCTCCATGGAATCGTAGGGCAGTTTGGCACTTTTCTTCAATGGCAGGACTCTGAATTTTTCTTTACCTACCGCACCCCGTACGGCACCGGAACAAAAAGTAAAACCATTTACTTTGTCCATGATCTGCAGCATAGAAGCGCGGTCCGAGACTTTGATCACATACGGATAATCCTGTTCGCCCAATACTTCTTCTGCCATGAAAAGAGGACTGTTCTCGCCCTGATCGTAAGTGAGGAGCGGATAGCGGATGATCTCATCAAAATCAATCATCTCTTTATCCGCCAAAGGATGGGAACCTCCGACATATACATAGATATGGCATCGCACGATCTTTCGGAATGTCAGCCGGTTTTCAAGAAGTGTATTCTCAATCCCTTTCCGATTGAACTCACTCAAAAAAAGTACACCGATCTCACTCTTGCCATTCGTTACATCATCAATGACCTGCTGCGTCGTGGTTTCCAGGATCGAAAAATTATACATCGATGTATCGTAGCTGTTGATAATGGCAGAAAAAGCTTCGCATACAAAGGCATAGTGCTGCGTGGAAACGCTGAGCACTTTTTTCTTTTGACCTTTGCCACTGTATCTCCATCGTAACTGATCGTACTGGTCACAGACTTTTTTTGCATAAAAAAGAAAATCAGATCCTTCGGTTGTGAGCTGCACACCTTTATTGGTCCTGCGGAAGATCGTGATCCCCGCATCTTCTTCCAGAGAACGGATCGTGTTGGTAAGGGTTGGCTGGGAAATATATAAGTATTCGGCAGCTTTGTTCATGGAACCGGTTTCGGCAACTGCCATCACATATCTTAATTGCTGTAGCGTCATAGGAGCACTCCTTTTTGAAAACTATAGTATACAAAGCAGCCGCATCTGTCTAAAACATATTTGTGATCGCGGGATATAATTTTTTTCTATAAAGTAAAACAGCCGGATGAAATATCCGGCTGCGTAAAGGAAATACATTTTATAGATCGACTTTCTGATAGATGTTTTTTGCAAACTCTTCCGGATCGCTTTCCAGATATCCGATGGAAGAAAGACCGTCCACAAAGTATCTTACATCATCCTGCACTCTTTTATCCCAGTCCTGTGCGTGATCGGAAGAAGACGGATAACCGTAGCTCTTGACCAGTTCCACCGCCAGTTCTTTGTCTTCAATCGCAGCATAGTTTTTCTCTGTAATGATATTTACGGCTTCCTCCGGATTTTCGTAGATCCATTCCTGCGCCTTACGGTAAGCGCGAAGGAGAGCAGCTACTTCTTCGGGATTCTCTTTCAATACTTTATTGGAAGCATACAGGAAGCAGCAGAAGCGGCCGGCAAAGTATTCATCCGTTCCCAGGTCAAAGATGATCTTTACATCACCTGCTTTTTCGTGGATGGAACCGAGAGGATCCCAAAGTGCCGCCACATCGATCTCTCCGTTTTCCAAAGCAGCAAACTCCAGATTACCGTCGGAGAATGGAAGGAAGGATACTTCATTATCTGCAGGATCCGCGGAGATCCCGGCATTCTCCAGCCAAAGGCTGGCTACCTGATGCGGTGTGCCGCCGATCTCATCCACACCGATCTTTTTTCCTCTCAGATCTTCAACAGATGTGATATCCGAATCGGGACGCACGGCAAATTTGATACAGCCTTCATGCAGACCATCGACTACTTTTACATCCACACCGTTTTCGATGGAAGGGAAAAACTGGAAATCTCCGTTTACGATCGGGATTGAGCCGTTGTTCAGACCGATCTTTCTGGTTTCAAAATCAGCAGAGATCAGATTGACATCAAATCCTTCCTCGGCAAAAAATCCTTTGTCGTAAGCGATGTAGATCGGAGCTCCGCAAAGAGCACCGTCTTTTCCCGGTATATCGATCTTTCCGAAGCGGTATTCACCGGCTGCAGCCGGTGCTTCTGCGGTACCGGCTGCGCCGCTGTTGTTGGGAGCGGGTGTCGGGGTTGGACCGCAGCCGGTAAGAAGGGTGCCGAATACGGCAATCGAGAGTATGGTACTGAGCCATTTCGTTTTTTTCATAATTTTCTCCTTTCAATTCACAATGCCATCAGAGCAGACCGGCATTCTTAAATCCGTTTTCGAGATCCGCGATCAGATCCTCTGCGTCCTCCAGTCCGGCGGAAATCCGGATCAGATTTGCGGGAATATCCGCCAGCTGTTTTTCTTCCTCATTCAATTCGCTGTGTGTTGTATCCGGAGAATTCACGATCAGAGAACGCACATCTCCGAGATTTACATGGTAGTGGAACAGCTCCAGACTGTTCAAAAACTTTGTTTCCTGTTCTTTCGTACCGCGGATCCCAAACGAAAGGATTCCGCCGCCGCCCTTCGGGAGCTGCTTTTCTGCCAGTTCATAAAAAGGCGAAGAAGGAAGCTTGGGATAACGTACCCATTCTACCGCAGGGGAAGCCTCCAGATATTTTGCGAGTGCAAGAGCATTTGCACTCTGCTTTGCCAGTCGTTCGGACAGAGTCTCGACGCCGAGGATCCCAAGATACGCATCATGCGGTGAAAGTGCTGCTCCGAGCAGGTTCAGGTACACAAGCGTTGCACGGAAAATAAAGAAGTTGTTCGGAAAGATATCGCTGACGCTTTTTCCTTTTAACATTTCGATCGGTTCGAAGAACTGCGGATATTTTTCTTTTGTATAAAGACTCATATTTCCGTTATCGAGGATGAGACCCGCAATGATATTTCCGTGTCCCGTCAATCCTTTGGTTGCGGAATAGACGACGATGTCTGCACCATGTTCAAAAGGCCGATACAGATAAGGTGTTGCCAGTGTGTTATCGACGACCACCGGTACGCCATGCTTATGCGCTACTGCGGTGAGTTCATCCAGGTTCAGAAGATATGCATTCGGATTGGTAATGGATTCCACATAGACCGCTTTTACATCCGGTGTCTGCGATAATTCTTTATCCAGTTCGGCCGGATCGAGTACGGCTCTGCTGAGTTTGATCTGAATGCCGAGATCCGGGAACAGCCGGTCAAAACTGTCGATCGTTCCTCCGTAGATAAAAGGTGAAGCCAGGATCGTACCGCCGTGTGTTGCAAGATTTAATAAAGTATAAGTGATGGCAGCCATACCGGAACCGACCGCTACGGCATTTGCTGCACCGTCTAAGGATTTGACACGTTCGGAAAAATAACTTACCGTCGGATTGCCAACTCTGGTATACAGATAACCTTCTTCCTTATAGGTAAAGAGATTTTCCGCATGCTCCGTATCCCGAAAATCATATGCGGTGGTGTGATAGATCGGCGGTGAAACCGACTGTTTGTTTCCGGCAGGATCATAACCTGCCGAGATTCTTCTGGTATCAAAACCAAGTTCTTTCTTTGCCATTTTTTTATTCCTCCCCGATTCTTTGTAATGTGGTTAATTTTCAGCGGATCTGAATATGAAACTGATGATGCCATTTGTTTCGTTTGCTGTCCATAATCAAAATCCGATCGTAGTTATAACTTCAGGCTATAACCTGACTGCTATAGCTTTTCGCTATAACCGGCATAAAAACTAAGCATAAGACAAATGTATACGGGGATGCTATGATCGTTTTTATTGAACTCGCGGCGGACGGCTGCAGTTCGTAAAATCCGAAAAAGGAA
>JAFXQR010000065.1 GCA_017526985.1 Lachnospiraceae bacterium
AGCACCATCAGCACGCCGGTCAGCTTTGTCGTAAGTCCCTGCAAAAACATAAACGGGATCACGGTGAATTCCAATTTCGTATCCGCCGCTCTCTTTTCATTAATGGCACCTTCCAGCTTCTTCGCCGTTTTGTCCGTCAGGTTAAAATTCTTTACTTCCGCGATTCCCTGAATATATTCGATCACCGCAGCAACAAGACTTTCATCTGCACGGGATTTCCTGGGTGCTACCGGTTTGGTCGCCTTCTGCATCATCGTATTAAAAAAGGAAAATAAGCATGTTCCAGCCAGCAGGATCATTGCAATGCGCAGATCAAAGAACAGCATACATATAAAGATCACGCCGGTCGTGATGATGCCCTGTGTCGAGATCATGATCACCAGTGTAGCCACATCCGCCAGCATTTCCATGGTATTGGTCGTAATATTCGTGATCCGTCCCAGACTGTTTGCATTAAAGAATCCCATCGGAAGGTATCTTAAGTGCTCCGCAATCTCTACTCGCTTTGCACTGCAGGTGTTATATCCCCCCTCACACTGCAGCATGGTTATTTTCAATCCTACCAGCACCTGTCCGATCACGGAGGCTGCCATGATCCCGAGAGACAGCCACACATTCCGCATGCTCATATTATTGTCCAGGATTCCCTGCAATATCACTGCGATTGCCGGGATACGAAAGGCTGCACACATTGCTTTTAATACCCCAAGCAACATAGCAGTGCGCAGTTTTTTCCGATTTTCGTCATTA
The DNA here is from genome assembly GCA_017526985.1 of Lachnospiraceae bacterium. Lineage (GTDB taxonomy): Bacteria > Bacillota > Clostridia > Lachnospirales > Lachnospiraceae > NK4A136. Next base: position 751 of record JAFXQR010000065.1, read on the forward strand.
CAAAAATCAAAGTATAATTTCAATGTCTGAAACATTACGCCACCTCCGAATCTCTCGATGATATATGTGCCTCCCACATATCCCGGTACAGCGGACAATTTCTTAACAGCTCCTCCTGTGTCCCGCAAGCCTCTACATTGCCGTCATTGATCACTATGATCTGATCGGCTGATACGATGGTCGACAGTCGGTGTGCGATAACGATTAGCGTTTTTCCCTGCACCAGTTTTGCGACCGATCGCTGTACCAAAGCTTCATTTTCCGGATCGGTATAAGCCGTTGCTTCATCCAGGATCACAACCGGTGCATTTTTCAACATCGCTCTGGCAATACTGATCCGCTGCCTTTCTCCACCGGACAAGTGGCCACCTGCTCCGCCCGCAATGGTGTCATAGCCTTTTTCCAGCTTTGTTATAAAATCATGACATCCACAAGCCTTAGCCGCATTCATCACTTCTTCGTCGCTTGCCCCCGGGCGTCCCATACGAATATTTTCCATAACCGTTTCATCAAACAGATAGTTCTCCTGGGAAACATAACCGATATACCGGTTATATATATCCAATGGGATCTCCTTTATATTCACACCGCCATAGGATATCTCCCCGCTGTCCACATCCCAGAAAGATGCGATCAGTTTGGCAATCGTGGATTTCCCGGAGCCGGAAGGTCCTACCAGCGCATTCACCGTCCCTTCTTGGATGGTCAGGTTGATCCCATGCAGGACCTCGGTTTCTTTGTATCCGAAGTGCACCTCCTGAAAGCAGATATCATTTCCCTGCGGAGCCTTTATCATTGTATCCGGACGATCCATTTCCCTCATTTCCAAAATACTTGTTACTTCACCGATAATAGAACTCATCTTGCCCAGATTATCCATATGTCCGGCAATGACCATAAACGGCGATACCAATCCGAGCGCCAGGATGATCAAAAGAAGTGCATCTGCGCCATTCACGCGTCCTGTCATATAAAACCAGGCGGTAAATGGGAGAAGTGTGAGCAGCTGCGCAGGAAGGAGCGCCATAGCAATATTCTGTACCACATTACAGCGCCGCATCCATTCAATAAAGCAGTCAGCCCCTTCTTTTGCAGCTTTGGTAAATTTCTCATAGGATGATCTGGTCTTTCCGAATGCCTTGATCACCTCGATCCCATTGATGTATTCCACTGCAGTATCATTCAGGGCTTTGGTCTTTTCTATGGCATTTTGGTAGCTCTCCGTTGCACCAACCATCATCAGGCAGTAAAAGACAAGTCCGACCGGAACACTGATGAGTGCCAGCAGGGTAAGCTTCCAATGGATCGTAAACATCAGGATCAGGATTCCGATGGGTACGATCGCGTTGGAGATCACCTCCGGTATAATGTGTGCCAGTGTGGTCTCGACGGCATCCACGCGTTCTACGATAATGTTTTTGTAAGATCCGGAAGAATCCTCCAATACGTCACCAAGCGGCATACGGCTCAACTTTTTTGTCAGTCGTCTGCGAATCTCTGCAAGTACACCAAATGTAGCTTTGTGGGAAGTGGCTGTGGATATCACATGAAATGCACGGTTTGCCAGCCAGCATAGCGCCATATATCCGCACTGACCCAGATAAAACTGCAAATCACGTTTTCCGTCGATCAGCGCTCTCACTGTATTTGCAACAAAGAGATACGGTAAAAATCCGGCGATCACACTGAGGATTGCCATCAAAACGCTGAGCAGATAGGCACTGCGGTCCATTCCGGCAAATTCCAGCACCCACGCTATGGTTCCTTTCTTTTTTTCTTTTGTGTTCATCTTCTTTGTTTTAACCTCCTTGCCCACATTAGATTTTTAATTCTGCAGCGTTTGTTCTTCCGTATCCGCCTGCAATTCATAGATCCGCTTATAATCCGGGCAATCCTCCAGCAATTCTTCATGTTTTCCCTGCCCTGTAACGCGCCCCTCGGACAGGACGACGATATTATCACAATGCACTACGGACCGTAATCTGTGTGCGATCATCAGAACTGTCTTTCCGCGCGTCAGTTTTTCAATAGCTTTTTGGATCTGTGTCTCTGTCTCCGGATCCAAAGATGCCGTACTCTCATCCAAAAGTATGATCGGCGCATCCTTCAGAAACGCCCTGGCAATAGATAATCTCTGCCGTTCTCCGCCCGACAGTGTATGTCCGTTTTCTCCGATCACCGTATGGATACCATCCGGCATTTTATCAATAAAAGGCATACATTCCGCCATCTGTGCAGCCTGCAACACTTCTTCCTCTGTCGCATCCTTATTTCCGATCAGGATATTATTGTAGATCGTATCATTAAACAGCGTCACATCCTGAAACACGATAGAAAACAACTCCATCAGTTTCTCCGGCGCCACCTGACTGATATCCTTTCCGCCAATGCGTATACACCCCCTGCTGATATCCCGAAATCTTGCAGCCAACCGACATACCGTACTTTTTCCGCTTCCGGATGCACCTACCAGCGCCGTAATTTTCCCCTGTTTTGCGGAAAAACTGACATCTCTCAATGTCTCTTTGTCATCATAAGAAAAATCCACATGTTCAAATACGATTGCATAATCCGAATATACCGGTTTCTCTGTGCCCTCCTGCACGGGATACTCTCTGATCTCCTTTAATCTTCCTGCTGCCACCATGGATGCGATCAATGCCCCCAAGCCTTCATTCGCATGAGACAACGGTTCATATACCCAAACCGACATGATCAGAAAGAGCAGAAATACCGGTGGTGCGATTTCTCCGGCTACCAGCATTTCCGCGCCTTTTACGATCACGAAGACCATTCCCATCCGCATCACATTATACGCAGCAACACAGCCACCGGCCAGAAATTCAAAACCGACCAGTCCCGGAAGCAGCCTTTTGATCTGTCTCTCTACCTTATCCTGGTATTTTTTCAGCGAATCGGAATGCTTCAGTACCTTGATATTCTCCAGATATTCCTGTACACTTTCCGAGATCTTTACCTTCTTTTCTCGATTTCTCCGATGTGTTCCGCCGGAAATGGTTTTACTGAGAGCCATGGCAATAAATGCCAGCGGAAGACAAGCTGCCAGATACAATGTCAGCTTAATATTTACAAATGCCAGCCCCGCCAGGATCACCGCCGCACTCAGAAAACCACTGATGGTTTCTGCCACCTGATTGATCAACGCCCCTTCCACCGTTGTCATATCATCCATGATCGCCGAGGTCAGATCTCCCAGATCTCGTTTGGATAAATATTCCTCCGGAAGATACCGCAAACGGTCTGCGATCGTCATCCGCAGATCACTGTTTTCCATTCCGGCTTCCAGATACTTCGCTCGGTACATCCTCCGATAGCAAAGATACATGGTTGCCAGTATCACACAGCCGGCCACAATATACACTCCCATATTCGTGCCGGTTGCATTACCTGTCAGTTTTCCCAGCATTTCCGATAATGCAAACGCCAGCAGCAGTACCGGTGTTGTGGCTATGATCTCAAAGATCGTCAGATAAGCTGCTGCCTTATACAGTGCCTTCTGTCCCTTGTCACTTAGTCCGTATAGTTTCTTCAGCATATCACACTCTCTCCGATCCGCCAGTCGACCGCACTGTTATATTCCGTAACCATTTTTTCATATCTTCCCTTCTGTATCATCAAAGCCTCGTGTGTTCCGTCTTCCACGATCATTCCGTCCTCGATCACACAGATCCGGTCTGCATCGCGCACGGTAGACATCCTGTGTGCGATCATAATAACTGTTTTTCCTGCCAGCAGTTTTTTCAATGCCTTTCGGATCAGATATTCATTTTCGCTGTCTGCAAAGGCCGTCGCCTCATCCAGGATCACGATCGGTGCATCCATAAGGATCGCCCTTGCAATCGCAAGCCTCTGGATCTCTCCCCCGGAAAAATATGTCCCTTCCGCTCCGTAGACCGTATCGATCCCGTCCGGCAGCCGCTTTAAGATATCATTGCATTGTGCCGCATCCAAAGCAGCCATGATCTCGTCATCCGTTGCGTCTTTTCGATAAAGCGCCACATTTTCACGGATCGTTGTCTTCAGAAGCGTACTTTCCTGAAATACTACGCTGACCATACGATCCAGCACCTCTTTGGGAATGTCCCGGATATCCGCGCCACCGAGCAGCACTCTGCCTCCGGTCACATCCCGCAGCCGTCCTGCCAGAGAAGCGATCGTACTTTTCCCGCCTCCGGATACACCGACCAGCGCCGTCACAGTTCCTTCTTTAAACTCCAGATCGATCCCTTTTAGTATATCCGGTCCATTTACGGAATAGCGAAAATCCACATGTTCAAAAACAATATCATAATGCGTCGGGACCGTGTTTCCCTTATACTCCATCGGCTGCTCGGCAAGCAGTTCCTCCAGCCGCTCCATCGCTTCCGATACAATGATCGTCTCCGAGGAATTACTCATGATCCGCTTCAGCATAGTTACCGCCATCGGTACCAGGGATGCAAAAAATACCAGATCAACAATGACCGACGCATCCGCTTTTTTCGAAAACAAAAACAGTGCCGTCGGGATCAGTGTAAAAAATATCGCATTGATCGCAGTATTATATGAACTGTCCGCAGTGATCATCGACATCGCAAAGTCTTTGGTATATTCCGTAAAATCCTTTGTTGCATCCCGATACCGTTTAAAACTCTCCGCGCTCTGCCCGAATGTCTTCATTACCGGGATCCCCCGAACATATTCTACGGCAGCATTGGAAACATTCGCCGATGCCTGCTGGTATTTTTTCACAAACTCTCCGCCGCTTCCTGCCATGATCGACATCAGAAGGATAAAACCTATGATCACCGGGATCAGGCAGGCCACTGACATCGGTATACTGTAACGGAACATAAATACACCAAATGCGATCGGTAAAACAATGGACTGTGTGGTATTCGGGATCTGATGTGCGATCAATTGCTCCGGTATATCCGTATTTTTTTCGATCAGTTTACGCAGACTTCCGCTGGCGTTGGTATCAAAAAATCCTGCCGGCAGTTCCCCCACTGCCCGGATCAACCGCATCTTAAGTCTTGCAGCAGTACTGAATGCCGTGATATGTGAAAAAAGAAGCGACATTCCGTATAATCCAAATGCCGCGCAGATATAAAACAGAAGATTCTTTCCGTTCTCCTGTATTTCCGAAACATTTACAGTATCAATATGGTCAAGAGAAGCGATCACTTCCTCTGCCGTACGATATACATATGTATATGCATAAATATTGCAGACCGCGGATACTGCAGCAAACAAAACGCTGACCATGAGCGTTATTTTAAAAACGCCCATGGTCTTAAACAACAGTTTCAGATTTGTTTTCTTTTTCATGCTCTTGCCGGACGCGCCTGTCCTTCCTTTAAATGTTTCTTCAGGATCACATATCCGAGATAAACACCTGCAATCGCCAAAACAAAGACTACCGCCGTTGCCAGAACGCCCATTGCCCCCTGTGTATATCGGATCATCTCATCCATCGCCTCCGGTGTCTGTCCTCTTGCAATCCAGTTTTCGCGATAACTCTCTACAAAAAACCAGCTGGGTACGATAGACCCCCATGCCTGACCGATATGCATGATCCCGGATGCCAGAGCCACCTTCCATACGGGTGGCCTGCTCTCTCTCGATGCGATCAGATCCGCGATCACCGCACTCACCATGGAAGTAATGATCCACGGCAGATACCCTGCTCCCATCATAGTAAAGAGCAGCAGGCTAATAGCAGTCAGTATGGTAAACTGACCAAACTTTCCCACCTTACGCGTCATAAAGAATAAGATTGATCCCGCGATCAACGCGCAGAGTCCCGGACTGACCGCATGCCCAAACGCGCCCAAAGCTGTTACGCCTGCCATCGAGACCATATAAAACACCAGATATAATGCCGTGAGCAGCGCGATCATCACCACATCCTTGATCTTTAAACCATTTTTCATTTTTTTCCTCCTTTAAACATATATTTGAATATTTTTTTATTTAACCTCTTCCTGCATCTCGTAGAAAATCCCGTTCAGCAGTGAAAGATTTTCTTTATTCAGTTGGAAGTCTTCCGCTATACTTCCGTTCTTCAGATATATGATACGATCCGCAACATGACGGATAAACTCATAATCATGGGATATCACCACCGTTGCCGCATTCCTGCTCAGGTGAATGATCTCTGCGGATACTTTCTGCATCGAACTGACATCCAGTCCACTGGTAGGTTCGTCAAAAAGGATCACCTCTTTATCACAGAGCATCGCCATCGCGATCTGCAAGCGTTGCTTCTGTCCGCCGCTCAGATCAAACGGATGCGTATGCCGGTATTCGTATAATCCAAAGTGTTCCAAATACCGTTTTATACTCTCCTCATCCTTCTTTACCAGCGTCAGTTCATTATGGACAGAAGTTCCGAAGAGCTGATAGTCCGGATCCTGCATGATAAAGAAAGGGATTCCCTTCATGCGGATCTTTCCATGGTCCGGTTTGATACTCCTGCACATAAGTTTCGCAAGCGTCGTCTTTCCGGCACCATTGGCACCGACAATAACCGTTGTCTCTCCTTTTCTTAAATTGAAGTTTATATCTTTTAAGATATCCTTATAGGATACATCTTCCACACTAAGCACTTCTTCATCCGAACCGACATTCTCACGAAAAGGCACATCCAGATGAAAGATATCAAAACTTCTGCTGTGATAACCGCTCTGTTTAAACTGTTCTTCACTGTCATAAATTCTCAAGTGTCCGCTTTCCATAAAGAAAACACGGTCAATGATCCCGTTCAGATAATAAAACCTGTGATCCGACACGATCACGGTCATCCCCTTTTGTTTCATCTCACGGATCAGACATCCCAGTTTCATTGCATTTCCGTAATCCAGATTTGCGGACGGCTCGTCAAACAAAAGCACTTTCTGATCCATTGTCAGCGATGATGCAAGCGCCACCATCTGACGTTCTCCGCTGGACAGTTCATACACGGAACGATCCAGCAGCCCTTGCAGCGAAAAATCCTCTGTCAGTTTTTGCAGATGCCGGTCCATCTCTTCTTTCGAATAGCCGTAATTCTCCATTGGAAACACCAGTTCCGCTGTTGTGTTATCCGTAAAAAACTGAGACCTGGGATTCTGGAATACACTTCCGATCTCACGGTTGAGTTCATGCATCTTCATGCCTTCCCGGTCTTTTCCCAATACATATATATGACCGTTCAGTTCTCCTTCCGTGACCTCCGGGATCAGCCCATTTAAACATTTCAACAATGTAGATTTTCCGCATCCGCTGTTTCCCGTGAGCAGGATCACTTCTCCTTCATAAATCTCAAAAGAAATCTCCCGGATCCCTTCCTCCGAATCCGCATAAGTAAATCCCAGCTCACTTGCTTCGATCATCTTCTGGCCCATATTGCTGCCCCCGCTACGCCAAGTGTAAATATCAGGATCACCAACACATCTGTGATCCGGAAACGTTGCTCATAGTACGATGATCGCCGTATCGGCGCATCAATCCCCTTCACCATTCCCGCCGCCGTAACTTCTTCCGCAAGCGCTGCGCAGCGGAACAACTGCGGTGCAACAAAATAACGGAAACTGGCAATGGGCCTGCGTATCGTAAATGCGATTCCCCGCAGGCGCATAGACTCTTTGATATATCGGAATTCCCTGCTGAAGGTAGGAATATATTTTAATGTGATGGTCGCCGCAACCACCAGGATCCTCGGCAGATGCAGATCTTCCAGCGCCGATAACAACTGCGCCGAAGAATACCTGCTGATCAGGATCGATGCCAGCATAAAACACGGAAACGACTGCGTAAATACCAGAAAGAACAACGCGATGAACTGCATTCCCAGATATAAGCATCCGTAATACAGTCCGTATAATACCGCATACAAAATCAGATAGATCACAAACCTGCGATAGTATCCCAACAGCAGCAGCATCGCCCCACAGAAGACTGCAAGCACCGGCTGCAGGTAAGTTCCGTTGATAAAGATATACAAAGACGGTGCCAATATATTGATCAGGATCAGTACGATCGGATTCAGCTTAAAACTTTTCATAAGTACAAACCTCTGCGTTTATAATGTTAGTTACATCTAACTCTATTCCCAAAAAATATGCCGAGCTTGCCCGGCATTGTTAGTTTTGTCTAACTCTTCATATCTTAACAGAATTATTCCTTTTGTCAAGTATGGAATTCCCTGTATCTTTTTATTTTACTTTTTATCAGGTTTTCTACTTTATCCGAGTTACGATCTCTCTACCACTCTCAGATACCCTACTCTTCCGTTCTCGATACACAGCACATAATCGCAGCATAGTTCGATCAGCTCCGGATCGTGAGTTGCCACCAGTACGGTGTTGCCCGCATCAGCTAAACTTTTCAGGAGTCCACCTACTTTTTCCATATGGCAAAAATCCAGCCCCGATGTCGGTTCATCAAACAACATCAGTTTCGCATCCGCTGCGATAGCAGATGCGATCGCTACTCGCTGTTTCTGTCCACCGGATAATGCCATGGGGTGCTTTTCTTTAAACTCCAGGATACCCAGGCTCTGAAGGATCTGATCACAACGTTCCTTATCCTCTTCCTCCATCGAAAGCAGCACCTCGCCCTGCACGCTGTCTGTGAACAACTGGTGATTCACATCCTGCATGACCATATAGCAGATCTTCAGCCGCTCTTTTCCCTTATATTCTTTTCCGTCGGTTTCAATGATCCCGTGACAGTCTTTTTCCAGACCGCACACGCATTTCAGAAATGTAGACTTACCGGTCCCGTTATGTCCGATCACACCGATCACCGTATTTTTCGGCAGCGTCAGCTTGGGAATGCACAGACTCAGCCCTTCGTCATTTTGCTGAAATTTCTTTTTTCGTATCAGATAAGGCTTCCTGTTATAGGAAAAATAAAAATCTTTCAAGACAACGCCATCTGAAATCTCTTGCGTTTGGATATCACTTCCCGCAAAATCCGATGCCAAAATATCCGAAACTTTAAGCGGACGCATTTGCAGACTGCGTACCTTTTCACTATCCATAGCTGCAAATTCCCAGCCGCTCCATTCGTGCCGGATCTTTCCGGTCTCCATATAGATCACACGGTCTACCAGATCCTTTAAATACCACAGCCGGTGTTCCGAGATAATAATGGTCTTGCCCTGCGCTTTCCAGCGTTTGATCACTTCCCTTAAGTTTCCGATCGCGCCCTGATCCAGATTGGAAGACGGTTCATCCAAAAGAATGATCTCCGGCAGGAGCGCCGCAACCGATGCACACGCAATGCTCTGTTTTTCTCCTCCGGAGAGTTCAAATAAGCTTCTACCCATCAGCTTTTCAATATGCATCTCGCTGACGATATCCTGCTTCCGCTCTTTGATCTTCCCGGTCTCCATTCCGATGTTTTCCGGTCCGAACACGATCTCGCCATCCGTATCTACAGAAAAGAACTGACTTCTCGGATTCTGAAATACCGTACCTACCACACCGGCCAACTCGTACAATTCCGTTTTGACGATATCATACCCGGCTACGCTGATACTGCCTTCCAGATCCCCCTGATAATAATGCGGGATCAATCCGTTGATCAATCGGATGATGGTTGTCTTTCCGGATCCGGATGCACCAGTCAAAAGCAGTGTTTCCCCCTTGGGAATGGTCAGGGACAGATCATCCAGCAGCCCCTTTTCCGAACCTTTATACTTAAAATGTACATGTTTTATTTTGATGAAATTCTCACTCATAGAATGTATTTAAATACCACAAAGATTCCTGCTGCTGCCGTAAATGCCAGGATCAGCAGCCAGTCAAACACACGCAGGTGCAGTTCTTCCACGCTGGTTCTTTTTACCTTTCCTCCGAGGCCTCTGGTGATCGCTGCCGCGGACAATTCATCCCCGATATTAACACATGAAAACAAAAGCGGGATCATACGGTATTCCACCATCTTGGACGGTCTTCCGCCGCCAAAAGCGATCCCCCGCATCTTCATCGCATCCGTGATCGATGCATACTCTTCTTTGATGGTCGGAAAGAAACGCATGACCACCGCCAACGAGATCGCAATACCATCCGGCACATGCATCCGCTGCATCGCAGACATAAATTCATCGATCTTTGTTGTCCGCACGACATACCATGCCGTGATCAATGCCGGCAGAAACTGCACGGCGATCCCGCAGTAGCCGATCAATAGTGATTCCACGATTCCCGTGGATTCTTCCGACAAAAAACGAAACGTAAGCACCAGCGCGATGGCATACAATATTGTAAAACGAAGCGCACTTGCATACCGCTTTTCCGCCACCAAAAGGATCAGCGGTATCATCGTCATTGCAATCCTGACGCCCCACAGAAGCGGGGTTGTTGCACTCATCATTACCACTGCGGAGACAACCAGGATCATATACAGTTTTGTTCTGGGATCCAGTTTTGCGCTCATTATGCGATCCCGGCTTTCTCAAAGTGTTTCTTCACTGCCGCCTTACCGATAAATGCACCGAGGCATCCGCAGATAAAGCAAACGATCAGCAGGATCGCGATCGTGTGCGGATTGATCGCACGGAACAGATTTTCACAATACTCTGCAGAATAACCTGCATCTACCAGGTCCTGCCGATAAGCATCCGCCGTCACAAGGATCGGGAAATAATTCGCACAGATCCAGAGACAGAATACGCCGTAGCTGAGTACCGTCTTCGGAAATTTCTTATAATTTCCGGATTTTGCGATCAGGTCTGCGATCAGTCCGGAGAGGATGGTGATCGGTGCCCCGAGATACCCCATGCCGGTCACAAACATGATGATCGCGATCAGGATCGACATGATCGTCAGCATACCGAACTTTTCAACCTTTGTATAGAAAAGCATCATCGGAATGGCCCCGGCCAGCGGCAGCATCACCACATAAGCCGCCACAATATACGGATGGATATACCCCAGCATACCGAAAACAAATTCCACCACAAACCATATGGCTGTGAAGATACCGATGGAAATAAAATCCTTTGGTGTTAATCCTTTTTTGTTCATTTTGATCATTCCTCCTGTCCGGTTCTTTTTATCTTACGCAAGTATGCGCACGGAAATATTCGTTAGTCCCTGCTAACACGCGTGTAAGTATACCGCGTGCGATCGTATTTGTCAAATCTCCCAGCAGATCGCATTACGCGATCTGCCAGTTTTCTGCCTGTTTCCTGATATTTACAAATCCTGCATACTTTCCGCCAAGCTGCACCAGTTCCTCATGCCTTCCCCTCTCTGCGATGCGACCATCATCCACCACCAGGATCTGGTCGGCCGCTTCGATCGTAGCCAATCGGTGCGCGATGATGATCACGGTCTTTCCCTTGGATAATTCTGACAATGCCCCCTGAATCAGATGCTCATTCTCCGGATCGATACTTGCCGTCGATTCATCCAGAATGATGATCGGCGAATTCTTTAATATTGCTCTTGCGATAGAAACACGCTGCTTCTGTCCTCCGGATAATGTCCCTCCGCCTTCACCGATCACGGTATCATAACCATTGGGCAGTTCCATGATAAAATCGTGGCAGCGCGCCTTCTTTGCCGCATCGATCATCTCCTCTTCCGTTACATTATCCCGCCCGAAGCAGATGTTTGCCCTTATCGTATCATTGAACAGATAAACATTCTGGAACACCATGGAAATATTGGATAACAGACTGTCCAGACTGTATTTTCTGACATCCACACCGCCAAGAGAGATCTCACCTTTGGACACATCATAAAATCTGGCGATCAGATTGCAGATCGTTGTCTTACCGCTTCCGGAAGGACCCACGATCGCTGTGGTAGATCCCTGCGGGATGTCAAAGGTGACATCTTTCAACACCTTTCTATTTTCCGTTGTTTTTGCATCCGAATAAGAAAACTCTACATTTCGGAATGCGATATCATAATTCTGCGGTCTGATATCCTCTCCCTCAGCATCCAGCAGATGATCTTCCGAAAACATTTCCATCTTATCAAATGCATTGTTGATCACCGATAATACATGCGCACTGTCAGCGATGGGTTCCACAGAATTGAAGATGGACATCGAAAGAAACGCAACGATCAGCACCATAAACAATTCCAGTTTTCCAGCCATTGCGGCATACATTACCGAAATGATCATCCACACACTTGCCGCCTTCAATGCAAAGATATGCAGGCAGTTATACGGGATGAATCCCCACTCGATCTTAAGCGCGATCTTCTTTGCACTTGCGCATGCTTCCGTAAAATCTCTCACGGATGCCCCTTCCATACCGAACGATTTTACTACCGGCAGACCTCTGGTATACTCCAGCGCTGCTCTGGTCAGTTTTTCGTTTTCCGCATTCAATACTTTTGTATTATCTTTACTGTGTTTCGAGATCATCAACAGAAATACGAAAGAAAGCAGTACACCACCCAATGCGATCAGTGCACACTCCGGTACGACAATCCCCAGGAAAATAAGGATACATAAGAAATTCAGATAGCCTCCGATAAAACCGTCCAGCATACGGATGCCCATGTTTTCCAGTGTTGCCAGTCCGGTGGTGATCGCATTTAAGATCGCACCGGTATCATTGGTCTGAAAATATCCGAGAGATACACGCTTTAATGCTTCACCGATCTTCAGACGGTCTCTTGCCACCAGTTCATAGCCGATCTTTTCATGGCAGCGCGCTTTCAGATAATCAAACAAAAATCTTGCCAATACCATCAATGCGATCGCCAGAAAACTCTTTCCTGCCAAAGACGCTTCGATCTCGTTTCCTTTTCTGAGTTCCTCAATGATCCCTCCGATCACATAACCCGCATATCCCACCGGAGCCGCAATGGCCCACGATGATAAAAACGAAAACAAAAATCCCAAAAACAAACTTCCTTTAAAATCCCCACACCAGTCAATGATCCTTTTTACTGTTTTAAACATCTCTTATGCCTCCTTATACTGATGCTGTTGTACTGCCGGCAGCCCAGTTTCTCGCTCCGATATGTGCCTGCCACATTCTCCGGTATAACGGTGAACTTTCCATCAGTTCTTCCTGCGTTCCCTGCGCCTCGATCTGTCCGCCGTTCAGTACCACGATCTGATCTGCTTTCTTGATCGTTGACAGACGGTGTGCGATCACCAGCAGAGTCTTTCCCTTCGTCAGATTAGCAATAGACTCCTGCAGCTTGGTTTCATTTTCCGGATCTGTAAATGCCGTTGCCTCGTCCAGGATAACGATCGGAGCATTCTTCAGCATCATCCTGGCAATGGCAATTCTCTGCCGCTCACCACCAGACAGGCGCTTACCTGCCTCGCCTGCGGAAGTATTGTAACCATCCGGAAGCTTTCGGATAAACTCGTCACAGCAGGCTGCCTTTGCTGCTGCGATCACTTCTTCATCTGTGGCCTTGGGATTTCCCAGGCGGATGTTTTCCATCAACGATCTGGAAAAGAGGAAATTATCCTGTGTTACAAAGCTGACAATATCTGCCAGTGTGGTTACCTTCAGATCCTTGATATCAACACCGCCGATCCGGATACTTCCGCTGCTCACATCCCAGAATCTTGCGATCAGTTTAGCTACCGTCGATTTGCCTCCGCCACTCGGACCTACCAATGCAGTAAAACTTCCTTCCTTCATCGCCAGATTGATCCCATGAAGCACCTCGCCATCTTCCTCATCATAGGTAAAATGAACATCCTTAAGTTCAATGGAATAGTGTTCCGGCTTCTTCTCGCTTTCCGGCTCCGGCAGACTCTTGATGTTTAAGAGTTTCTGAATCTCCAGTACGGTATACTGCATCTGTCTTAAGCCATTGGAAAAGATCTCGATCTTAGCCATACTGATGACCATGGACATTGCAAGCATGACGGAAAGCGCCATTTCCGATACTGTCATACTTCCTTTTCCTACCAGCAGGATACTTACGGGTACCACGCCAAGTAATGTTGCCGGCATAAATGCAAATGCCAGTTTCATAGTTACCCATGTAGATTCCAGCCAATCAATGACGAAGTCCCTGTAATCTCGGATCGATCCTGCGAACTTTTCATAACTTACACCGGATTTACCAAATGCCTTGATGACCTCGATACCTTCCACATATTCCACGATCACACTGCTCATATGCGCGTTGGCTTCCTGATATTTAGTCATGTTCTTACCACTGATCTTGAATGTCAGCATCATAAAGACCAGTCCAAGCGGTAATGCCAGCAACGCGGCAAGTGCCACGCGGATATCCACCATCGCCAGTGCCACAAAACACACAATGGGGAGAAGGATATGTCCGGCCCCTTCCGGAACCACATGTGCCAGTGGCGGTTCGATATCTTCGATCTTATCCACGATCACACCCTTGATCTCACCGATGGAGTGCGCATACACTTCACCGAGCGGTGCCTTCAGGAAAGTATCTGCCACCTTAAGGCGTAATCCTTCCAGTACATGAAAAGCAACAAAATGTGAAATACCCGTTGATATACCAAAGCAGATCACCTTCACCAGATAAGCGATCAGCGCAATGCCGCACCAATGTAGCACAAAGTCCTTTTTCAGGCTTCCGTCGATATACAGATCCAGGATCCGATAGACACAATAATAGGGTATGATCCCTGACAGAAGACTGATCATCGAGAATACCACCGATGCTCCCAGTCGCCCGCCACTGCCCTTCGCATAGGACAGCAATGTCCCAAACCACTTTTTTTCTTCTTTTGACATTTCTTCGTTCATTACATAGTTCTTCCTTTCTTAAAATCTTTCTTAAAATCTTTAATACACTTTTATTTTTTCTTCTCTTTTGCGCTAACACTTTGCCTCTTTTGTTAGCTTACCCCTGAAACGGCCTCACCGCCTGATCCCATAACAGAACCAGACGGTGAGTATAAAAAAATCATATGTAGTTTTTCTTTCCTTCCCCTTTACCTTTGACTGATCGCTAAATCCCCATCAACAGCTTCCACCCCGGCAAAAAGAATTTCTCCAGAGTTGCCAGTGCTTCGCTTGCCTCCTCACAGGAGTAATTGTGAACCACCGGTTCAAACAACGCCGTAATATATGCGGTCAGCAGAAGATGCACCTGCGGCGGTGATACTTCCGGCACCTTGTATCCTGCATCTCTCAATTCCCCGAGATACGCCAGCAGTTTATTCTGTGCCGCCTCGGTCAGATCATGCAGGAAGTTTTCATACTTGCTGCCTTTTGATTTCGCGACCAGCAGATGATAGTCTTCCATATTCGGATAGACCAGTTCCCGCATCATATCAATATTGGAATCCTGCCAGACGAGTTTTCTGCCTTTCTTCACCGGCTCCTCATAGCGCATCATATGCGCCTTCGCCCAGGCATTCAGTTTTTCCACCGCGGGTGCCACCAGCTGGTCAAACAGATCCGCTTTATCCTTACAATGTCGGTAGATCCCCGCGGCCGTCATCTGGCATCGCTCTCCGATACTGCGCATCGATGCCTTTTCATATCCCATCTCCAGAAACTCCGCTCTTGCGGCTGCCATGATCTTGATATGACTGATTGATTTATCTCTCGGCAATCCATCGCCTCCTTCGTTGGTTAGCGGCAAATGCTAACGCCGTATGCTAACATTGTTTGCTAACGCATACAAACTATCACTTTTCATTTCTGCTGTCAAGCACAAAATTAAAAACAGCCAAATCCGTTGTTCCCGTTTTTGACTGTTTTAATTCTATTTCGTGTTTGTAAACACTTTTTTACGCCACGATCCCGCCGTATTCGTAACCGGCATCCACAACTGCGTTTTTGATCAGTGATTCTTCCACATCCTTTGTGGTCGTGATCGTTACGCTGTTCTGCTCATGCGATGCCACCGCGCTCTCGATCCCGTCGATGGCCTCCAGTGCCTTCTTTACATGAGCCTCACAGTGTGCACACATCATTCCCGTTACCTTGATCTGCATTTCATTGTCCTCCTTTTGAGATATATTATGATTTTCTTTATTACCTGCTTCTTGTGTTACTTCCTTAGCATTTCCACTTTCACTGACGATGTTTCCCGTAACGCTCCGTTTGATCTTTTTATCTCTGCCTCCATCATATACCTTGATCAGGTTCAGTCGTAGCGCATTGGATACCACACAGAAACTGGACAGACCCATCGCCGCCGCGCCAAACATCGGATTCAATGTCCAGCCGAAAGCTGCCACATAGCATCCTGCTGCCAGCGGTATACCGATCACATTGTAGAAGAATGCCCAGAACAGATTCTCATGAATATTTCGGATCGTTGCTCTGGAGATCCGTATCGCCGCTGCCACATCCCGGATACTTCCTTTCATCAATACGATATCTGCTGCATCGATGGCGATATCCGTTCCTGCACCGATGGCGATCCCTACATCTGCCCTGGTCAGCGCCGGCGCATCATTGATGCCGTCTCCGACCATCGCCACCTTCCCATGCTTCATCAACTCGTGTACGACCGCTTCTTTTCCGTCCGGCAATACTCCGGCTACCACTTCATCCACCCCGGCCTGTTCCGCGATTGCCTGTGCCGTAACCGCATTGTCTCCGGTCAGCATCACCACATGGATGCCCATATTTTTCAGTTCCGAAATGGCTTCTGCTGAATCCTCTTTGATGGTATCCGCCACGGCGATCATACCGATCACCTGCTTTTCTTTTGCAAACAGGATTGGTGTCTTTCCCTGTTTTGCCCACTGCTCCGGGCTATCTTTCTGTCCAACAGATACATCCCCTGCAACTCCGAAAATGTATTTTACACTTCCTCCGAAATACATCACACCATCGATCTTTGCTTTCAGTCCGTTTCCGGAAACTGCCGCAAAGTCTATTGTATCATGCAGCGCAATTCCTTTTTCTTCCGCATACGATACAATGGCTTTTGCAACGGGATGCTCGCTTTTGCTTTCCAGCGAATACGCGATGGCAAGTAATTCATCTTCACGGATCCCCCCCATCGGAAGCACATCCGTAACCGACATATTCCCGGTCGTGATCGTCCCGGTCTTATCCAACGCCACGATCTGCGTCCGGCCGGCCAGTTCCTGCACCGCTGCTGTTTTATACAGGATCCCCGCCTTTGCTCCCACGCCGTTTCCGACCATGATCGCAACCGGCGTAGCCAAACCCAAAGCACACGGACAACTGATCACCAGTACCGATACCGCTCTGGCCATAGCATAACCGACGGTCTGCCCGCTGAGCAGCCATACTGCAAAGGTAACGATCGCAATCCCGATCACCATAGGTACAAACACACCGGATACTTTGTCCGCGATCTTTGCGATCGGCGCTTTGGTTGCCGCCGCATCGCTGACCATACGGATGATCCCGGCCAGCGTCGTATCTTCACCTACCCTCTTTGCTTCGCATACCAGATAGCCGGAGGTATTGAGCGTCGCTGCCGAAACCTTATCACCGGCCACTTTTTCCACCGGTATGCTTTCTCCGGTCAGTGCCGACTCGTTGACTGCACTCTCGCCTTCTACTACAGTACCATCCACCGGTATACTTTCTCCGGGTCGTACCACGAAACGGTCTCCCACCTGCACTTCTTCGATCGATACCGTTTCCTCTACACCGTCTTTCAGAAGCACTGCTGTCTTCGGCGCCATCCTCATCAATGATTTCAGTGCATCTGTGGTCTTCCCCTTCGATTTGGCTTCCAGCGTCTTTCCAATCGTAATAAGCGTCAATATGGTCGCTGCGGATTCAAAATAAAACTGATCCATATAGTACATGACCAAATCCGCATCATTCTTTACCACTGCACCGGTCATAGCAAAGAGCGCATAGACACTGTATGTAAAAGATGCTGTTGCTCCGAGTGCTACCAGAGTATCCATATTGGGTGATCTATGGATCAATCCTTTAAAACCGCTCACAAAGAATTTCTGGTTGATCACCATGATACATCCCGCCAGCAACAGTTCATATAATCCCATTGCCACATGATTTCCGTTCATGAATCCCGGCAACGGCCAGTCCCACAACATATGTCCCATAGAAACATACATCAACGGGATTAATAAGATAACCGAAGCGATCAGCCTCTTTATCATTTTGGGCGTTTCTGTATCCTTTAGGCTATCTTCACTATGTTCTTCGCTTACTGTTTTTGCATTCGCTTTTTGCAGACTCGCGCCATAGCCTGCATCTTCCACTGCTTTGATGATCTGTTCCGGAGACGCGCTGCCCGTGACGCCCATCGAATTGGTCAGCAGACTGACCGCACAACTCTCCACGCCATCCACGGCATTGACTGCTTTCTCCACCCTGGCCTGACATGCCGCACAACTCATCCCGGTTACATTATATCGTTCCATAATCTTTTACCAATTTACACCTATCGCCCCGATCCTTGACTCCCCACTTAGGGAAACTGACGAATACGGGATTATTTCATCAACTTCTGCAGCGTGACCACAAGTTCATCGATCACCTCATCATTTCCATTACGGATATTATCTGCCACACAGGTCTTCATATGATTCGCCAGCAGCACCTTATTAAAACTATTGAGTGCCGAAGTGATCGCCGACACCTGTATCAGAATATCCGTACAGTACGCATCGTTTTCGATCATCCCTTCCACGCCGCGCACCTGACCTTCGATCCGTTTCAGCCGGTTCATCAGATCCTTATACTCTTTTTCATCCCTGCTCTTATGCTTTCCGGAGCAATGAGGACAAGTTCCTTTCGTATTCTCATTTCCGCTTTCCTTCTTTCCTGCCATACGCTTCCCTCCATCCACGCACAAATACCCCTATAGGGTATACCGATCTTTTTGATCAATATATACCCTATAGGGGTATTTGTCAACTTTATTTCAGTTTTTATTTTGTCATATATTGGTGCTTTTCAAAATCACTTCAAAGCCAATTTTTTCTTTCAACAATTCCCGGTATAGACATATTTGAGTTTTTCTCTTGCCACTTCTGCCAGACGATATACGGTTTCCACCGGAGTCGCCCCACGATCCTGCATATGAAACCGCGGAAAGAAACGGCTTACATGCAGCGGAATATCTACACCTCTGCCGTTATGTAATGATGCGATCCATCCGGATAACTCCCGCATCTCTTCTTCCGTATCATTTTCTCTGGGAATCACCAACAGTGTCACTTCCATATGACATTTCGCCGAAGCCTCTTGGATAAACTCCATCACCATCTGTCGGCTCCCCTTGATCATCTCTTTATAAAACCGATCCGTAAAGGCTTTCAGATCAATGTTCATCGCGTCCATATAGGGAAGTATCTCGTAGAGAATCGGTAATTCCACCATACCATTGCTCACCAACACATTCTTCATTCCACGCTCATGGACAAACTTTGCTGTATCCCGCACATATTCATATCCAACCAACGGTTCGTTATAGGTATAAGCAACACCGATATTTCCTTTGCTTTGTAATTGCTCAGCCAGCTCTGCAATTTCCTCCGGTGCATAGCGTTCCACCCACAACCCGCACATCATCTGCTGTACCGGCTCCCCATAGGAGATATCCGAATTCTGGCAAAAAGGGCATCGCAGATTGCAGCCATAACTGCCCAAAGACAATACATAGCTTCCCGGATAATAACGATTTAACGGCTTTTTTCCGATCGGATCCAATGCAGCCGAAGTCACCTTGCCGTAATTATCACACACCACCACACCATCTCTGCAGCTTCTCGCCATGCACATTCCAAACGAGCCTTCCGCAATTTCGCAATGATGTACACATACCTCACATCTCGCCATAAAATCCGCCTCATTCAAATACTTTTCGGATCATAATCTCTTTTCATTCTCTGTTGCAAAACGCAAAGATCCGGTCATAAAAATCTTTTGCTTCCTCAAAAGTTCCATGTCCCAACCCTTCATATACAAACAGTTCGCTTCCGGCGATCCCTTCCGTTAACTGCCCGGCTGCATCATTACCAACGGTCTTATCATCCTCTCCCGCTATAATATAAGTCGGAACCGTTATCTCAGACAGTCTGTCCCGCACATCAAATTGCAGGATCGCAAAAGCATTTCTCAAGAACCTTTCATAATGATCCGCAGGCTTTGTCAGTCTTGCAAGAATCGGAAACAGTTTCCGGTTCTTCTCCAAGTATTCTTCCGAATACATTTTCTCCGCGGTATCTACCATCAGCTCCGTATGATCTCCCCGCTTTGCCATATCGATCCAGGCAGATACCACATTCGTAGCCACTTCATTCGCACTTGGCGCCGTTACCGCCAGAATGAGTTTTTCCACCACTTCCGGATGATCGATGGCGATACACTGCGCGATCATTCCGCCCTGGGATACCCCGCAAATATCTGCTTTCTCTATCCCCAGCGTTTTCATTACATACACCTGATCGGATGCCATATCTTCGATACGGTATCCTTCCGGCATTTTATTCTTTCTGCTGAACATATATATCGTATATTCTTCCAGATATTTCCGATACGGTACCGCCAGCATCCAGGCTTTCCCTTTTACTGTTGTCAGTCCGTCGGAAAGTCCCGGAAGCACGACCATTGTTTTCTTCCCTATTCCGAAGGAAGCATAATACATCTCTGTATCTCCGATCGGTACACAGCCGTTTTTACAATTCTTTCCCATCTGTAATCTCCTTCAGGAAACTTTCTGTCAATAACTGTTCAACCGGTATCGATCAATGAATAGATCTATCATGTTTAAACGCGTATCCTTCTGACATACATAAAAATACATCTCCAACATTAACAGTTTCATTTTTTCCTATGATAAACGCCATTTTTTTGAGTTCTGTTTCTTTTAGTTTGTATTTTTTCAGCCCATCCACTTCTTCGATCTCTGCTATTTCATCATACCAGCAATCGTATTTTCTTTTTAATATATCGTTTCCCAGTGCTGCAAAACCAAGTATCAGGAACACTTCCAGAAATATCAGAAGCACCGCAAGAACCCTTAAAATTGCTATATTGAGGCAGAACCCTATCACTATCAATGCGAGGGCCGCTAACATAAGCAAATACATGCCTTTGCTATAATCAATTAAAATTTTTTTCTTTACCAGCTTGTGAATTTCATCGTCCGGTTTAAATCGAGCTATCGATTCAACAACCTCATCTTCCTCCTCGTCTTCATCCTCGTTATACTCATACAGCGAATTTATAAAGGCCTCGAAATTATCAGCCAGTTTTATTGGCTTCGGATTGACGGTATCCATCATCATTTCGT
Source organism: Lachnospiraceae bacterium (assembly GCA_017526985.1). GTDB lineage: Bacteria > Bacillota > Clostridia > Lachnospirales > Lachnospiraceae > NK4A136. The sequence goes on from JAFXQR010000065.1 coordinate 21,927, forward strand.
CATCAATCGCAATAACCTCCGGCTCTTCTGTTTTTTCACAATTGCTGTAATCCAAATATACCTGAACATGTCCTGATATTGATGAACATATTGCAATTAAATATTCTTCATAATACTCTTTATCCTTGTTTATTTCATATATTGAACATCTCTTTCCTCTGCCAAGTCCATATATTCCCTCTATATCACTGAATCTTCCCCCTTTTTTTCTGCGCACACAGTTTTTACTTAGGATTCCCCCATTATGTTTTTTCATCAAATAAATATATGATTCCGGCAATTTAAATCCTAAATCTTTTTCTATCTCTTTTATTTCATCATCTGTTATATTCGCATCGCACTCAAATTCTTCTTTGCTATAATACTCTCCGTCAAACCACAATCCTTCTAAATCTGTTTTTTCAAACATTGCTGATACCACCCTTTTTTGTTTTTCTTTTGTTTTCCCTTACAGCCGATATTATAATGCCTTCCGTCAAATTACTCAAGCAATGCATTACATCCTATAGGTCTTCAGATTTTCCACCGGCGATCTCCACCATGATCTCTGCCATTTCCGCTGCGCTCCGCCGCTTTCCCTCTCCGCTCCACAGTTCGGTGACACGCCAGAAACCGGCTGTCCGATAGGCAAAGTGGAATTTATACTGTTCCAGATATTTCCGGTACTCTTTATCGCTCATCCTGTTCTGATGTTTTATCCTTCCTGCCATCCGATGTACCAGCCCTTCAAAACTATCCCCGAATTTGTACAGGATACCGGCATTTCTTAATTTATCCAGATATTCCATATTTTCTTCCCAGAAGGAAAAATATAAAACACAAAACTCCCGGAAATTTTTCGGCTCCTTTTGTAAAATGTACTCCGCCAGACGATCGGTATACTCCGTAAAACTGTACTGCAGCATTTCTTCTTTCGTATGGAAATGCCGGTATATGGTCCTCCTGGTGATATCACACACCCCTGCGATCTCCTGTATCGTGATCTCCCCGTAATTGTTATTCTCCAATAATGCAAACAATGCTCCTACAATTGCTTCTTTCGTTTTTTTCAATCTGGCGGATGTGTCTCTCATATGCTTCTCCCTGCTCTTCCACCCTGCCTTCCCCTTGAGCTGCACTAAATAACACATTTTAACAAATGTGAGACATCTTCATTTTTCTATTGATTTTCTTTCCGCTCGTCATTATAATTCATTTCATTAAATTACACAAGCGAGACATTTAAGAAAAGGGGACCGTCATGCATATTCACGAATTTGGCAAAAAAGAAAATCCCGTCATACTGCTTCTTCCCGGAACTATGTGCTATTGGAAGGGAAATTTTGGAAATGTGATCGATACGCTGGCAGAAGATTTTCTGGTAGGTGTCGTCGCCTATACCGGTTTTGATGAAAGTGATTCCGAGGATTATCAATCCGTAGATGATGAATTGTCCCGCATTGAAACTTACATCAGGGAACACTACAACAGTCACATCCGCGCTGCCTACGGATGCTCTCTCGGCGGCACCTTCGTTACCCACCTTGTTGCCCGTAATCATATCCATATGGATTATGGGATCCTGGGAAGTTCCGACTTGGAACAGGCCGGAAATATGAAAGCATCTCTATTGGCTGCCCTTATGGTGAAAGTCACATATAACTTCATCCACACCGGACATTACAACTCAAAACTGATGCAGAAACGCTATGTGAAACAGATGGCCGATCCCGATCCATACAACAGAGCCTTTGTTGCGATCACCGGCCGCGATAAATATGATATGAGTTTCATTTCCAAAGAGAGCCTGAAGCGTCAGTTTCAATCCGACCTCACTACACCGCTCCCGCATAACATTGACAACGGCGAGACCTCTGTCCATATCTTCTATGCCGCTAAGATGGGCGAAAAATACCTGCAGCGCTACCGGAGCGTTTTTAAGGATCCCGTCATCCATACACACGATATGCGTCATGAAGAATTTCTCGGAGTTCACCCAAGGGAATGGTGCTCCCTGGTAAAAGAGATCGTATCCTAATCAAGGATTCCTACAATCATTTCCGTACAGAAGCCTTTACATACAGCGATTCACCAGGCTGCCGATCCCCTTGATCTCGCAGCGGATCACATCCCCGGATTTCAGATATACCGGCGGCTTCATTCCCATCCCTACACCGCCGGGAGTACCGGTTGCAATAATGGTTCCTGCCTTCAGCGTCATGCCTTGTGACAGTTCGGAGATGGCCTCTTCTACCGTGGTGATCATATATTTGGTATTACTCTCCTGCCGTTTCTCATCATTCACATAGCAACATATTTCCAGATCATGCGCATCTCCGATCTCATCCTTTGTCACGATACACGGTCCCATCGGCGTATATCCATCCAGACTCTTGCCACGATACCACTGCTGATGCTTGAACTGCAGATTTCTGGCACTCACATCGTTGATGATCGTATAGCCCAGGATCACATCTGCCGCCTCTTCTACCGTCACATTAAATGCATCCTTCTTCAGGATCACGCCCAGTTCCACCTCATAATCCAGTGCATCTACAAAATCATATACCGGAATATTCCCATCCGGATCATTTGCGCGGTTCACACGTTTGGAAAAATAAACCGCATCTTTCTTTTTGGTAAAATCCAGTTCATCCACCGTTTCCTTGATGTGATCATGATAGTTTACACCCAGACAGACTACATCCTGCATCGGCACCGGAATCGGCGCTTTGATATGATATTCTCCGGCTTCCATACCGGCATTTTCATTTGCTGCAAGAGCTTTTTCGATCGAATCACGCAGTTCATCATAACATACGATCAGTTCATTCATATCGTTCACATGAATTCCCATAGAATCAAGCGTTACAAGCTTTTTGTTACCGTTTTCCACTGCCTCATATACTTTGTCGTTTACTTCTATCGTATAAAGTCTCATCTTTTCCTCTCCTTTTTCAAATACTGATTTTCGCTTTTCATCTGTCCTTATGCAGCCTTTTTCTTCCTCACATTCTTTACAAAGCAGAATTTATAATACCCGTCTTATCATATTGCTGTCTGTCATTGCTATGCTTCATACCGGCATTTCCATAAATTCATCTATGACCTTAAGGACCTGAGCTGCATATTCCTCCTCGCCGAAAAGCCACTGTTCATGCTGCATATCAAACTCACGAATGTCCGGATCGTGGAAGTATTTTTTGTAACGCTTTAAATATTTTTCTCCCATCTTATTTGCATAGATAAAATGTGCTTTCGTATGCTCTACCCGTATATCGTTGCGCAGATGCGTCAGCAGGTCCGTATAGTATTCGTTTTTGATCGACTCCGGGTTGAATTTGGAAAAGCAGGCCATAAACTGTTCCGCAACTTCATCTGTCATCAGGAATGTTTTCTTCAAAAGTTCCTTTGTCTTCTGCTTTTTCTTTTCTCCTTTTGTAAAACTCGTCAGCAGCGGTACCACCAGCATGGATTGAAGTTTTGCGGATACTTTACCACTCTGATCCAGATCCGGACTGCCAAAGATCCCGTGATCGATATGCACATTCTGCCGCATTATCAGCTGCCCGACAAACGTGGATCCCAGAGATGATCCAAGCGCCGCATCCAGTCGCCCGCCGTGTTTTTCCCGGATATACTTTTCAATCTTTTCCGTCACCGTGATCATATCCGGAAAGATCACATCGCTCCCGTCAAATCCGTCATAGTTCACACAGATCAGATGATACTTCGCCTTCAGTCTTTCCAGGACATTGCAAAAATTTGTCTGCCAGTCGCAGCACGTTCCGGGCAACAGCATCATCTTTTTTTCATGTTCCGATCCAAACTCTTCAAATGTCATCTTATGCCTCCCATAATAATCTGTCAACCATTCTTATTACCTCATCCCGCATAAATAGCAATTCCTTATTTGAAAAGGCATCATCCATATATGCGTGACAATAGTTTTCCATCACTCTGATCGCGATATTCAGTGTTCAAAGCCATGGCACTCATCGGACATGGCCGCGAGCAGATGTATGCCGACTGTTACGCAGACACGATCAAAATCTTCATTGACGGCATCGTACGCTACATATTCGGTTGACGGATCGCATCACTCCCAGAAACGATATACCGCCAGACGATCATTAAACTTTTTGAAAAACACATTCCCGATCTTCCCGGCCAACGTATACTTCTTCATCTCTTCAAAGAAACTGGTCTCTCGCAGTAGCTGATAATCGTCACACAGCTCCTCCAGCTCATGTCCGTCCTCGATCCCCCATTGAAATACGGCATTGGCATTCTTCACGGTATCGTGTTTCTCCGTATTCTTCGCTGCAAACGGATGCATCAGTTCCGCCAGCAGATAACCCTTATGGAAATGTCCGCTGATCCGGCTTAAGATATGCTTTACCTGTTCCTCGGTAAAGTACATAAGCAGGCCTTCGGCGATCACGATGGTGACACGGTCATTCGGTATACCGTTGGTCCAGTCCTCCGAGAGCAGATCTCCCTCGATCAGAAACTCTCTTTGTCGTTCTTCAAAACACTTTTTGCGCAGCGCGATCGAATCCGAAAGATCCACATTATACCAGAGCACCTGTCCGTTATCCACACGCGAAAAACGATCATCAAAGCCACAGCCGATATTGACCACTATCGCATTCGGGTATTTCTTCAGAGCCTTCTTCATCTCATTATCAAACAGGATCGTTCTCGCCACAACACCTTCATGCGACATAAACCGGTCATATTTCTCCGTATCGATCTTTAAACAGTCTATGATCTCGATCGCTTTCTCATCATAGATCCTATGATCCGCGCGTTTACTTTCATTTGCCTTGATCGCCAATGGGATCAAAGCCGTTTCCTGTACATCCCCCAGCTCAATATCCAGTTTCTGTCTGCTCTTAACCGGCTTCCTTGCCACACTGTGCAAACGACAGAAACCGCGCCTCTCAAACGACTCCATCACTAAACCTGCTTTGTTGCACAGACAGTTTACGTCTTCTTTTCCATAGATCCGCACATCCCCTTTTCCGAAGAGATTGAAAAAAGGGATCTCGACATGATTGCAAAACCAGCGTACTGCCCCGTTATCCATGGTCATATCCCGCAGGATCAGTCTCCCGCCCGGACGGAGTACACGGTATACGCTGTCAAAGAAATCCTGTACATTCGGATAATGATGAAAACTCTCACAGCAGATCACTGCATCAAAACTTTCCGGCGCAAACGGCAGATTTTCACAATCGCCCACCACCAGTTCTACATCTTCCATATTTTTCGCTTTTGCCACCTCGATCATCTTAGGTGTCAGATCGATCCCGGTATAATGCTTTTCCGGATACTTCTCATGCAACAGCGTGAGCATCGGTGCCGGTCCGCATCCACAGTCCAACAGATCCGTAAAGGGGTCCTTTTCCAATTCTGCAAGAACATCCGGGTAATCCTTCTTGCACATCTTGTATACGCCGCCCTTGTCTGTTTCATAGACCTCAGCTGCTTTGGTAAATTCCCCTACAGATATTTCTTTATATTTTTTGTCAGTCATCGGAATGCCTCCTATCCCACCATGTAACACGCATAGAATTACCGTTAGTCTCCGCTAACCTATTATAGTACAACCTTTCTCTTCATGCAAGTAAAAAAACGACCGCTGTCCGGTCGTTTTTCACGTCTTCATACAGGGAACTTCAGGCTCCTCTCAGACAAAGATCATAAACATCACGATGGCAAATCCCAAAACAAAAGCAAAAGCCCCTTTATCATTATCTTTTTTAGACGCCAGCTGTGGTATCTCCTCGATCGTAGTATAGATCAATGCTCCGCCGGCCAAGGCCATGACATAAGGCAGTGCATTTCCGAAAAGCAGCAATATAATAACGGTAATGATACCAAGCAGCGGAATCGGCATTCCCGAGATCACTCCCATAAAGAACGCTTTCCCGGTATTGGTTCCTTTTTCACGTATCGGAAGGGATACGAAAACTGCTTCCGGTATATTCTGGATTGCGATTGCAATTGCCAGAACCAATGCAGTGGATGCTGTGATCCACTCTGTCTTCAGGAAGTGTCCCGCGTAGATTGCCCCCAAGGCAATTCCTTCCGGAATGTGATGGATCACTTCCGACAACATCACCTTCATATCCGGATCCAGCTTACTCTTAGGTCCTTCCGTGATATCGGCATACACATGAGTATGGGGTATTATACTATCTATGATATATTGAAGCAGAACGCCTCCGCAGAAAAACGCAACCACAGGGATGATCCCGTTTTCAAATCTGGCCTTAAGCCCCGATACCGCCGGTTCGATCATCCCCCAGACGGCGATTGAGATCATAATACCGGAGGTACCGCCTACCAGTATCATCCTTAAATTATCCGAGATTTTATTTTTCGCGTAAACAACCGCTGCTCCGAGAACGGTTCCGACCAACGGGAGCAGCATACCAAAGATTGTTTCGTTGTTCGATAATGCCTGTGATTTATCCAGATGCGTGATCAGAGAACGGAAACCGATGAAGATCAGGATCGTTCCACCCATGATCTCCGAACCGGATTTATAACGTGTTCCGAAGATATGTCCGATCTTGACACCGATCATAGAAATGATGCATGTGATAACCGCGATCACGATAACCGCAAAGATAACATTCGAGATTCCCTCTGTTGAAAACACCTTAACCGGCACCGCCACAAATGTGATGCCGACTGCCAACGCATCAATACTGGTGGCCACTGCCATCAGAAACATCGTCTTTATGTCAAATTCCGGCTTTACTTCTTCCGGTGGCGCGAATGCTTCCTTCACCATATTTCCGCCGATCAATGTAAGCAGTACAAAGGCAACCCAGGGTGCTATAATGCTGATGAGATGCTCAAAACGCGAGCCGACAAGATAACCGATGAATGGCATAATGCCCTGAAATGAACCGAACCAGATACCGCAGAGAAGATACTCTTTTGCCGTTATTTTCTTAACGGCCAAGCCTTTGCAGATCGACACGGCAAAGGCATCCATTGCCAGACCGACTGCCAGTAATAATAATTCAAACAGTCCCATTTTCGCTCTCCCATTGTATAATATAGCTTTCTCATTCTATATGAAGAAAGCCTATTTTTCAAGCGAAATCAGGATATTTAACATAATATTGGTATCTGTCGTGATCACCACATCGAAAAAAACATCCTGATACGGCAGCCTGCAGGCATCTGCTATCTGCAGATCCGCTTTGTTTTCAAGTCTTTTGGACGCAGCATCAAACATATCCTTTGAGATATCCACGCCATACAATTCCTCTTCTTTTTGCATTTTAACCAAGTGTCACATCCAACGCCATCATCAATGTAAATCCTACCGCAAACATCACCACGCCGATATTGGAATGCTCCCCTTCCGACATTTCCGGGATCAGTTCTTCTACCACAACATACATCATAGCTCCCGCAGCAAAACTGAGCAGATACGGCATCGCAGGAATAACAAACCCCGCTGCAAAGATTGTAAGCAATGCACCGACCGGTTCCACTGCTCCGGATAGTACGCCATCCAGAAATGCTCCTTTTCTGCTCTTCCCTTCTGCATGCAGGGGCATCGAAATGATCGCACCCTCCGGGAAATTCTGTATGGCAATACCCAGAGCCAGTGCAAGCGCTCCACCACTTGTCACGGATGCGTTTCCGGATATCAGACCTGCATAGACAACACCGACTGCCATTCCTTCCGGAAGATTATGCAATGTCACGGCCAGTACCATCATGGTTGTCCGTTTTAATTTTGAGCTGGGGCCTTCCGCTTTATCCGCATGCATATGCAGATGCGGTATCACGGAATCGAGTAGCAGCAAAAACAGGATTCCCAGCCAGAATCCGATCACAGCCGGTACAAATGAGAGTTTCCCCATCCCCTCCGATTGTTCCATCGCAGGAATGATCAGACTCCAGATGGACGCAGCCACCATCACGCCTGCTGCAAAACCGGTCAGCGCCCGCTGCACCATAGTATTCAGTTCTTTTTTCATAAACAGAACGCAGGCCGCTCCCAAAGAAGTTCCTGCGAATGGGATCAAAAGTCCCGGTAACACTTCACTCATACTTTTTGCCTCATCATATGCTCAATCCCACGTACAAACTTCTCAGGTTTAAACGGTGCAAGACCGCCGTGTCCCGTATTACGGACCTTTCGAAATACCGTCTGCGGAAAATGGTTACGGATGTAGGCAATATCCTGTCTGCGTTCTTTCACTTCCTACTCTGCCACCCAGTATTCGATCCTCTTACAATCCGTATGAATCTCCTGCGGCATGGAGAAATTATTACACGAATCGAACGTCCTCCAGATGGTTTTGGCGCTGATCATATCCAGCACCTTTGCTGCGTATTCAATATCATTCTGTGATAATTCATCCGTAGCAAACGCCTTTTCCAGCAAATCGACGCCTCCCAGTTTTCCGGAATAGATCAGCAGAAAATCCTTGATCGCAATAAAGCGCGTAATGATCCAAGGATACTGATACGGCGTCACCCCGCCATCGATCACTGCTCTTTGAATGTCTACTGCATTATCCGCCAGCATTCTGGTCACGATACTCCCCCCCATGGAACAGCCATACAGACAGGCCACTTCTTTCATATCTTGCGCAACCAGCCAGTTTTCCAGCTCTCTTGCGATTTCCTCAACGCTTGTAAAATCACCTTCCCTATCCGGATCATATCCCGGAAGTGCCGGAATGATCAAATGATATTTCTTTTCCAACAGCGGGATCACATATTCAAAATAATCCCACATCACGATGGACGGATGTACCAGTACGATGACCTCTTTATTCTCTTTCCCAAATTCGTGTATTGTCATATCCAAGCCTTTCCTTTTGTTCTTGTAAGAAATGATAAATGCAGTTAGCTTAAACTAACCTCATTTAGTGTACCACTTCTTTTTATGAAAATCAAGTTTTTGTTTTTTTACATCTTCCAGTTAGAAAAATAAATTTCATGAAAAAATCCCGCGCGATTTTACATACTCACGGGATTGAATAATTATTATACCCCGTTATACCCTTTTGCGTCGCAAGTCAAGGGTATAACAATAGATATTGGTTACGCCCAAAACTATGCCAGCGCAGTAACGATGCC
>JAFXQR010000010.1 GCA_017526985.1 Lachnospiraceae bacterium
CGCCGGTGTGATTACTACACCAGTCGATCCAACGATCTCCTCAATCCACCTCTGCTCCTTGTCCGTCAAATATGAGATTTCAACACCGGATCGTATTGGCAATTTCTTTTCATCAACAAAGCCCAGGAGTGTATCTGACAAATTGGATAACCATATGTACCTCTGTACTGTCTTACCACTCTCGCCGGCAGCTTCACCGATACTTTCTACGGTTCTGCCACCACCCGAACCCTGGTGCTTCATAGCATCAAACTTCATTCGATAAGCATGAGCCTTTTCGCTTGGAAGTATATCTTCACGCTGGATGTTAGTGTCTACCATGGTTACGGTAGCTTCATCATCCGTGTAGTTCTTAATTAGAACCGGCATTGTCGCAAGCCCTGCAAGCTCACAGGCTCGCTTTCGTCTATGACCGGCTATTATCTCATAACCACCTCCATCCATTCGTGGTCTGACAATTCCCGGCATCAGAACGCCATATTTTTTGATACTTTCAACCGTTTCCTCCATCTTCTCATCATCCAAAACTCGAAATGGATGATTCTTAAATTCATGGAGATCCGATAAAGGAACCTCTGTAACGGCGGTATCATCTCCACCAACAATATCAGCAAAAGAATTCAGTTTTATCTTTCCTGCTATACTCCTGCTCATCCTGCAAGCACCTCCTTTGTCAAAGAGGTATATGCTTCAGCAACTTTACCTTTTGGATCATGTTCATAAATGCTCACACCTATCGCTGATATTTCTGAAGCGCGAACAGACAGAGGAATGATGTTTTTGAAGAATCGGATCTGGCTGCCATACCCTTCCTCAAGAAGCTGCATGATTTCTTTTGCATAATTTGTTCTGCCATCCACCATAGTCAGCAATATGCCTTCTATCTCAAGCTTAGGGTTGATCTGTCTCTTTACCTTGCGAACTGTTTTGATCAGCTGTTCCAATCCTTTAGCCGGCAGATATGCTGCCTGTACCGGTATAAGAACGCTGTCTGCCGCTGCGAGAGCGTTTATCGTAACCATTCCAAGTGAGGGAGTGCAGTCGATCAGGACATAATCATATTCCTGCTCGATCATACTCAGGTACTCTTTAAGTACAGTCTCCCTGCTCATTACATTTACAATAGATACTTCCAACCCGGATAGCTCAATATTGCTGGGCATCAGATCCACACCTTCCTCGTGGTGCAGAATTCCCTCTTGCGGATCTATGGTCTCTTCGTTTATAATCTTGCCAAGAACCGTGGCGAGCGTGTATTCCATCTCATCCGGCTCTTCATAACCAAGACTTGCGGTGAGCGAACCTTGTGCATCCGCATCGATCAGGATCACTTTCTTTCCTGCTTTTGCAAGTCCGATTCCTAAATTTGCGGCGGTTGTGGTCTTTCCCACCCCGCCTTTTTGATTGGCTATTGCTATCACTTTACACATGAGCATCCTCCTTATCAGAACTTTCTTCTGAAGTTCCTTTGCTTGTTTTTCCTCTGCTGCTGTTTCTTTTCGTATTTCAAATCCTTGAACGTTGCGAACTGTCGGAGTCTCGGTCCGGATCCTGAGTTCGGCATAATCTTTGAGCAACTCATCAGCTCTAATCCTTTTTCACTTTGTACAAGCTCAATCACCCTTTTGATCTGGTATGATGTATTTGCCTGCACCCTTACATTTACAAGGTCTTCGGGAAACCTGGTGTTTCTGTTTTCCATTGCGATATCTCCTCCTATGGCGACTTGTTTTTCCGCAGGCTCATGTGGTTTTTTGTGTGATGCAACAACACATGCACTATCGCTGTACCGTACATTTGCGGTTCTCCTCCTTCCTGACCTGTAAATCTGAAAAATCTGACTGACAGTTCCAAAGATTTTTCACCATAACAACAGACAAAAAAAGACACTCTCCAGAAATTTCTTTCTTAGAAAGTGTCCTTAAGTCTTACTATATTCGGTTATCCCGGAAACCTATCGAAACTTCATATTACCGCATATCTGCTCATTTCGATTGGAATTTTTGCTGTACATTTGCATGACTTTCATCTTCGGTCAAGTCCGCAAACCCTTGTATTTACTAGGGTTGCGTCAGCTGAGGCTCTTCAAAGTCGGGAAGAGCAGCACATCGCGGATGGCCGGACTGTTTGTAAGCAACATAACCAAACGGTCGATGCCATAGCCGATACCACCGGTAGGCGGCATGCCGATCTCCAATGCATTCAGGAAATCTTCGTCGGTGTGCTCTGCTTCATCGTCGCCTGCTGCCGCATTGGCATCCTGTGCCGCAAAGCGCTCTCTCTGATCGATCGGGTCGTTCAGCTCGGAATAAGCGTTGCACATCTCCCAACCGTTGATGAAGAGCTCGAAACGCTCTACATGGCCTTCATAGCCCGGTTTCTTCTTCGTCAGCGGTGATACCTCGATGGGATGATCCATCACAAAGGTCGGCTGAACCATATGATCTTCGCAGAACTCCTCAAAGAAGAGATTCAGGATATCGCCCTTCTTGTGACGCTCTTCGTACTCTACGCCCTTTTCCTTCGCCAGTTTCTTGGCAGCCGCATCGTCCGGTACCTGTGCCGGATCGTCAAAGTCGATGCCGGTGTACTCTTTGACCGCATCTGCCATACGCAGACGCCGGAACGGCTTGCCGAAGTCCAGCTCGATATCGCCGTATTTAAATGTGGTCGTGCCGAGTACGGTCTGCGCCAGATGGCGGAACATCTCCTCGGTCAGATCCATCATGCCGTTATAATCGGTATATGCCTGATACAGCTCCATCAAAGTAAATTCCGGATTGTGTCTGGTATCCACGCCCTCATTACGGAACACGCGGCCGATCTCGAAGACACGCTCCATACCACCGACGATCAGTCTCTTCAGATAAAGCTCCAGAGAAATACGCAGCTTCAGGTCCTCATCCAGTGCATTGAAATGTGTCATGAACGGTCTGGCTGCCGCACCGCCGGCATTCGCTACCAGCATCGGGGTCTCCACTTCCATGAAATCCTTCTCTGCCAGGAACTTACGGATCTCCCAGATGATCTTGGAACGTTTCACAAACACATCACGGGAATCCAGGTTCATAGTCAGATCCACATAACGCTGACGATAGCGGGTATCCGTATCGGTCAGACCATGGAACTTCTCCGGCAGGATCTGCAGGGACTTGCTCAGCAATGTCATCTCGGTCGCATGGATCGAGATCTCACCGGTCATCGTGCGGAACACATAGCCCTTCACACCGTAGATATCGCCGATATCACTCTTCTTAAAATCCGCATAAGCATCATCGCCCAGCGCATCCTTGGATACATACACCTGGATGTCGCCGTTACGGTCACGCAGATTGGCAAAGGATGCCTTACCCATCACGCGCTTAAACATCATACGGCCTGCAATAGACACATTGATCGGAGATGCATCCAGTACGGCACGTCTTGCTTCATACGCTGCTTTCTTGGAAGCACGGTATGCTGCAATGGTGTCGTTATCTGCACCTTCTGCCGGCTCCGGAAGCACTTCTTTTCCGACATAGTCCTTCAGGATCTCTTTTTCATGTGCCTCATAATCACGGATCGCTTCATCCGTATGATAGGTCTGGTCATACTTTGTGATCACAAAAGGATCTTTGCCTGCTTCCTGCAGACCTGCCAGCTTCTCACGGCGTACTTTACGGAGCTGGTTTACATCCTGCTCCTGCGGTTTGTTCTGTTCATTCTTTACCTGTTCTGCCACGGTGGTTCTCCTAAATTAATACTGATTATTTGATCTCAAGAATCTCATATTTGATGGTTCCGGCCGGTGCTTCCACCTCGATGGTGTCACCCTTCTTGCGGCCGATCAGCGCCTTGCCCAGCGGAGATGTATTGGAGATCTTGCCTTCCAGTGCATCTGCCTCACTAGCACCCTTGATCGCATAGGTATACTCTTCACCCAGCTCCAGATCCTTTACCTTTACCTTGCTGCCGAAATGTACGGTATTACGATCGCTCTTGCTCTCGTCAATGACCTCTACATTCTTCAACAGGTTTTCCAAATACTCGATACGAGCTTCGATATCACGCTGCTCATCACGTGCTGCATCATATTCAGCGTTTTCCGAAAGGTCACCCTGCTCACGAGCTACTTTGATCTTCTGTGCAACTTCTTTTCTGCGAACAGAAATCAACTCATGCAGTTCTTCCTCAAATTTCAGTTTACCTTCTTGTGAGATCTGAATTTTCTCCGCCATTTCTTTTTCCTTCCTCTCTTTTAGATGTTAAGTAAGGTACATCTACCGTAAATATAGATTTTACCTTTTTCTGCGTTGACTGTCAAGGGACGGATCGACTCCGGCAAAACACCTCATCCGCCCTTCGGGCACCTTCCCCTCAAGGGGAAGGCAAGGTGCCTTCCGCAAGGGTATCATTCAATCATCTCGATCAAACGCTCCAGGTCTTCGAGTTTTTCCATCTCGCAGGCCTGTTTGCGTAGCCGTGCCGCATGTGGGAAACCAGCCAGGTACCATGCGGCGTGTTTACGCATCTCCCGCATACCGATGTACTCGCCTTTGACCTCCATCTGCAGCTGCGCATGCTGTCTCAGTACCGTCTTGACCTCTTCCGCATCCGGCCTCGGCAGCATCTCGCCGCACTCCAGATAGTGCCGGATCTCTCGGAAGATCCACGGATTGCCCTGGGCCCCTCTGCCAATCATAATGGCATCCGCCCCGGTCTGTTCGATACAGCGTTTTGCCGCCTCCGGACTGTCGATATCCCCATTGGCGATCACCGGAATAGTCACGGCCTCTTTCACCTGCCGGATAATATCCCAGTCTGCCTTGCCGCTGTAGTACTGCTCTCTCGTCCTGCCGTGCACCGCGATGGCCGCCGCTCCGGCATCCTCCAGACGCTTTGCCATTTCCACCGCATTCACATGCGCATCATCAAAGCCTTTACGGATCTTTACCGTCACCGGCTTTTGGATCGCGCCGCTGATCGCGTGTACGATCTCCGCTGCCAGTTTCGGATCCTTCATCAGCGCCGAGCCCTCGCCGTTATTTACGACTTTGGGCACCGGGCAGCCCATATTCAGGTCCAGCAGGGCAAAGGGCATTTCTTCTATACTATGTGCCACCTCTGCCATCAGCTCCGGTTCCGAACCGAAGAGCTGCAGGGACACCGGCAGTTCGCGCTCATCAATCGCCATTAAACTTTCGGTATTTTTATTCCTGTAATGGATCGCCTTGGCACTCACCATCTCCATACACAAAAGTCCCGCCCCCATCTGTTTGCACAGCAGACGGAAAGGCAGGTCTGTGACTCCGGCCATCGGAGCAAGTATGATGGGGATGTCTATAACGACATTCCCAATTTTTAATGCCTTCAAGTTCATAGATTGCTTTTGTTACACCTCATCCGGCCTTCGGCCACCTTCCCCTCAAGGGGAAGGCAAGGGGTTATCCCCTTGATGCATTCTTCTCGTAGATCATGCGCAGGCCATCGAGGGTGAGCATACGGTCATAGACCTCGATCACATCGGTCTCGTCGGCGATGATGGAGCCCAGACCGCCGGTGGCTACGACTTTGATGTTGTCCAGGCCGGACTCTTCCTTTACTTTATTGACAATGTATTCCGTCTGGCCGATCTGCCCGTATACAAGGCCTGCCTGCATACTGGTCACGGTATTCTGTGCCAGAATGGAATCCGGCTTTTTGATCTCGACCTCCGGCAGTTTTGCGGTATCTTCCCACAATGCCTTGGCGCTGATCTTGATACCCGGTGCCGTGATGCCGGCTACAAATTCGCCCTTTTCGTTGACCAGGTCATAGGTGGTCGCCGTACCGAAATCCAGCACCAGTACCGGGCCGCCGTATTTTTCATAAGCGCCCACCGCATCCACGATACGATCCGGGCCGATCTCCTTGGGATTTTCCGTTACGATATGGATACCGGTCTTGAGTCCCGGCCCCACGATCATGGGCTTATGTCCCACATAACGCTCGATGGCACCTACCAGGGCGTGCATTACATTAGGCACTACGCTGGCTACGATCGCGCCTTCGATCTGTTCCTTCTTCATCCCGTTGTGAGATAACAGTCCCAAAATAGCCGCACCATACTCATCCGAGGTACGCAGCGTGGATGTCATCAGTCGGAATGTATGCAACAGTTCCTTCTTTTCAAACAGCCCAAAGGTGATATTGGTATTTCCTACATCTACCGTCAGTAACATGGTTTATTCCTCCACATCGATTTTTTCATGCAAAACAAAACCCTGTAATACAGGCTCAGCGTCTCAAACAGTTCCTTGCGCTTCATACGCACCTGCCCTACCATCAGCCCGGCAGACACCTCGTCGTAGAGATAGTCCTCCTCTGCCGCCTCGGTATGCATCAGTACGCCGCCTTCTTCATCAAAAGAGAGCGTGAACACGCCGCCCACTTCCTCGGTAAACAGCACACACAAAATGTGCAGCTCCTCTTTCACCGCTTCCGGAAGATTGCCGTATTCCTGCTCATTGAAATAATATTTCTGCTCGTATGCGCTGGCACCGCAGAGCACACGCTTTTCCTCTTCTTTTGTCATCCTATCAGACATAACCGTATATACCTCTGACCGATACTTCACCGGATGCTACCGTTCTGGCGCCGCCGCCTTTGACATTTACGATCAGCTCGCCCCGGTCATTGATGCCTTCCGCCACGCCTTCGTACTCACCCTTCGGATCCAGCACCCGCACTTCCCTGCCGCGGTTCACCAGATAGCTGTCGTAGATATTGACAAAATCCGACACATCCTGATGTTCCACAAACAGTCCGTAATAATATTCAAAATAATCCATCACACCCAGAATGATCTGCGCACGGTCCACCGGCATTCCCTTCTCCAGCTTGAGTGATGTCGCCTTATCCAGCAGTTCCTCATCAAACTCCATCTGGTTCACATTGATGCCCACACCTACGATCACATTGTGGATGTAATCCGGCTCCGCATCCATCTCGGTTAAGATCCCGCACACCTTCTTATTCCCGATCAGCACATCGTTGGGCCACTTGATGCCCACCGGCAGCTCCGGATGCAGATGATGGATCACTTCCGCCACACTCACCGCCATCAGCAATGTGAGCATGGATGCGTTATTGGGTGAAAAATCCGGCCGCAGCAACAGCGACATATAGATATTCTGCCCCGCCGGCGATACCCATGTGCGTCCCCTGCGTCCTTTGCCTGCATTCTGTTTATCTGCCACGACCAATGCGCCATGCACCGCACCTTCCTCCGCCACGAGCTTTGCATACTCGTTGGTAGAAGTCAGCTCCCTGCGGAAATACACTTTCCGTCCGGCCCACTGCGTATTCACCCTGCTCATCAGCTCACATGCACTGATCAGATCCGGGTAGCTCAGCAGCTTATAGCCCTTATTGGTCACCGCCTCGATATCATAGCCTTCCGCCTGCAGCTGCTTGATCACCTTCCAGACCGCCGTACGCGACACGCCGAAGCGCTCGCACAGCTCCTGCCCGGAGATATGATCCTGGCTGTTGCGGATGGCTCTTAAGATCTCTGATTTCATATGGTCGAATACCCGAGTGTAGCAGCCATCACTGCTTTAATGGTATGCATACGGTTCTCTGCTTCTTCAAATACCTTGGACTGTGCACTCTCAAACACTTCATCCGTTACTTCCATATCGGTGATGCCATACTGCTCACCTTTTTCTTTGCCGATCGCCGTCTTCAGATCATGGAATGCCGGCAGACAGTGCAGGAAGATCGCGCCCGGCTTGGCCAGGGACATCAGTTCCTTTGTCACTTTATACGGGGACAGATCGCGGATACGCTCCTCCCAGATCTCGTCCGGCTCGCCCATGGAAACCCATACATCGGTATAGATGACATCCGCATCCTTTACCGCTTCTTTCGCATCTTCCGTGATCAGGATCTTTGCGCCGCTCTCTTTTGCATAGCCCTCACAGATCTTCACCAGCTCCGGATCCTGCTGGTACTTCTTCGGCGCACCCGCCGCAAAATCCATGCCCGTCTTGCTGCACAGGATCATCAATGAATTGCCGGTGTTGTACCGCGCATCGCCCAAATACGCCAGTTTCAGGCCCTTCTGGTCGCCAAACTGCTCACGGATGGTTAATAGATCCGCCAGCATCTGCGTCGGATGATATTCATTGGTCAGTCCGTTCCATACCGGTACGGAAGAGTACTTTGCCAGTTCTTCCACGATCTCCTGGCCATAGCCTCTGTATTCGATACCGTCAAACATAGTACACAGCACTCTCGCAGTATCGGCAATACTCTCTTTCTTGCCGATCTGGGAGCTCTTCGGATCCAGATAGGTACAGCCCATGCCAAGGTCATGCGCCGCCACTTCAAAGGAGCATCGGGTACGGGTACTGGTCTTCTCAAAGATCAGCGCTACATTTTTCCCACGCAGGGTATCTACCGGGATGCCGGCCTTTTTCTTTTTCTTCAGGTCAGCCGCCAGCTCCACCAGATAGAGGATCTCCTCCGGTGTAAAGTCCTTCAGCGTCAAAAAATCTCTACCCTTCAAATCCATAACTCGTCACTCCTTTACGAAAAAATATGCACACATTATAACCCAAACATCTGCGAAAAGCAAGGGGACCAGCGCATCGTGATAACAATAAAAAAGCCGCGCTCATAGAGTTCGGCTTTTCTGAATGCTTATATGTTTTACCAGAATACATGGCCAGCGATCACGATACCGTCGTGGGCTCCCGTTCTGCGGAAGTGTGTTGCATTGCCCACATTGGAGTAGCCATTCAACGCTTCCTGTGCAGCCTGCAGACAGCTTGCACTCACACCGTTGGCGATCCTCCGGTCTAACGCGCCGCATCCCGCCGGTGAAAACTGATGCGATGCGTAGATGACACCGTACAGAGTGTTCGGATATGCTCCGCTGCGCAGGCGGTTCATTACCACCGCACCGACCGCCACCTTGCCTTCATATGGCTGATTGCCGGCTTCACACTGGATCAACGCTCCCAAAAGTACCACATCCGATGCTTCTGCAGCATACGAGCCGTAATTCTGATACCGTTCTGCTTCCTGTCTGGCTGCCGCTGCCGTCGCTTCCTGTTTCGCTGCCGCTGCTGCCGCAGCCTGCCTTGCCTGTCTGGCCGCCGCTTCTGCCTTGGCTCTGGCTTCGGCTTCCTCGCGTTCCCGGATCGCCTGGATCGTCTCGCCATAGTCCAGATGGAATGAGATGTCCGCATACTCCGATTTGATGTATCCGTTATCCCCTTCAAAGTCGATGGCTACCCAGCCGCCTTCCTGGGAGACCACCTCGTACACATCGCCCTCGGCTACCATACCGGAGCAGCCTGCCTCTGTGGACGGCTCCATACGGACACGCAGTGTCGTGGTATTTACCGTTGCCCGGTAGGTTCCCACTTCTTCTGCTGCTGCCTTAGCTTCATCACCAAACATCAGATAATCGTTGCGTACCCAGCCCACCAGCTTGCCGGACTCGATCTTGGTCCAGGTATCCGTATACTCCAGGATATAACCACCGCAATCCTTATACAGCTTGCCGGCCAGCTCAGCTTCTTCACTCGGCTCCATACGCACATTTACGGAAGAATACACATCTGCCATCACGATCGCCCCCGGATTCTTCCAGGCATTATTCTCCGCGATGATCTGCTCCACTTCTTCCCGGGTAGGCTCGATATTAAATTCCACATATGTCGCAGCACCTGCCGCCGCCTCTTCCAATACCGTCCGCTCTGCCAGCTGCGTTGCATTGCCACGCAGAGACAGTCCGTACACCAGTATGGAGAATACGGGAATTGCTGCTATTTTTGCCGCGATACCAAACTTCATACCCTTACCTCAAGGTAATCCTGTAACATTTCCGGTTTTCACAACATTTAATATCTTATGTTAACTTATTACGAAGATGTTGCACTTGTTACAAAAGTGTTACATTTAAGTTGCAAGGCATAATAGCACAGGAAAAATCATTTGTCAAATTTTGGTATTTCTTCCCCCGATCCTATGCTTCGTGAAACACTTCCCCCTTCCGTGAAACCCCTATATTTATTATTTCTCCGCCACCCGGCATTGATGTAAGCCCTTACAATGACATGTAAATGGGAAAATCCCCGAAAAATACGAAAAAACCGCCAAAAGCGTGCTAATGGCGGTTTCTTGTTTACATAAAATATTCTTTTTCGGTTCCTGTGGTTGACCGGCAGTTATGCTGCTTACAGCTCCTTATTACGCTCTGCTGCCGCTTCCACCGCATCGATCACCGCACCGCGGAAACCGGCTTCCTCCAGCACCCGTACTGCTGCGATCGTAGTTCCTGCAGGAGAACATACCATATCCTTAAGCTCGCCCGGATGTTTGCCGGTATCGATCATCAGCTTCGCACTGCCGTAGACTGCCTGTGCGGCAAATTCATAGGCCTGCGCTCTGGGCATTCCCTCTTCCACTGCAGCATCTGCCATCGCCTCGATGAACATAAACACATAAGCCGGCGCCGATCCGCTGACACCCACAACGGCATCCATCAGATGCTCCGATACCACACTGGCCTTACCGCAGGATTCCAGGATCTGCAAAGCAACCTTCAGTTCTTCCTCGGTTACCTTGGCATTGGGTGTTGCCGCCGTGATAGCTGCCCCTACCAGTGCCGCGGTATTGGGCATACAACGCACGATCTTCCGGTCGCTCCCCAGGTGTTCCTCCAGCCATGCTACGGTCTTTCCTGCCATGATGGAGATCACAACGGTCTCTTTGCGCAATGCCTCCTTGAAACTGTCAATAGCCCCCGGCGCAAACTGGGGCTTAACTGCCAATACCAGATAATCCGCACTCTCCACCACCTTCTTGTTATCGCTGAAGGTACTGATGCCGAATTCTTCCGCGCGCTTTGCCACCAGCGCCTCATTCACATCCGCCCCCAGAATATCTTCCGGTGCCACCAGTCCGTTCTTTACCAGGCCGCCGATCATTGCGCCTGCCATATTTCCCAGTCCGATAAATCCGATCTTCATACCACTACCACCTTTCTTATCTTAAACATATTTTAGAATGATCCGAATTACAGATAGATCCTGTTACACTTCTTTGCGCTGAACCCGCGTTGTCTGGCTGCCTCATACATCAATACTGCTGCCGAGACCGATGCATTGAGAGATTCGGTCTTGCCGGCCATGGGGATGATCACCACCTGCCCCTGTGCTTCGGCCGCCGCGATCGTCGTATCCTGCAGGCCATTGCCTTCGTTGCCGATCAGGAACGCGCTTCCCTTTGTGTAATCCGGCTCCGTATACGGTACCGCGTGGTCAGTCAGAGCTGCCGCATAGACCGTGATGCCTTTGGCCTTAAGTTTTGCAAAGCAGTCCGTTAGTGAGTCTTCTATGATAAAAGGAACACGCAGCACTGCTCCCATGGTGGATCGTACCACCTTGGGCTGATAGGCATCCGCGCAGCCGCTGCTTAAGACGATCCCGTCTGCGCCAGCTGCTTCGGCCGTTCGAAAGATGGTCCCCAGATTGCCCGGATCCTGCAGGTCTTCCGCCATCAATAATAACGGTGCCCCATTTATCAACAGATCTTCCCAGGTATAGGCCTTGCGCTTCACCAGGGCCAGTACCCCCTGCGGTGTCTTGACATCCGACATCTTGGCCATCACACCCTCAGAGACCATTTCCGCGCCCTCCGGCACACCGCCCAGCAATTCAGCGCCATGCTCCGTCACATACACTTCCAACAGGCGTTCCTTCGGAACCTCCCGAAAAAGGCGCACTCCCTCCACCAGGAATACGCCCTCGTCTTCGCGCAGCCGCACTTTATCACGCAATGCCGCGATATGTTTTACTTTTTCGTTTGTTACTGATGTGATCACAGGATCTTACTCACTTCGTATTCGTATTCCGGGATGCTCTTTTCCATCGCCAGTGCTTCATCGATATCAAAGTCCACAAACTTGCCGTTCTGCTGCGCTACCACACGGTTGGTCTTGCCTTCCGTCAATAGGTCTGCTGCTATCGCACCCATGATCGATGCATAATAGCGGTCTTTGCAGGTCGGAGATCCCCCACGCTGCATGTAGCCCAGGATCGTCGCTCTGGTCTCCATACCGGTCGCCGCTTCGATACGCCGTGCCATAGAAGTGGAATGTCCGATGCCCTCCGCATTGATGATGATATGATGCTTCTTGCCCTGCTTACGGTTCTCAATGATATGATTGATGATATTCTGCTCGTTATAATCGTACTTCTCCGGGAACAGGATATCTTCGGCACCGTTGGCCACGCCGCACCACAATGCGATATAGCCGGCACCGCGTCCCATAACCTCGATGATGGAGCAGCGCTCGTGGGAAGAAGAAGTATCCCTTACCTTATCGATCGCTTCCATTGCCGTATTGATGGCGGTATCAAAGCCGATGGTATAATCCGTACAAGCGATATCCAGATCGATGGTCCCCGGCAGGCCGATGGTATTGATGCCCTCGTGGGAAAGCTTCTGCGCGCCACGGTAAGAACCGTCACCACCGATCACCACGATACCGTCGATCTTATGCTTCCGACAGATCTCGGCACCCTTCTTGATGCCCTCTTCCGTACGGAATTCCGCGCATCTTGCCGTGCCCAGTATCGTTCCGCCCAGACCAATGATCTCGGATACCGAGCGGCGGTTCATATCTATGATCTCTTCATTCAGCAGGCCCTGATAGCCCTTTTTGATCCCTTTTACATTCAATCCATTGGCAATGGCTTTACGGACAACGGCACGGATGGCCGCGTTCATCCCCGGTGAGTCACCGCCACTGGTCAGCACACCTATCGTTTTTACTACTTTTTCCTTATTCTCCGGCATAGTATTCTGCCTCCTTTACCGCAGTATATTTTATATGATTGCGGTGGTTTTTTCAATGATTTTTTACTTTACTTTATAGGTTACGCGGATGTTTTCTTCCCCAAGCTGCTCTGCCAGCGCCGCCAGCAGATCTTCCCCGATGGCCACGCACCGGTTGGCCGGCAGGGTTTCCACCCCTTTGGTATCGGCACAATACAGCTTCACACCGTCCGATCCGTCAGACGCATCCAGCAGCGGCTGGATCTTTGCCATACATGCCGCTTTTTCTTCCGCCGTAGCAAACTGCAGCCACAGGGTTCTGGGGATTGCTGCAAAATCCACGATGTTGTCTGCCAGCAGCTTACTGTTGCGTTCTTCTTCCGCATCCACCCTGCCGCTGATCATCACCTTGCGGTCTTCCACCAGAATGGACTGGAACTGCCGGTATACCTTCGGGAAGACGATCACTTCCACCGTCCCCACCATATCTTCCAGGGTCAGAAATGCCATGGCTTCGCCCTTGGTCTTGGTATACTTGATCTTGACGCTATGGATGATGCCGCCCAGGGTCGCCCGTTCCCCATTGCCCACGGCCGGCGGTTCCACCACGCCTTCTTCTTCCGTCTCCTGCACCATCAGGTCCGAGGTCTTGTGTGTGATCACCTTGTCCCACAGACCGCTGTATTCTTCCAAAGGATGTCCGCTGATATAGACCCCCAGCATTTCTTTTTCAAAGCCCAGGCGCATCTCTTTGGAGTACTCGCCCAGCCCAACCGGCATGGGCACTTCCAGCTCCTGCTTTTCCTCTTCCCCCGCCATATCAAACAGGCTCATCTGCCCGGCAATACTGTGCTTCTTACCGCTTTGCACCGAATCCATTAACTGCTGGTAGACACTCATCATCTGCTTTCTCGTCGCGCCAAAGCAGTCCAGTGCTCCGGCCTTGATCAGGTTTTCCACCTGGCGCTTGTTCAGCTCCCGCTCCGAGAGTCTGGTCACAAAATCCCGCAGACTCTTGTAAGTACCGTGTGCCGTGCGCTCTTCCACCAGCCCTGCCACCACATTGCGTCCCACGCCGCGGATCGCCGTCAGTGCATAGCGGATACCACCATCCGCACTCACGGTAAAGCCCACATTTCCTTCATTCACATCCGGTGGGAACAGACGGATGCCCATCTGCCGGGCGATCAGGTTGTACTCTGCCACCTTTTCGGATTTGTCCATGACCGATGTCATCAGTGCCGCCATATACTCCACCGGATAGTAATACTTCAGATAAGCCGTCTGATAAGCCACTACCGCATAACATGCCGCATGTGACTTATTGAAGCCGTACTTTGCAAAGTCGATCATCATATCAAAAACTTCGGCTGCCACATCCGCGGGAATGCCGTTTTTGACACACCCCGGCACTGCCTTGGGCCATTTTTCTTCCGGCAGTCCTTTGGCTTTTGCATCCTCGATCTCCTGGGCATTGCCGTGGATAAAGATGCCTCGCTCATATTCCATCACCGACTGTTTTTTCTTACTCATCGCACGGCGCACATTGTCGGAACGGCCCAGCGTATAGCCTGCCAGTTCCCGCACGATCTGCATGACCTGCTCCTGATAGACGATGCATCCATAGGTCGGCGCCAGGATCGGCTCCAGTTCTTTGCACGCATAGCGGATGTGCTCCGGATGCTCCTTGCGATCGATATACTGCGGGATCATATCCATCGGGCCCGGACGGTACAGCGAGATGCCGGCGATGACATCTTCCAGGCAGCCCGGTTTCAGCTCCTTCATGAAGTTTTTCATCCCGGCGCTTTCCAGCTGGAACACGCCCTCGCACTTGCCGGTACTGATATAGGCATAGATCTTCGGATCGTCATAGCCGATGGCATTAAAGTCGATCTGCTTGCCCTGGGCATCTTCGATATTTTTGATGGCGTTCTGGATCACTTCCAGGTTACGCAGCCCCAAAAAGTCCATCTTGAGCAATCCCAGGCGCTCCAGGGTCACCATGGTAAACTGGGTGGTGACCGGGCTGTCTGCGCCGCCGTTTAAGGGCACAAATTCATCCGCCGCCTCCGGACAGATGACCACACCGGCTGCATGCATCGAAGTATGTCTCGGCAGACCTTCCAGCTGCATGCACATATCCAGCAGCTTTTTGGTCGTCTCATCCGTATCATAGAGATTCTTCAGATCCGGGTTCATTTCCAGTGCTTTGGAAAGTGTCATTCCCAGCTCCCCCGGCACCATCTTCGCCAGAGAATCGCACTGGGAATACGGCAGTTCCATGGCACGCCCCACATCGCGGATCACACCCTTGGCCTGCAGCGTACCGAAGGTCACGATCTGCACCACTTTTTCATGGCCGTATTTTTCGCTGACATAGTCGATCACTTCCTGCCGGCGCTCCGGTCCGAAATCCACATCGATATCGGGCATGGACACACGCTCCGGATTTAAGAAACGCTCAAACAGCAGGTTATAGCGGATGGGATCGATGTCCGTAATGTGCAGACAGTAGGAAACGATGCTGCCCGCCGCACTGCCTCGTCCCGGTCCCACCGGAATACCGTGCGTCTTGGAGAAATTGATGAAGTCCCACACGATCAGGAAGTAATCCACAAAGCCCATGGTCCGGATGACATTCAGCTCATACTCCAGGCGCTCGTTCAGCTCCGCCCAACTTAAGCTGCTGTTGGTCTGCGGATCTTTCCCTTCGGCAGCGGCTTTTGCCAGGATCTCATCCAGACTCTTCTGCTTTACTTCCTCCGCCTGTTCGATAATCCCCTGCGCACCACCCCTCAGATCCAGCTCCGTATCCTCCGGCACCAGATAGCGCTCCTTCAGGCCATCCGCACACAGTTTGTTCAGATAGGTCCATGAGTCATACCCCTCCGGCACTTCAAAATGCGGCAGCTTGGTCTCGCCAAATGTAATGGTCACATTACAACGGTCGGCGATCTTCTGGGTATTGTCAATCGCTTCCTGCGCATAGGGGAACAACGCACGCATCTCTTCTTCACTGCGCACATAGAACTGCCCGCGCTCATAACGCAGACGGTTTTCGTCATTCACATGCGCTGCCGTCTGGATACAGAGCAGCACATCATGCGAATCGGTATCCTCTTTTAAGGTATAATGCACATCGTTAGTAGCCACCAGCGGAATGCCCAGTTCTTTGCTGATGCCCATCAGTTCCATATTGACGGTACGCTGTGCCGGGATGCCGTGATCCTGCAGCTCCAGAAAATAGTTATCCGGCCCGAAGATATCACGAAACCACTTCGCCGTCTCTCTGGCCTCCTGCAGCTGTCCCCGCAGGATCTGTCTGGGGATCTCTCCGGCGATGCACGCGGACAGACAGATCAGACCCTCATGGTACTTCTCCAGCACTTCGTGGTCCACACGCGGCCGGTAGTAATAGCCTTCCGTAAAGCCGATGGAGACGATCTTGATCAGGTTATGATAGCCGATATCGTTTTCCGCAAGCAGGATCAGATGGTTATAGCGTTCCTCGCCCCCGGTCATTTCTTTATCAAAACGGGAATGGGGTGCCACGTACACTTCGCAGCCCAGGATCGGCTTGATGCCCTCTGCCAGCGCCGCCTCATAAAAATCGATCACGCCAAACATCACGCCGTGATCCGTGATCGCCGCCGCGTTCATTCCCAGTTCTTTTACCCGCTTCACATAGTTCTTGATCTTGTTGGAACCGTCCAGCAGGCTGTATTCCGTATGTGTATGCAGATGGACAAAACTCATAATGCGCTCCTTTCGTCCTATTTTTTTATTGTATCTTTTCCCATCTATTATGTCAAAAGTAATGTGTCGCTTTTCGGACCGATGCTGTGGTATAAAAAAAGCACCACCGTATGTACGATGATGCTTGTATGCAGTTATTTTGATATTTTTTACAGATACTTCTTCAACACATCTGCCTTGTCGGTCTTCTCCCAGGGCAGATCCACATCGGTACGGCCGAAGTGACCGTATGCTGCGGTCGGCTTATAGATCGGACGGCGCAGATCCAGCATCTTGATGATCCCTGCCGGGCGCAGGTCAAAGTTTTCGCGGATCACTTCCAACAGCTTCGTCTCAGCGATCTTGCCGGTACCGAATGTATCCACACGCACGGAAGTCGGCTGTGCCACACCGATGGCATAGGACAGCTGGATCTCGCACTTATCTGCCAGACCGGCTGCCACGATGTTCTTTGCCACATAGCGTGCTGCATAGGCTGCGGAACGGTCTACCTTGGTGCAGTCCTTTCCGGAGAAAGCGCCGCCGCCGTGTCTTGCATAGCCTCCGTAGGTGTCTACGATGATCTTACGGCCGGTCAGACCGGAATCACCGTTCGGTCCGCCGATCACGAAACGGCCGGTAGGATTGATAAAGATCTTGGTATCCGCATCCACCAGCTCTGCCGGCAGTACCGGATCCAGTACATACTTCTTCACATCAGCATGGATCTGCTCCTGTGTCACATCTGCTGCGTGCTGGGTGGAGATAACCACTGCTTCCAGACGCTTTGCCTTGCCGTTCTCATCATACTCCACACTCACCTGGCTCTTGCCGTCCGGACGCAGATAGGACAATGTACCATCCTTGCGTACCTTGGTCAGCTGACGGGTCAGCTTATGTGCCAGAGAGATCGGATACGGCATATATTCTTCGGTCTCGTTGGTAGCAAAACCAAACATCATACCCTGATCGCCTGCACCGATAGCTTCGATCTCGGCATCCGACATTTTATTCTCTTTTGCTTCCAGCGCCTTGTCCACACCCATAGCGATATCTGCGGACTGCTTGTCCAGTGCCACGATCACACCGCAGGTGTTGCAGTCAAAGCCTTTGTCGGAATGATCGTAACCGATCTCACGGATGGTATCGCGCACGATCTTCTGGATATCCACATTTGCCTTGGTGGTGATCTCGCCCATTACCAGCACCAGACCGGTGGTGATCGCCGTCTCGCAAGCCACGCGGCTCATAGGATCCTGTGCCATCAGCGCGTCCAGTACCGCGTCTGAAATGTTATCACAGATCTTGTCGGGATGCCCTTCCGTCACCGACTCGGATGTAAATAAAATCTTCTCTGCCATTTGTTTGCCTCCTTTTATGGCGCTTAATGAAATTACAAAGAAGTTCTCTCCTGAAAAAAAGCCATAAAAAAATCCGCTTCTCAAATACATAAGCGGAACATTCAAAGGCTGTTCCTCTTATTGTTCGACTAAAGGCTGACACCGGGAATGTCGTGTCCTTGCCATCTCGCTCAGGTTGGCACCTTCCATCAGGCTGGGGGCTATAACTGATATGATCCCGCCCTCCGGGGTTGCCGTGGCTTCACAGGTCCTATGTACCTCCACCACTCTGAATAAGAGAACTTCCGATATTCTGTTGCTTAATTAGGATACAATAAAGTGTGTCGCATGTCAAGCAGCGATTGCATTTTTCTCTGTTCTTCGGTATAATTTTAACATACTTGGGACTCGGGGGTTATTGCATGAAACATGTCAAAACAGAAGTATTGGTGCCGGGAATGGTCGTCGCAACCGATGTCATCGCTAACGGCAAACAACTGGTTTTCCCAAAAGGCTATAAACTTACGGAACGCGCCATTGCCCGTCTGGAAGGCTATGGTATCCGAGATATCCGCATCGAAGATCCCGTTGATCTGAATATCGAAGTGGAAGAAATCCCCGAAGATGAAGTGGCAGACAGTATGCCAACCGCTGCCTCTATGGATTCCCTTTTATCTGCTTTAAGCAGTCTGGATTTTTTGCAGGAAGAAAGAACGGCCGAAGAGGCGCCTGCAGCCACACCGGACGACGGATCCGACAGCTCCGCTTCCGCCGCAAAGGAGTCTCCGAAAATCTCCGTCACGCAGCAGGAAGAGCCTTCACATTTTGAAAAGCTGAAGGCCAGCAAAGAGTTTCAATCCTTCAAACAGTCCTTTTCCAAAAATGTGGACAGCCTGCGCGCCAACCTGAATGAGATTGTCGAAAAGAATACTCCCATCAACGTGGATCACATGATCGGTGATACCATGATGATCATCAGCAACCAGGGCAGCACCTTCGGCGTCTTTGATATGCTGCACAACATGCGCGATTTTGACGACCTGACCTTTGCCCACAGCATGAATGTGGCTATGATCTGCAATGTATTTGCACGCTGGCTGCGTTTCTCCGAAGAAGATGTGAAGACTGCCACTGCCTGCGGGATGATGCACGACATCGGCAAGCTCAAGATCGACGACGCCATCATCAAAAAGCCGGGCAAGCTCACTGCGGAAGAATTTCGTGCGATCCAGTCCCATCCGGTGGAGGGATACCGCATTCTGCAGCCGCAAAACATCGATATGCACATCAAACTCTCCGCCCTGGAGCATCATGAAAAATGCGACGGCTCCGGCTATCCCATGAAACTCACAGGCGACAAGATCGATTCTTTTGCCAAGATCGTTGCCATCGCGGATATTTATGATGCCATGACCGCCAACCGTGTTTACCGAGAAGGTATGTGCCCCTTCCGCGTGATCGAGACCTTTGAAGAGGAAGGATTCCATAAATACGAAGTGGCGTATATCATGAAGTTTCTGGAAAATGTGGTAAACACCTACATCGACAACCGCGTGATGCTGAATGACGGTCGCATCGGCACCGTACGCTGGATCAACAAACAGCGCCTGTCCAAGCCTATGTTGGAAATGACCGACGGAACATTTCTGGAACTTGGAAAAGAACGCGGACTCAGGATTGATAAGATATTGTAAGCATCAAAAAAGGACCTCACGGGTCCTTTTTTATTGCTTTATGCCAGTTTCAGTCTTGCTTTCTGCAGCTCGTGATCGCTGCTGACCCGCTCAATCTTTGCTCCCAAGCCACGAAGTTTCACTTCAAACTCTTCGTATCCGCGCTCAATGAAGCGGGTATCTTCTACGATGGTCTCTCCCTCTGCTGCCAGGCCCGCGATGGTCAGTGCCGCGCCTCCACGCAGATCCGGTACGGAAATGCTGGCACCACTGTAACGGCTCACACCGGAGATCACAGCCATATTCCCTTCTACCTTGATGGATGCACCCATACGCACCAGCTCGTCCACATATTTGAAACGGTTCTCAAAGATACCTTCCGTCACGATACTGGTCCCCTGCGCCAGACCAAGTGCCACGGTGATCTGCGGCTGCATATCCGTCGGGAAACCGGGATACGGCAATGTCTTGACCTGCGTGGAGGTCAACGGCTCCGGAGCGGAAACACGTACCGCATCATCATACTCGGTGATGTGGCAGCCGATCTCACAGAGCTTTGCCGTGATACATTCCAGATGTTTAGGGATAACACCGCGTACCAGCACATCGCCGTGGGTTGCCGCAGATGCCAGCATATAAGTACCGGCTTCGATCTGGTCCGGAATGATCGCATAATCCGTACCGTGCAGTTTCTCCACACCCTTAATGCGGATCACATCGGTACCGGCACCCTTGATATTGGCACCCATGCTGTTCAAGAAGTTGGCCAGATCAACGACGTGCGGCTCTTTTGCCGCATTCTCGATGATCGTCTTGCCCGTTGCCAGCGCTGCCGCCATCATGATATTGATGGTCGCGCCAACGGATACTTTATCCAAAAAGATATGATTTCCGCGCAATTCCTTTGCTTCTGCGCAGATCGCGCCATGTCCGATATCTACTTTTGCACCAAGTGCACGGAACCCTTTGATGTGCTGGTCAATGGCACGCACGCCGATATTACAGCCACCCGGCAGCGGCACTTCCGCCTGTCGGTTCTTGCCAAGCAATGCACCCACCAGATAATAGGATGCGCGGATCCGCTTTAAATACTCGTCTTCAATGATGCAACTCTCGATCTTGGAACCATCGATCACTACCACATGCTTGCTCTGTCGGATGATACCGACACCGATGCGCTCCATTGCTTTCAACAACACATTACAGTCGGTCACATCGGGAACATTTTCTATTCTCACAGGGTCATTGGTCATTACCGCTGCTGCCAGTATCGCAAGTGCCGCATTCTTAGCCCCTCCGATCTGTACTTCTCCTACCAGCGGAGTACCGCCTCTGATCACAAATCTGTCCATAACTACTCCAATCGGTCTGCTACACCACTAAATCTTGTATACCCGCGCACAAAATCCATTGCCACTTTTTATCTCTACCGCGAGGTATATGCAGTTATTGTAAACAATTTCCGGCACTTCGTTTGGAACTTGCTAACAATAACTAGTATAGCTCATAAATAACGACCACATTATAATGCAAATCTCGAAAAATGTCAAAATTTTCTTCGAGTTAACATAAATTGCTAATATAGATTCACATATTTCCGCGGGTCTACCGGTGTCCCTCCGATGCGCATCTCAAAGTGCAGATGCGGTCCCGTACTGCGTCCGGTATTGCCGCTGGCCGCGATCTTCTGCCCCTGGTCCACATGCTGGCCCACGGATACATAGATCTTGCTCAGGTGCGCGTATCGCGTCTGCCGTCCGTCGGAATGATCGATAAAGATGACATTGCCGTATGCGCCGCCCCATCCCGCAAAGGTCACGGTACCACCGCAGGATGCCCAGACGGTCGTGCCGGTAGGCGTCGCCAGGTCTACGCCCTTATGATAGGTGCTGGCACCCGGTTTGGGTGCGGTACGCGGTCCGAATCCGGAGGAGATACGCCCACCGGAGATCGGCTTGATATAGGAAGGCGGCACCTGAGTACCTACCTCGATCACCTTTGCCACGGCTTCCATGCCGACTTCTTCATATAATACTTCCGTAGATACTTCTTCATCATTGCGTCTTGTGATCTGCGCCACCGTCTCGTGATAGCCTGCGGACGGCTGCTGCCGGGTCACTTTTTTATCCGTATACCAGCTGTCATTATAGATGTACTGCGTAGGCAGATCAAAGATGCGATTGTCCCGCGCCACCTCCGTCCAGACCACAGACAGCTGCGGCTCCGGCACAGTGATGATCAGTTCCTGATCCACGCGTATGATGGAGTTTTCATCCTCCAGCTCATCGTTCATCGCCACGATGGCATCCAGCGGCAGTCCCACCTTTAAGGAAATCTCCGAGAGCGTATCGCCGGACTGCACCTTATAGATCTGCTGCTGTTCCTGCTGCTCCGTCAGGCGGGATTTGGCCATGGCATAGTCCATCACTTCCGCTTCCGGCAGGTAAGCCTCCACCACCTCGATCTTTTCGGAAAAACCGATATCGGTGATCCCATAGGTAAAGGCGTCAAAGCCCTGTGCTTCTTCGGTCTTTGCAAACTCCCAGCCCCGTTCTTTTTCGATCACATCCCCTGCCCCGGAACATTTGAGCAGTTCCTCTTCCTCTGCAGCAGATACCGCCCCGGCAGGCACCACCTCCGGCACCAGCACATTCAGTTCCCGGTTACAGTCTTTTACCAGATCCACACGAAAAGCACCTTCGGTATCATATACCCCAATGGTCTCCTGCAGCAGTCTGCGGGCGTCTTCGGCACTCGCCACGCTCACCATGCTGCCGCCCACTTTGATGGAATAGGCCCGGCACAGATCTTTTTTCTCTTCCTGCTGCAGCTTCTCCAGCATACGGGTCCGGATCGTTTCGTCCGCATCCACTTCTCCTACGATCATCTCTTCCCCTTGGTAGGTAAATTTCGGAATGGTGGCCAGTGATATGCCCGTCACACCTGCTGCATACTCCTTCCGCACATCACGGTAGAGTTTCTCCGCATGTGCCGGATCACTGACTTTTCCGACCTCCACGCCATCCATAAACACCGTGAAACGGTTATACCCTTCCGCGTGCCACCAGCGGATAGGGGGCAAAAGGACGAAAAATAAGGCTGACACCCAGAGTGCCACCCTTATTTTTGTTACGGTTTTGATTTTATGTATTCTGTTGCTGCGATGACTCATAAAACTACTTTCAAAAACTCTATTCTGATAGCATTACTGAGCGAGATTGCTGAGGATCCCAAATGCATCCAGGATCGTGATGATCAGATCCGCCCCGGCCATAATGGTGGCGATGATCGCCCATATCTTCACTTTTGCGATACTGCTGGCCACATTCTGGCTATTACTGTCAAGGTTTTCACGCTGCTTATCATTCTTCTCGTTGATGACCGCCTGCACATTACGATATACCTTAACGCTCTCTTTGTGCATAAAGTCTTCCGTCAGCTTGAAGCGCTCCTCCAGCAGACGTCTGTCCTCTTCGATCCTTGCCCGTTCTTCCTCTTCCTTCTGCGCCTTCTCCTCCGCATCGTCACGGCTGGTCAGCGTGGAATTCATCCGCTGCAGGATGCCGATCAGTTCCTTATTGTCCTGTTTGATACCGTAAATTGCAGTATCCAGTGAGGATTTCAGGGTATTCTTTGTATCATCTGATGCGCTCTTCACGTTACGCAGACTCGTTGTCAGATCCGACTGGCCGGAGAGCAGTTCCGTCAATGCCTGGCGGATCTCTTCTTCCCCTTCCCGCATCTGCGGCTGCATCTGCTGTGCCTTGATATCGGCGATGCCCTTCTTTGCCTTCTCAATGGAATCATAGATGTCCTGCAGGCCTGCCTTGGTATCGTTGCCGATGCCCTTCAGTTCCTCCAGACTGCCCTTACGCTCATCACTGGAAGTACGCAGATAGAACAATGCTTCCTTCGCACTCTTGGCATCCTGCTGCACTGCCTCGAGCTTTTCTGCCAGTGCCTTGTTGCTCTCTTCCTGCGCCGAGCGGTCACTCAGGCCATCCACAACTGAACGCATCTCGGTCAGGCTGTCCTGTGTCTGCACATTGGACTGTGTCAGCGCAGACAATGTCTCCTGCGTCAGCTCCGAAACCTTTACCTGCTTCTGCAGTGTCTCTAAAAGTTCCTTGGTCTGTGCCGCTGCCGTCTGTGCATCCGCATCCGGCTGTTGCTGTTTCTCATAGATCTGTGCCGTCTTTTCCGATAATGCCTGCAGTTTTTCCAGTACTTCCGCGTTGTTATCTGCTTCTTTCAAACCGGTGATCTCTGCGGACACCGCCTGAATCTTTGCCAGTACTTCCGCGTTGTTATCTGCTTCCTTCAGTGAGTTGATCTCTGCAGAAACCGCATCCAGCTTATCCAGCACTTCCTGCGGAGCCTTATTGTTATCCTTCAGTGCTGCTACCGTAGCCGCTACCGCACCGATGCTCTCTACCGCAGAATTGTCCGACTTGCGTACCGCCTCCAGGATCTCCTGATTGGATACCTCCGGTGCTCTCTGTACATCTGCTGCCAGACGGGTGTTTTCTTCCTGCAATGCAGCGATCTGTGCAGACAGTTCCTGCATCTTCGCCAGCACTTCCGCATTGTTGTCTGTCTCTTTCAAACCGGCGATCTCTGCAGATACTTCTTCGATCTTCGCCAGCACTTCTGCATTGTTGTCCGCTTCTTTCAAGCCGGAGATCTCTGCGGATACTTTCTCGATCTTCTCCAGCACTTCTGCATTGTTATCTGTCTCTTTCAAACCGGCGATCTCTGCAGATACTTCTTCAATCTTCGCCAGCACTTCTGCATTCGTATCGACTTCCTTCAACGAGCCGATCTCTGCAGAAACTGCATCCAGCTTATCCAGCACCTCCTGCGGAGCCTCTGCCGGCTTCTCCGCAGTTCTCACATCTTCGATCTGCATGGACAGCTCTTCCAGCTTGTCCATCACTTCCTGCGGGAGCTCTACCGGTCCGTTGTTGTCACGCAATGCTGCCACGGCTGCCGCAATGGAGCTCAGGCTGTCTTCCGTTGTGGTATTGGACTGCTGGATGGCAAACAAGCGGTCCTGGATCGCGTTGTCCGAAGCGCGCAGTTCCTCCAGCAGATCTGCTTTGTTATCCTTATTTGCGTTTTCTGCAGAACGAAGGGCATCCAGGATCTCCTGATTGGATACCTCCGGTGCCTTCATAGCGTCTGCATTAAAACGGACAGTCTCTTCTTCCTTCGCCTTCAGGTCTTCGATCTGCATGGACAGCTCTTCCAGCTTGTCCATCACTTCCTGCGGGAGCTCTACCGGTCCGTTGTTGCCCCGCAGAGCTGCCACGGCTGCCGCAATGGAGCTCAGGCTGTCTTCCGTTGTGGTATTGGACTGCTGGATGGCAAACAAGCGGTCCTGGATCGCGTTGTCCGAAGCGCGCAGTTCCTCCAGCTTGTCCATGATCTCCTGCGGTGCTTCCGCCGGTTTCTCCTCGGTCTTGAGCCCTGCAATCTGTGCGGACAGGTCGCTCAGTCCGCTCATCACTTCCTGTGGCGCTTCCGTATGCAGGCTGGCATTCTTCAGTTCCTCCACCTGCACGGACAATGCCTGCAGTTTGTCCAGGATCTCCTGAGGTGCCTTGGCCTCTTCCTGTTTGCTCAGAGATTCGATCAGCAGGTCGGTGGCTGCGGAGATCTCACGGATATCGTTACGGGCCCCGAGCACTTCCTCCTTGACGCTGCCCATTTCCTCTTTCACCGCGCTGATCTGCTCATGGGACTGGCGCATCTCATCCGTCGGCTGCTGCAGCGACTCTGCCAGGGTTCTTGCCATGGTCTCGTCCATATTGCTGATGGCTTCACTGACTGCCTGGTTCACCGCATCGTGCATCTCACGGGATACCTCTGCCGTATCCGCGCCGCTCTCTTTTGCTTCAATCTGCAGCGTACGCACTTTCTCTATACTTGCATCCACCAGAGCGTACATCTTTTCGGTCAACTCGGTGTTTCGGTAATTCAGTTTCCGCATTTCCTGCAACACGGCTTCATACGCTTCCACCTGATCCTGCAGGCTCTGCATCTGTGCCGTTTCCGCCTGGGAATTTGCACGGATCAGATCCTGTGCATTATACTTTTCCGCCAATTTGTCCATGAAATTATCCATTTTTTATCTCCTTTACATGGCTGGGCGTTCTTTTCTCTGAAACTCCCCCAAAATAGTAACCCAAAATCTTCTTTATTTTATCAAAAATGCCATATTTTTACAACAACGAATTGCCATGTTTTGATGAAAATGGCCCTCGTCAGCCCCTTTATTTTTTGTGCACTTTTAACAGTTTTAATTGTTTGTTCATATAGTTTTATGGTCATTTTACAGTATATTAACCCATCGTTCATATCAGGTTCACATTTTTTTACTACAATTTGATCATAGCAA
Source organism: Lachnospiraceae bacterium (assembly GCA_017526985.1). Taxonomy (GTDB): domain Bacteria; phylum Bacillota; class Clostridia; order Lachnospirales; family Lachnospiraceae; genus NK4A136. The sequence goes on from JAFXQR010000010.1 coordinate 25,965, forward strand.
AGAGAACAGAGCAGAAAAGAGACAGTTACACGAAATCAGGTTTTCATAGTTTTCGTGCCCGGGTGTCTCCTAACCACAACCACCCGGGCACACCTCCTTTCTAGTTTATGATATGCAATAAGCCCCTCACCGAAAGGTGAGGGGCTATTGTTATACCCTTTTTTACGGAAGGTTTTAGTCTTTTACAAAACTCTGCACTTCATTGTTCAGGGACAGCATCTCCGCATCCAGCTGCTCCACGATCTTCGCGCAGTTCACCAGGGAGCGCTGGATATGATCCGGCGCATTCCCCTCAAATTTGTAGTAGATCTTATGCTCCAGGCTGGCCCAGAAATCCATGGCTACCGTACGGATCTGGATCTCCACCTTCACTTCCACCACACGGTTGGACAAAAAGACCGGTACCGTCACCAGCATATGATAGGACTTGTAACCGCTGGCCTTGGGTGCTTTGATATAGTCCTTGGTCGCCAGAATACGCAGATCATCCTGTGCCGCCAGCATCTCGGCGATCCGGTAGATATCCGAAGTAAACGAGCAGATCACACGGATGCCCGCAATATCATTTACATGCTCCACCATATTTTCAATGGTCGATTCATACCCGCGGCTTTTCAGCTTCTTCACGATGCTCTCGGAAGTCTTCATACGGGCTTTGATATGCTCTATGGGATTATATTTATGGACATCCTGAAACTCGTCATTTAGGATCTCCAGTTTGGTTCCGATCTCTTTCAGCGCGGAATTATAGATCAGGGTCACTTCTTTCCAGCGATCCAGCTCTTCCTTATCCGCAGAAGGTTGATACAGCATTTTGGTACTCCTTTACCATTCATTATGTCCTTTGTATTGCCACGCCGCTTATATACTATAGCACAACACTCCGTTTTTGACAAATTGTTGCATATCTTCCCGCTAAGCCTCTCACTTATTGTACTCTTTTGCCCTTGTTTTTTCGTTGATTCTATCTATAATAGGGATTACATACGCCCTGCGGGCTCCCCTGAACAAAGTTCGGGGGCGATGTCAAGCAGTTCGGGTCCGATATCCTGCTTGTAAAATATGAAAACCAAAGGAGAAAGAAAATGAAATACTTAAAAAAAGAATGGGAGGACTACAAGGTCCTTCTGAACAATGTGCCTGCCATGGTTCTGTCCGTCTTCGTACTTTCCGTTGTATGTATGAACCTGATGGCAAACAAAGAACTGTACTCATCACAGTACTTCTGCATCAATTCCGGGCTTGCCCTGTCGTGGATCTCCTTCTTATGCATGGACTGCATCTGCAAGAGATTCGGCGCAAAGGCATCGGCCAAGATCTCCATGCTGGTAATGCTGATCAACATCGTCACCGTGATCGTGTTTAAACTGTTATCCATGACACCGGGACACTGGGCTGCTTTCTTTTCCGCCCCCAATGTGGAAGTCGGCGAATACATCAACGACGGTCTGAACGCAACCTTCGGCGGCACCTGGTATGTGGTACTCGGCTCTTCCATCGCGATGCTGGTATCCTCTGTGGTCAATGCGGTATTGAATGAGGCCATCGGCAAGAAAACCGACAACGGTACTTTCGGCGCCTTTGCTTTCCGCAGTTTTGTTTCCACCGGCATCGGTCAGTGGATAGACAACTTCCTCTTCTCCGCGCTTGTATCCCATGTGTTCTTCGGCTGGAACTGGACTCAGGTATTCATCTGCTCCATCACCTCCATGATCATCGAACTGGCGCTGGAAGCTGTATTCTCTCCGGTCGGCTACCGGGTATCCAAAAACTGGGAAGCTGCCGGCATCGGCAAGACCTATATCGAATACCGCCGCAAGGCAGCCTAGGAGTTTACTATGAAACTGGAACGATACACTGCGGCAGGACTCGGCCGCCTGGTCGGAAACGGCGAGATCTCTCCGACCGAAGTGATCCGCTATTTTGCGGAACGTATCGAGGAACGCGATCCGAGCTTACACGCGTTCACCTATCTGAAAATTGAAGAAGCATTAGATGACGCAAAAAAACTGGAGGACCAACTTGCCCGCAGGGAGCAGGTCGGTCCTTTTGCGGGTGTGCCCATCGCACTGAAAGACTTCCTGCCCTCCAAAAAGGGCTGGACCAATTCCCACGGCGGTGTTGCGGCGCTCATCATGGAAGATTCCGCGGATTCCGCTTTTTATGCCGCCGCCGCCAAAGCCGGTGCCATCGCCGTAGGCAAGACCAATGCACCGGCTTTCGGCTTCCGCGGGACCTGCGATAACAAGCTGTATGGCGTAACCTGCAATCCGTATCACACAGATTATAATTCCGGCGGATCCTCCGGAGGAACGGCTGCTGCGGTAGCCGACGGCCTGATCCTGATGGGCGAAGGCGGAGACGGTGGCGGATCCATCCGCATCCCGGCTTCCTGGTGCAATCTGTACGGTTTCAAAGCTTCGGTCGGCACGGTACCTTCCGTCTGCCGCCCCGATGGCTGGACCGCCACACACCCCTACTGCACCAACGGCTGTCTCACCAAAAGCGTGGAAGACAGCGCTCTTATGCTGGAATATATGGCACAGTACGATCCGAAGGATCCTTTGAGCCTGCCCCACCCTTTTCGGAATTTTTCCCAGTTGATGAAGCAGGGGATCAAAGGGCGGAGGATCGCTTACACGCCGGATTTTGACATCTTCCCGGTGGATCCGGAAGTGGCAGACCTGGTGGAAAAAGCAGCTTATGCCCTGCGGGAAGCCGGTGCCATCGTGGAACCGGTACATTTCCATTTCCCCCATACTTCCAACGAATACGCCGAGTTGTGGTGCCGCGCCATCAGCATCGACACCGCCATCGATATGGAATTATGGAAAAAGAACGGTCTGGATCTTTTGCGTGACCATGCCAACGAACTGCCGGAAGAATTTATCTATTGGAACCAAAAGGCTTTGGAGAGCACCATCCTGGACTACCGCTATTTCAACGATCTGCGCACAGAGATGCTGGATGCGTTTGAGGATACCTTTGCTGATCACGACCTGATCCTCTCTCCCGTGACCATCTGCCCGCCGGTCAAAAACGATCCGGCCGGCAACACCAAAGGGCCCGTGGAAGTCTGCGGCCATAAGGTGGAACCGCTGATCGGCTTCTGTGAGACATTTTTTGCCAATTTTGTCGGCAATCCCGCCGCTTCCGTACCGGCTGGTCTTACCAAGGCCGGTCTGCCCATCGGGATGCAGATCATCGGGCGAAAATTTCGCGACGAAGATGTACTGGCCGCATCGTACGCTTACGAGCAGATACGGCCCTGGAATTATAATATCCCGCTGGGGCGGAGGGTATAGCTATGCGTGTATGGGTAAAGCTCATGAAAAATACACATATGATCAAAGAGACCACCATCGTGCGCGACGAGGAAGATACCCGCACGCACAAGGTACTGCACGCCCTGGAAGAAGCCTGCCATACCCTGGACCTTTCCACTCCCATCTGGCTGGAAAAGAACATCAAGCAGTTTCAGCGCGCCGCCAAGACCCGCTTCACACAGGATAATTTTATCGAAACCATCGAGTTTGATTACCTGGAACTGCAGATCCTGGAGGAGGATCTGTATCTGTAGGTATTAAAAAAACCCCTTCACGGGGCTTTTTAATACTCACTCATTTTCCGTAGATACCGGAGTCTCACTCTCGCCGTCACGCAACATCCGCTGCATCGTCTTCCATCCCAATGTCGCACATTTGACGCGGGCCGGCATGTGCGCGATGCTTTCCAATGCCGCCGCCTCTTCGAGAGCTTCAAATTCCGACGGATCCGCCGTGGAACGCACCATGCCCATAAAGGTCTCGGCCAGCTTCAGTGCCTCATCCTTGGATTTGCCGATGATCACATCCAGCATCATATCGGCGGAAGCCTGGGAGATAGCGCATCCGGAGCCGTTGAACATACCGTCCACGACCATATCATTTTCATCCAGTTTCAATTGCAGATAGATATCGTCACCGCAGCTGGGGTTCACGCCGTTCAGGATCATAGACGGCTGCTCCATATCGCCCTTGTGGGACGGATGCAGATTGTGCTCGTTGACGATTTCGCGGTATAAGTCTTTTAATTCCATAATGAATCGATACTCCTATCAGTAACCTCTGCCTGTACTTTTCCACCTCATCCGGCCTTCGGCCACCTTCCCCTCAAGGGGAAGGCAAGATAATTATAGCCTACACTGTATCTCAAGGGGAAGGCAAGATAATTATAGCCTACACTGTATCTCAAGGGGAAGGCAAGTAGTTATCGCTTGCTTTATGTTTTAGAATCCCAGCCACTTGCGGATCTTGCCCATGGCGTCAATAAAGCGGTGCGCCTCTTCTTCCGTGTTGTAGAAATAAACACTGGCGCGAGCGGTGGCGCGGAACTCCATATGGCATTTTTCCTGCAGGTACTCCATCAGCGGCTGTGCGCAGTGATGTCCTGCGCGGATCGCGATATGCTCATCATCCAGTACCGTTGAGATATCGTGCGGATGGCAGCCTTCGATATTGAAGGTCACGATACCGCTGTGCAGCGCCGCATCTGCCGGTCCGTACACCTGCACATAAGGCAGCTGCTTCATCCCCTCCAGCAGGATCGATACCAGCTTCTGCTCCTGGGCTTCGATCTCTTCAAATCCCACCTGCTGCAGATACTTGATGCCGGCTGCCATACCTACGGCATCAGCCGCATTCACCGTACCTGCCTCAAACTTGTGCGGCAGTTCCGCGTAAGTTGCGCTGTTGCGTGTGACATATTCGATCATCTCACCGCCACGCAGAAACGGCGGCATTTTTTCCAGTAATGCTTTCTTTGCATACAAAGCGCCGATGCCCATGGGTCCCAGCATCTTATGTCCCGAAAAGGAAAGGAAGTCGCAATCCAGCTTCTGCACATCCACGGCCTGATGCGGTACGCCCTGGGCGCCGTCCAGTACCAGTACCGCCCCTGCGGCATGTACCAGCTTTGCGGCATTGGCCACCGGTGTCACCTTGCCCAGTACATTGGAGACCATGGTCATAGCCACGATCTTTGTTTTGGATGTGATCGCAGACTTAAGCATCTCTTCCGTGATGATCCCGTCTTCCTGCGGTTCGAGAAATATCAGTTTGGCCTTCTTCGCATCCGCCACCATCTGCCACGGCAGGAGGTTGCTGTGATGCTCCAGGACCGTGACCACGATCTCGTCGCCTTCCTGCACATTCGTCATCGCATAGGAATACGCCACCAGGTTGAGTGCCTCGGTTGCATTGCGCACAAAGATGATCTCACAGTCTTCTTTGGCATTGACATGCTCTGCCACCGTATGTCTAGCCTGCTCATACGCCTCGGTCGCACCCACACTCCACTCGTACAGACCACGCAGCGGATTGGCATTGGTGGTCCTGTAAAAGCTGTCAATGGCTTCCAGTACCTGACGAGGTCTCTGGCTGGTCGCCGCATTATCAAAATATACATATCTGGGATCCTGCAGGATCGGGAAATCCGCCCGGATCGCGTTTACATCTAACATAATTATTTTCCTTTATCGTTTATTTACACAGTCCGTTGCAGTCCGTGCGGTTGCAGTATGCACGGTCTACATAGTAGCCGGCCTGGCGGTAGATCTCCTCATCCGGGATGCGTGCCGCCACTTCCATAATGCGTGCACGCACCATCAGTTCCTGTGCCTTTGCCTCATCAATACCGCGGCTCTGCATATAGAAGAGCATCTCCGGTGAGAGCTTGCCGATGGATACCGCGTGGTGTCCGCTCACCTTTTCCTCTTCCCCCAGGATCATGGGGTTGGCCTTGTTAATGATGTCATCTCCCAGCACCAGGATATCTTCTTCTTCATCGCCCTCGGCATCCGTGCAATACTGACGGAAGTCCAGGGTCTCGCGGGATACTTTCTCGGCATGATCAAACAGCACGCCATGGAAACGCATCACGCCCACACTCTTTTTACCACGGAAAGTATCCACATAGTTGTAATCCAAAAAGCTTTCCGGCATCCCGATGTAGCCCAGGTCTGCCCGCAATACGGAAGCTTCCCCGATCTGGTCAAAGCAGGCGCCCAGATAGGCCTTGCGCGAGCCCAGTTCCAGCTGTGTAAAGGTAAACTCCGCTTCCGCCTGCTGCTTCACCCCCAGATCATCAAAGAAGATGAAATCCTTCGGCAGCATCTGCGCCTTGATCAGATGCATCTTTGCGCCCTTCTCCAGATATACACGGGTGGAAGAACCCACAAAACCTTTCGTGCCTTCCAAGCCGTCAAAATACTGGATCAGCGTCACTTCCGCTCCGGCCTTCACATGAATCAGCACCGATTCCATAGCTGCCGCATCTTCGTAATAGTCATAGGTGAATTTCACCGGTGTCCCGATCTTGCCGTCCACTTCATAGAGCAATGTCTTAACGCCTGCATCGTTCAGCAGATCATCGATCTCGGCACCCATACCGGTCTGGAACTGTTCCGGCGCATACATCGGAAACTTGCCTGCCACGATGGCTTCCGGCACGGTCTCGCAACCGTGTTCCTTACTCCACTTCACAAAAGCCGCGCGGTCCAGTTCTCCCGCCAGCCGCATGCCTTCCGGCAGTTCCGTTTCTTTTCGATAGTCTTTTTGTGCAAAGGTCACATCCGCCGAAAGCGTGGCTTCATTAAAATCCAGTTTATTCCAGGTCAGGACCGGCAGATGGTTTACTTTCTTTCTGATCTCCATAAGCTTACCCCATCTCCATTTCCAGTTTGATCAGGTTGTTCATCTCGGCTGCATATTCCAGCGGCAGTTCCTTGCTCACCGGATTTGCAAAACCGCTCACGATCATCGCTCTGGCTTCCGCCTCGCTGATGCCGCGGCTCATCATATAGAATACCGCATCGTCACTGATGCGTCCGATCTTGGCTTCATGTCCCACATCCGCCTTGTCCGTACGGATGTCCATAGCCGGCACCGTATCGGAACGGGAGATGCTATCCAGCATCAGGGATCCGCAGTTGACGGATGCCTTCGCGCCTTCCGCTGTCTTGCGGATCTCTACGGAGCTGCGGTAGGTACTGATACCACCGCTCTTGCAGATGGACTTGGTATCGATGAAACTCGAGGTATTCTTTCCCAAATGCACCATTCTGGCACCGGTATCCAGGTTCTGTCCCTTACCGGCAAAAGTGATGCCGGTAAATTCCGCATGGGATCCGTCACCCTTTAATACCGAGGTCGGATACAGATAGGATTCGTGAGAACCGAAGGATCCCGAGATCCACTCAATGGTGCCGCCCTCTTCACAGATGGCACGCTTGGTATTTAAGTTGTACATATTCTTAGACCAGTTCTCGATGGTCGAATATCTCAGATGCGCGTTCTTGCCGACAAACAATTCCACACAGCCGGCATGCAGGTTAGCCACATTATATTTCGGCGCGGAGCATCCTTCGATGAAATGCACATCAGAGCCTTCGTCCACGATGATCAGCGTATGCTCAAACTGTCCGGCTCCCGGCGCATTCAGACGGAAATAGGACTGTAGCGGGATATCCACCTTAGTCCCGGGCGGTACATACACAAAGGATCCTCCGGACCATACCGCGCCGTGCAGTGCCGCAAACTTGTGATCCGTGGGCGGTACCAGTTTCATGAAATGTTCCCGTACCATATCGGCATACTTGCCGGTCAGCGCGCTCTCCATATCGGTATAGACCACGCCCTGCTCTTCCACATCCTTACGCACATTGTGATAGACCAGCTCGGAATCGTACTGCGCGCCCACGCCGGCCAACTGCTCACGCTCTGCCTGCGGAATACCCAGCTTTTCGAAGGCATTCTTGATGTCCTCCGGCAGCTCTTCCCAGCTCGCCTTCATATCGGTCTTGGAACGGACATAGGTCACGATCCGCGCCATATCCAGACCGTCGATGGGCGGTCCCCAATTGGGTACTTTCAGCTCGTTATAGATCCTTAAGGATTTTAAACGAAACTCCAGCATCCAGTCCGGATCGTGTTTCTCCTGCGAGATCTGCCGAACGATCTCTTCGGTCAGGCCCTCGTCTACTTTATAAAAGTCCTCTTCCCGTTCCTCATCTATAAAATCATACAGTCCGCGCTCCACATCATTTAAGAGCCCCTTACTGCGATCTTCGGATATATCGATGGGGGTATCCCCTCGCATTTCTGCCATTTATAAAACCTCTTACTTTATATACTTACTGTAGCCGCCCTCGTTGATCTCGTTCACCAGGCTGCCATCGCCCTGCGCTACGATCTTACCGTCCACCAAAACATGGGTATGATCCACCGTCAGTGAATCCAGGATACGCGTGCTGTGAGTTATGATCAGCAGCGTGCCGCCGTTCTTCTGGAAGATCTCGATGCCCTTGGAAACCGTGCGCACCGCATCCACATCCAGACCGGAGTCCGTCTCATCCAGGATGGCCAGCTTCGGCTCCAGCATCAAAAGCTGGAAGATCTCGGCTTTCTTTTTCTCACCGCCGGAAAAGCCCACATTTAAGTCGCGCTCCACATAGGACGGATCCATATCCAACAGCTTCAGCACCTCTTCCATCCGTTTCTTGAACTGGAAGATCTTCACCGGTTTGCCCGTCTTTTCACGGATCGCATTGCGCAGGAAAGCCTCCAGGGAAAGTCCCGGTACTTCCAGCGGGTTTTGGAAGGATAAGAAGATGCCCTTCTTTGCCCTTGCATCCACACTCAATTCCGTGATATCTTCGCCGTCAAAAAAGATCTTTCCGGAATTTACCTTATACACCGGGCTGCCCATGATCACATTGCCCAGGGTGGATTTACCGGCACCATTGTGTCCCATCAGGACATGCGTTTCCCCGCTGCCCACCGTCAGATCGATATGATGCAGGATCTCGCCTCCGTCTTCCTGTGCGATCCCGGCGCTCAGATCTTTGATCTCCAAAATCGTCTCTGCCATTTCTGTCCCTTTCTATATAAAACATTTACCTATAATTTTACTATGAGATATATAGTATATCGTAACAAATCTTACAAATCAAGCAATTTCAAAATGCAGTGGTCACTACGCTTAAGTTCATCGAGTTGTCCAGGGTCACATACCAGCCGTTGCCGTCCCCGTCACACAGATAGGCCAGCGGCTGTCCGTCCACCAGCACCAGCTCGGTGGCGTACCAGTAACCGGCATCCTCCAGATAGATCTGCTCTTCCTTGCCGTTTTCCACATCCACACGCACCAGGCTCTCGCCGTCTTCCGTCGTGAACAACACATAATGATCATAGCCGACCATACAGTAGGTATCGTGCTTGGTCCCGGTATGCGGTCCGGATACGATGGATTCCGTCCCGTTCTGAACATCCAGCGTACGCAGCGAGATGGTCTCGGTGTCATAATCAAAAGCGGAATAATACAGATAGTCTCCCGCCAGCTCGGCCACATCACATTCATATGCATAACCGCAGGATTCGCATACATAACCGTAGTCTTCTCCGGTCCACGGATCCAGCAGTTCCCACACATCACCGTCGAACAAAAAAATCAGATCGTCCTCCGTGATCTCGTAACAGTACACGCCGTATTCCCACAGCACATCCGCCTTGCCGGTCATGGATAGTTTCACAAGCCGGCTATAATCCGTATAAAAAATATAATTCTTGTATACGCAGAAATCCGATACCGCGTCTTCCACCAGAAGCGACGGAGCAGCACCGTTCAGATACATACTGTACAATGCATCCGTACCGTAAGTGCCGTTTGCCGCATCCCCTTCGCCGAAGAGCAGCTTATTACCGTCTGTTCCGATGACCGTCACGATCCTTCCGTCCGCCGGCTCATACACCAGCTGCGGTTCCGATCCTTTGTCATCCAGCGGCAGACGGTACAGCGCATTATGTTCCTTACCCCCGCGCTTAAAGATCAGATCATTCCCGATCTGGATCGCATCCACGCTTTCTTTATAGATACCGTCGTCTTCGAAACGCACATTGGCCACAGACGCAGCAACATCTCCGGAAGCCACCGTGTTGTTCGTCACCAGATCCACCGGGATCTCCGCGCCCCCCGGGAACTTCTGATCCAACACGGATGCAACCTGCAGGTCGATCTTCTTTGCCGGCAGTGCTTCACTCCACCCGGTATCATAGATGGCCGCCTCATTCTCATTGGCTGCCACATAGATCGTATACCGGCTGCCATGTCTGCGGCTGCCGTAATACACCTCCAGATCCGCTACCGCATCCAGCTTAAAATACGCTGCATGATCCACCGAATCCGTCAGCGCCGCAGCATCACTTGCCATGATTTCTTCACGGCTCATCTCTTTAATCTGCGTGCTGCCCTTGATATAATTCTCCGTCTTGGGTCCGATGAAATAATAATAGCTGCCGTCTTCCAGGAAGTAATAATCGCCGTCTTCCGTCTCCCATGCCGTACCGGCAATGCTGGCGATGGGTGCTTTTTTGACCACCACCGAACACTTCAGGTCCTCACAATGATCTGCCGATAGCGTAAGGATCATCTGTCCCGCCTGCCTTGCCGTCACCTCTGCCGTACCGTCCTTGTTGTCCCTGACGGATGCCACATCACGGTCACCTGCCGTCCATTTTATCGTCGGTTCTCCCAGACGGTGATAGTTCATGATCTGCATAGTGACCTTATCCCCTTCCAGCATGCTCAGGCTCTGTTCCGATAGTGTGATCTTCTGGATCTCCGGCTCACCCTTAAACCAGCCCAGGATCACTCCCATCAAAAGAAGTGTTGCCCCCAGCACCGCAATGCCGATCACTACCAGCTTTGCGATGAGGCCTCCGATACTTTTCTGCTGTTCATTTTCCATAGTTTATCCCTCTGTCTTTGGAAACAATACCGCAAAGCTGGCCACTACTTTTTCGCACTCTGCCAGCAACAGCTCTGCATCCTGCTCCACCAGCCCCTCGATCTCATATACATAGATAAATTCCGGATCCGGTCCGGTCTGCAGCCGCAAGTCTCCGGCGTATTCATTCACCAGCACCGGGATCTGCGTGGTATCCACCGGCGCGTTTCGTTCCATGATAAAACGGATGCGTCCCACTTTTCCGCGGATCTCTGTTATATGATAAGTCACGGCCTGCGCTTTGACAAGAGCTATGCGCAGCAGATTCTCCGCCTGCTTGGGCAGCGTGCCGAAGCGGTCTTTCAGTTCATCCCGCATGGCATCGGCATCCGCCGCATCCCGTACCGCCGCGATCCGCTTGTAGATATCCAGCTTCTGCATTTCGTTGACGATATACTCCGGCGGAATGTACGCATTCACATCCAGATCGATGGTGCAGTTGCCGTCGACCGTCTCCTTTACACCCTGTTCCTCGCGTACGGCTTCCTCCAGCATCTTGCAGTACAGATCATAGCCCACGCTCTCGATATGCCCGTGCTGTTCTTTGCCCAGCAAAGTACCGGCACCGCGGATCTCCAGATCCCGCATGGCGATCTTGAAGCCGCTGCCCAGATCGGTAAATTCCCGGATCGCCGTCAGACGCTTCTCTGCCACTTCCTTCAGTACTTTGTTGCGCTGGTACATCAGGAAGGCATAGCTGATGCGGTCGGAACGTCCCACACGGCCACGAAGCTGGTACAACTGCGACAATCCCAGCTGGTCCGCATCGTGAATGATCATGGTATTGACATTCGGGATATCCAGACCGGTCTCGATGATGGTGGTGGACACCAGCACATCGATCTCTTTTTTGATGAAGCGCATCATGATATCTTCCAGCTCGCGTTCCTGCATCTGCCCATGTGCATAGGCCACACTGGCTTCCGGCACCAGCTGCGCCACCATGGCCGCCATATCCTGAATGTTATTGACACGATTATAAACATAGTACACCTGCCCGCCGCGGTTCAGCTCACGCTGCACGGCTTCGCGTACCATTTCCTCATTGAACTCGCACACATAGGTCTGGATCGGCTGCCGGTTTTCCGGAGCTTCCTCCAAAAGACTCATATCGCGGATCCCCACCAGGCTCATATGCAGGGTACGCGGAATGGGGGTCGCCGTCAGTGTCAGCACGTCCACATTCTCCCGCAGCTGCTTGATCTTTTCCTTGTGCGCCACGCCGAAACGCTGCTCCTCGTCGATGATGAGCAGTCCCTGATCGGTAATGACCACGTCCTTGGACAGCAGGCGGTGGGTTCCGATCACGATATCCACCAGACCTTTCTTCAGATCCGCGAGCGCCTTTTTGATCTGCCCCGGCGAACGGAAACGGGAAAGCATCTCGATGCGCACCGGATACTGGCTCATCCGTTCCCGGAAAGTGTTGTAATGCTGCTCCGCCAAAATGGTGGTAGGCACCAGATACGCCACCTGCTTACCCTCC